>JAAYLH010000119.1 GCA_012521995.1 Bacteroidales bacterium | reverse complement strand
GTTTGTTCACCTGCCAGATGTCGTTGAAGGAAAGCTCGATATTGCGCATGACCTGAAAGATGGTATAGAGCAGGATGGCCAGGCCCACGCCCGCCACCACGCCTCCGCTGGTGGTTTGCAGTATGGATTTTGAGAAGCTCAGGATCCAGTGGAGCACCTCTTCCCGCCCCGACAGGGCTGCGGCCAGTTGTCGTTCGAGGTAGGCCTCGAGGCCAAACCCTTTTGCGATGCCAAATGCCAGACCTACCACGGGTACGATGCTGAAGAGGGTGTAATAGGTGAGGGCAGAGGCCCGCATCGACACCTTGTCTTCGTTGAAGCCCCTCAAGGCCAGCATCAGGATCCTGAGATGCTTGATGAGGATGAATTTTCCGCGGGGAAGCTCACGCAGGGGAATCTGCCAGATGTCCTTTTCCAGGAAACGAACCCCCTTAAGGATCCATTCACTCAGGCTCTTCTTTTTGTCTGCCATGGAATAACGCTTTTGTTGCCATAGAAGGCAGCGGGTTGTGATTCAAAGGTATAAAGATAAACGCTTTCTTCAAAAACAATGCCCGCGTCCTAGCATAAAAAAAAGCGCCCCGTGTTTCGGGACGCTTTTGAATGTTTTCATTCCAGGATTAGTCAATCAGGAATGCATCATTGTCCAGACCTGAATTGACCTCGATGCTGGTCACTTTCATGTCGAGCATTTGGGGTCCGAGCTGTTGTTTGATGCTGAAGGGGAACATGATCCCGTTCACCTCGCGGTAATCGCTGTAGTTGGTCACTACGGTCATGGATCCCATGGGGGATTCCTGGCTGATCTGGGTGCTTAAACGCAGGCCGTTATCCACGCTGAAATATTCGTTGCGCACCGATCCATTGGGGCTTGTGAAGCGGATGCGGTAGGCCTCCACTCCTTCCAGGTCTTCAATGCCGGTCAATTCCATTTGGTATCCCAGCTCTCCATAGCGCAGTTCAGGGAACAACACGGCCTGAAGTTTGAGTTCGTTAAGGGCTTCGCCTGTAATTTCCTGTGACTGGCCCATGGCGCTGACCTTTCCGCGGCTGCCATCGTAAACCTGCTTCTGGATGATGTTTCCACCCATGCTGAGGGTTGAATAGAACATATCAGGTGCCTTTTGCTTGTTGACTGCCTCGATGGTCATTCCCTGCATGCTGGCAGTCATGTTCATGGTAAGGTCTTCAACGGCTTTAACCCTGTTATAGCCGCCAATGGCAGTAACATAGGCAGCAATGACCTGTTCGGCGTTGACTTCACCTGTGACGGCCTTGGGTGCTTCCACGGGGCGGCCAAAGGCGTCAAAGAATTCAACGGTGCCTGTACTGCTGAACTTTTGGAGGTTCTCTGCCACTTCGTCGCGGTTGCCGGCAACCACAATGTTGGCGTTGTTGGGCTTGAGGTATTTTGCGGCCATGGCCTGTACGTCGGCAACAGTCACTGCTTCCAGGTTTTCCAAGTACCTGGCGTAATAGTCCTCGGGGAGGTTATAGCGCTGGATGTTGAGGGCGAAGTTGGCGATGGTGCGGGGGCTTTCCAGCGAGCGGGCGAAGCTTCCGCTCATAAAATTCTTTACCAGTTGCAGGCTTTCTTCTGTGACAGGCTCATTGACCAGGCGTCTCATCTCGCCCAGAATTTCCACTACCGTACTGTCGGTGACGCTGTTCCTTACCTCAGTGCTGGCGGTAAAGCGTCCGATCAGTTCATCCGTCGAGAGGTTTGAGCGGGCGCCATAGGTATAGCCCTTGTCTTCGCGCAGGTTCTGCATCAGGCGTCCTGAGAAAACACCGCCGCCAAGAATGGAGTTCATCACGCTGGCTTTGATGGCATCAGGGTTGCCGGGGGTAAACGCTACGGGATAGGTAACATAAACCATAGATTGGACGGCACCCGAACGATTGCCCATAGCCACCCTGTTTCCTTCAGGGGCAACAGGCGTGGGATAATTCATTTCAGGAACATTGCCTTTTTTCCATTTGCCAAAATATTTCTTGGCTAGTTTCTTGGCTTCCTTTTTATTGATGTCGCCCACAACGACCAGGTAAGCCACATTGGGCTTCCAGTAGGTTTGATAATAATTCACAAGCAAATCCCTGTTGATGTTATCCAGCGATTCAGGGGTGGTAATTTCACCGTAGGGGTGGTCGGTTCCGTAGGCAGCAACCCTTGAAACATTGCCTGCGATAAAGTTACCTTCATTGCGGCTGACCTCAAGGGCCGATTTGCTCTGGGTGATGTTGCGCTGCAGTTCCGCTTCGGGGAAAGTGGGGTTGAGCAGGATGTCTGACATAAGGCCCAGCAGGGTTTCCTGATGCCGCTTCAGGGAAGAGGCATACATACCCGTGGAGAAAGTGCTGATGTTTCCTCCGATGAAGTCGATCTCCTCGGCTATTTGTTGTTTGCTGCGGGTTTTGGTGCCTTCGCTCATAAGGGTACCAGCCATATCCACATAACCCTTGGCATTGCCTTCCATGACAGGGTCAATATTGAGGCTAAGCTGAAACGATACCACGGGAACCTTGTGGTTTTCGACTACGATTACCTGAAGGCCATTTCTAAGTTTAAAGGTTTCGAAATCTCCCAGTTGAATTACAGGGGCAGGACCCGGTTGGGGGCGCTGGCTGCGGTCGAGCTGGGCGCTGACCGTGAATGCAATAAGAAGGCTTAAAAACAGGAACGAAAAAATCTTTTTCATATCATTATTCTTTCAATGGTTGCTAAATTATTGAGCTTTGGGAAGATAATACAGAACCACCCGGCGCTCTTCCCTAAGGTATTCGTTGGCCACGCGCTTGATGTCCTCGCGGGTTACCGCCAGGTAATTTTCAAGCTCGGTATTGATGCGGTTGGCGTCACCGTAAAAAGTATGGTAATTAGCCAGGTTATTGGCTCTACTGGCAATGGAAGTATTGCTGTTCACCATACGGTTCTCAAACTGGTTTTTGAGTTTCTGCATTTCTGTCTCAGAGATCAGTTCGTTTTTAACTTTATTCAGCTCTTCATTGATTCCATTTTCCAGCACTTCGGGTTCAACACCCATGTTGGGGAAGGCCATTACGATATTCAGACCGGGATCTTCCAGTCCAAGCGGAATGGAATTGACCATCAGGGCGGTTTGCTCTTCGTCCACCAGCCTGCGGTACATTCGGCTGCTTTGACCACTCGAAAGCAGTGAGCTCAGCATCTCCATAGCGTAATAGTCTTTGGTGCCCTGAGCAGGCAGGGGGTAGGCCTGGATGATGAGGGGCATTTGAACGTTGTCGTAAACAGTATCGCGGATTTCAGCCGTTCGGAAGGGCTCAACCACGCTGGGGCGGAATATTTCCTTGCTTCCCCTTGGAATATCGCCAAAATACTTGGCAACCAGTCCTTTGGTGTCTTCAATGTCAATGTCGCCCGAAACTACCAGCACAGCGTTATTGGGCACATAGAACATATCGTGGAAATTAATGATGTCTTCATCGGTGGCATTGCGCACGTGATCATCCTTGCCGATGATATCCGAGCGGTAGGGGTGAACGCTGTAAGCCCTTTTAAGGGTTTCGTGCAGCAGTCGCCCGTAAGGCTGGTTGTCGCGGGTTTGTTTCATCTCCTCTGTGACAACGCTTTTTTGGGTGGCGATGCCGATGGAGTCAATCTTGGGGTGCAGCAGTCGCTCCGATTCCAGCCAGAGACCAAGCTCAAGCTGATTTGAGGGAAGCAATACATAATAAAGAGTGTAGTCGAAGCTGGTTCCTGCGTTCAGGGTTCCTCCTGCTTTTTCAACGATCTCGGAGAATTCTCCGCGGCCGATGTTTTTGGTGCCTTCAAACATCAGGTGCTCAAACAGGTGCGCAAAACCTGTGCGACTAGGGTTCTCATTCTTTGCACCAACATGGTACATGATGTTTACCACGACATTGGGCGTCGTGTTGTCCTGGTGCAGAATTACATGGAGGCCGTTGTCAAGGGTGTATTCCGTAAAATCAATACGAATCCCCTGGCCCTGACTGGTGAAGGATAACAGCACCAGTGACATCATGCTTAATAGCATGCTTAAGCTGATCTTTTTCATGATTGGAATTAAGTTAACAATAGTGAATTATTGGGTTGTTTTTTGGGTTTATCCCGATAAACGTCGCAAATTTATAAAAATAAAGTAACTAATATATTAAATCGAGATCTAAATCTTTCCGAAGCCTGTCAATTTCCGGATTTTTTTCAATGAATTTCTCCAGTTTCTCTTTTGGAAGGTAAACTTTTTGCTGTTGCTGATTTTCTACGATGTTGGTTTCCAGTTGGATGGCATAGTTGTTCAGTTCTTTACGCAGGTATCCAAGCAATTCCGCCTTGTGCTCGAAGACCAGGTTTTCCTGAATGGCATTGTCGACCCTAAGCCTGATCATCCCTGCGGGGTTGATGGAGGGCTCGTAATTGGTCATGGCCACATACAGGCTTTGGCTCTCACCCTGAAAGGTGGCGGCCAGGGTTTTCCAGACCTCCAGAAAGGTGTTGAGTGAAATGTCATCCTGGGGCTGATCTTCTTCAAAGGCTTCAAGGTCTTCCTCTTCAGCTTCGGGTTCAGGAGCATCGTGAATCTTTAGGCTTAGGGGGCGATAGGCTTGCCTGGGGGGGGCAGGCTTTTCCTCAATGATGGGCTGTGTGGGTACTGTGGGCTCTGGTTCTTCGCGCTGGGCTTCAGAAAAAGAGGGCAGGGGTTCCGTTACGGGCTTCTCTGCACCTTTTGCCTTGAATGAAGGGATGGGTGCCTCTGCAATGGGTGTAGCTGCAGGCTTCTTTGGGTTTTCCTCCGGAGCCACCAAGGCAGGCTTTTCTTCAATCAGCTCAGGGCTTTTTTTTTTAATCAGTGCTGCCATCTGCAGTAAGGCCAGCTCAAGGGTAAGGCGTTTGTTGTTGCTTTCCTTGTAGTTCAGATCGGCCTGGGTGTTGAGCTCCAGGGCTTTCAGCAGGAACTCAGGGCTGCAGGCCTTGGCCTGTTTCAGGTATTCCTCACGAATGTCGTCGCTAACTTCTATCAGTTGCACCGTGGCCGGGTTCTGGCTGATGAGCAGGTTGCGCAAATGCTCGCCGAAGCCGCCCAGAAATTCTGAGCCTTCAAAGCCCTTGTATATGATTTCATTGATCAGCAGCAGGATTTCCGTCGATTGTCCCTGCAGCAGCATATCGGTGATCCTGAAGTAATAATCGTAATCGAGCACATTGAGGTTCTCGATCACCTGCTTGTATGTCAGGTGGTTGCCCGAAAAGCTTACCATTTGATCGAAGATAGACAAGGCATCGCGCAGGGCGCCATCAGCTTTCTGGGCGATGATGTGCAGGGCGTTGTGCTCGGCCTCGACCCCTTCATTTTCTGCCACGTAAAGCAAGTGTTTGGCAATGTCGTCAACGGTGATGCGGGCAAAGTCGAAGATCTGGCAACGCGAAAGAATGGTGGGGATGATCTTATGCTTCTCGGTGGTGGCCAGGATAAATTTGGCATATTTGGGTGGCTCTTCCAGGGTCTTCAAAAAAGCGTTGAAGGCGGCCTGCGAGAGCATATGCACCTCGTCGATGATATACACCTTGTATTTCCCGATCTGCGGGGGAATGCGCACCTGGTCCACCAGTTTGCGGATGTCATCTACCGAGTTGTTAGAGGCGGCATCCAGCTCATGGACGTTGAAGGCGCTCGATTCGTTGAAGGCCTTGCAGGGCTCACACTGGTCGCAGGCCTCTATCTTCTCGCTCAGGTTCTCGCAGTTGATGGTTTTTGCAAGAATGCGGGCACAGGTGGTTTTCCCCACCCCGCGCGGCCCGGTAAACAGGAAGGCCTGGGCCAGGTGCTCATTGCGAATGGCATTTTTCAGCGTATTGGTAATCGACTTCTGACCAACAACAGAATCAAATGTTACAGGCCTGTATTTTCTTGCAGAAACAATAAAACTGTCCATCCTTTTTGTGTTAGCAGACAATCAGCAAAAATAGCGAAAAAGCCTTGGCTGAACAAGCTAAATTTTCATAACAAGCCACCCTTGCTTTTTTGCCCCATTTCCCGTCAACCAATACAAGCCATACAACCCCTGCAACAAGGACAAAAATGACAATTCTGCCAAGAACGACCCCTCTTTTTCTATCCTCACCCTTTTCCCATCTCCCCAGTTTTCCTATCTTTGCCGCAAAAATCACCCAACCCCAAATAACGCATCACATGGAAAAGATTCTCGTAATTGGATGTGCCGGTCAAATCGGCTCGGAGCTAACTCTTGAACTGCGCAAGTTGTACGGTGGCGAAAACGTGGTGGCTACCGATATCAAGCCTGCCAGTAAAGAGATCACTGAAGGCGGCCCCTTCGAAATCCTCGATGTGCTCGACACCCACCGCCTGTTTGGCACCGTGAGCCGCAACAAGATCACCCAGATCTATCATCTGGCTGCCATCCTTTCGGGAAACGCCGAGAAGAAGCCCCTGGCAAGCTGGCATATCAATATGGAGAGCTTGCTCAACGTGCTTGAGATGGCCCGTGAGCTCAGCCTCAAGCGCATCTTCTGGCCCAGCTCCATCGCCGTGTTCGGCCCCACCACGCCCAGGGTCAACACCCCCCAGTTCACCGTGATGGAGCCCAACACGGTGTACGGCATCAGCAAGCTGGCCGGTGAACGCTGGTTGCAATACTATTTCGAGCGCTATGGCGTGGAAAGCCGCAGCCTACGTTACCCCGGGCTCATCAGCTACAAGACTGAAGCCGGGGGCGGCACCACCGATTATGCCGTGGAGATCTATTACGAAGCCATCCGCAATGGCAATTATGAGTGTTTCCTGAAAGAAAATACCTACCTGCCTATGATGTTTATGGACGATGCCATCAAGGCCACCATCGGCGTGATGGAAGCCGATGACGCAAAAATAAGCGTGCGCTCAAGCTACAATGTGGCGGGCATCAGCTTCAGCCCAAAAGAAGTGGCTGAATCCATTAAAAAACACATCCCTGGTTTTGAAATAAACTATAATCCCGACTTCCGCCAGGCCATCGCTGAAAGCTGGCCCCAGAGCATTGACGATAGCGTTGCAACCCACGACTGGGGGCTCAAAACGACCTTCGACCTGGAACGAATGACCGAGGTGATGCTGAAAGGAGTGAAGGAAAAATTTAATTAAATGTAAAGTGAAAAATGAAAAATGAAGAATGGATCTAATGGGAACATTCTTCATTTTTCATTTTTTTTTTTATTTTAAACTTCGAAGTTCAGCAGTTTTCCTTTCTTCATTATCATCGCATCATCGAAATAAACATCCGGCTCCTTGACCAGCCCGTCGAGGTGGCTGTTCACGGCAATGGTTCCTCCCATGGTGAGGTTATTGCCGAAGGCCACGTGAATGGTGCCGAACACTTTTTCGTCTTCCAGGATTTGCCCCGTCAGTATGGCTTTATAGTTTGTGCCGATGCCGAACTCGGCCACTGCGCGGGCATCGCGTCCCGACTTGTTAAGCATGGCGACGAGGCGCTGGGCTTCTTCGCCCCCGGTGATCTCTTCGGCAAAGCCATCCACCACCTGCACGGTGATGGGGGTGCTGATCATCCCGATGCCGGCCATCGATCCGTCGATCACGACCTTGCCGTTCGACTGACCTTCGATGGGCGCCAGGTATACCTCGCCCGAGGGCATGTTGCCGCTTTCGCCCTTGTTCCTGAGGACGCCCGTGCTGGGGATAATCTTGCGCCCTTCAACCGGCATCGTTATGTCGGTACCCTTTTCAGTCACCACCCTGATCGTTTTCACCCCTACCAGGCGGTCGGCAATGAAATTGGTCAGGTCGACGATCTTATCGAAATCGGCATTGAGGCAGCGCGACATAATATCGACCGTGATTCCGGGCATCGTGCCCACGCGCACGCCAACTTTTACGGCCTCGCGGCGGGCGTCGGTGTGGGTCAGCGACTTGGCCGTGGGGCATACCACAACATCCACCATCTTCATCATCGCGGCCACGGGGGCAGGGGGCTCCTGCCCGTTGATCTCGCGCGAGCGGATCTCGATCAGCATACTTTCCTTGCATAGTTCCTTGCCCGCCTCGTGCAGCGCAAGCCCGATCTCACGCTTGATTTCATCGGTCACAATCAGCAGGGTCTCTTCGGGTTTCAGGCCCATCGCATCGCGCAGGCCGATTACAGAGGCTTTCTTCAGTTCTTCGTTCATCTTGTTTGGTTTTATTGTTGTGTCAAAATATTTTTCAGGGTATGGGTTTATACGGCTGACAATAATACGAATTTTTTCTGTGCTGACCTTGCCCCGGATGGGTTCAAGTTTCTGAATCCCCCTTTCGGGGACTGTTTTATCCCGTTTTTTATCCTAATTTTGCCCCATGAACTGGATCGACACCCACGTACATATTTATTTATCCGAATTTGATAAAGACCGGCCGGAGATGATAGCCCGTGCGGTGGGGGCTGGTGTGATGCCTCTGCTGATGCCCAATGTCGATCAAACGACCATCGGCCCGATGATGCTGGCCGCAGAAGCCTTCCCCGGCCTTTGCCTGCCCATGATGGCCCTGCATCCCACTTCCGTGAAAGAAGATTACCGGCAGCAGCTGGCTGAGGTGGAGCATTGGCTGGCCAAAGGCGGCTTTGTAGCCGTAGGCGAAACAGGCATTGACCTGTATTGGGATAAGACATTTTTCAAGGAGCAAGTCATTGCTTTTCAGCGACATGCAGAGCTGGCCATCCAATACGACCTGCCCCTTGTGATCCATTCGCGTCAAGCCCTGGAGGAGATATTTGAAGCCCTCGAGCCTTTCCGCGGAAGCGGGCTCAGGGGCGTGTTTCATTGCTTCCCCGGCGATGAACAGCAAGCCCGCCAGGCCATCGAACTGGGCTTCTTGCTGGGCATCGGCGGGGTGGTGACCTACAAAAAAAGCAGTATGGCCAGGGTAGTTCAGGCAGTGGGCCTTGAACACCTCATCCTCGAAACCGATGCGCCTTACCTGAGCCCTGTGCCCCATCGCGGCAAGCGCAACGAGAGCGCCTATATCCCCCTGATAGGAAGGCAGGTGGCCGAACTGACCGGGGCCTCTCTGGCGGAGGTCGCCGCCATCACCACCCAGAACGCAAGGAATCTTTTTAAGCTCCATAACCTTACCAAATAATCCATCCCCGAATGAGCAGCAATTCATCCATCCTGGTCATATACACCGGCGGCACCATTGGCATGGTCGAGGACAGCGCCACCGGCACCCTGAATCCTTTCGATTTTGCGCATCTCACCGAACAGATCCCCGAGATCAAAAAGTTCAAGTGCCAGATCAGCAGCATCTCCTTCGACCCCATCATCGACTCGAGCAATATGACCCCCGAGGTATGGGTCAGGCTGGCCCAGCTCATCGAAAAGCACTATGAGCATTACGATGGCTTCGTCATTCTGCACGGTTCTGATACCATGGCCTATACCGCTTCAGCCCTGAGCTTTATGTTCGAGAACCTCTCGAAGCCAGTCATCCTAACCGGTTCGCAACTGCCTATCGGGATGATCCGTACCGACGGCAAGGAGAATTTCATTACCGCCATCGAGATCGCCGCTGCCAAAAAGGATGGCAAGCCCATAGTGCCTGAGGTGTGCGTCTATTTTGAATACCAGCTCTACCGCGGCAACCGCACCCATAAATTCAACGCCGAACATTTTGAGGCCTTCCGCTCGGTGAACTACCCCGTGCTGGCCCGCGCCGGCGTCGAGATCAAATACGACTTCCCCGCCATTCACCAGCCCCAGGAGCAGGAATTCCGCATCTTTACCAGCCTCGACACCAATATCGCCATCCTCAAACTCTTCCCGGGCATTACCCCCCAAGTTGTGGAATCCATCCTGACCATCCCCGGCCTCAAGGCCCTGGTGATGGAGACCTACGGCTCGGGCAATGCCCCAACCGACGCCTGGTTCCTGGAGGCCATCGGCAAGGCCATCAAAAACGGGCTGCTGATTTGCAACGTGACCCAGTGCCGCGGCGGCGCCGTTCAGATGGGCAAGTACGAAACCGGCAAGGGCCTGCAAAAGCTGGGCGTCCTGAGCGGCTACGATATGACCACCGAGGCCGCCCTTACCAAGCTGATGTACCTCCTGGGAAATAACTATACGAGCGACCGTTTGAAAAAATACTTCCAAACGCCCTTACGGGGAGAAATGACCGTTGGATAAGGGTTTGAAGTTTGGGGTTCGGGGATGGGCGTTCAAGGTTTAAGGTTCCAGGTTCCAGGTTTCAGGTTTTGGGTACTGGTTTACAGTATGTTACATCAAAAATAAAATATCCGTGATCGGTTATCTGAAATCAAAAAGTTCAAAGTTTAAGATTCAAGGGTCAAGTTTTGGGTGCTGGTTTCCAATACATTACATCAAAAATCAAAAATCCTTGATCGTTGATCTGAAATCAATGAATCCATTACTCCTTTTTCAGCATCCATTCCTGTCTTAAATTTTTCATTTTTCATTTTTAATTCTTCATTTACCATACCACCTTGCTCGTACCAAGTCCCTATGATCCTCCTGCCAGGCCCGGATGAGGTCTTGCCGTGCACGACCCCGGCAAGCGTTTGGCAGGGCTAGAGGGAGGGGCCAGGGTCCTTTCAAGGGAGGATCAGGGTATGGGTTAATACGGAGTTAATACGGAGTTAATACGGTTTAAAGCGTATAAACTCCGTATTAACTCTGAAGATGGTAGAAAAAAACCCTCAATATCAATGCTTTCTGATTCCTCTCAGGCAATGGTTTACCCAAAACAAAAACGGCAGCCCTGAAGCCGCCGTTTTTTAATGAAACTGAAAATGATGTCCGGTTTAGCACCCGCACTTTTTCTCGTGCATATGGGGATAGCGGAAGTCGGTGGGGGGCAGGAAGGTCTCCTTGATGGTGCGCGGGCTGAGCCAGCGCAAGAGGTTGAGGTGGCTTCCGGCCTTGTCGTTGGTGCCCGACTGGCGCGAGCCGCCAAAGGGCTGTTGCCCGACCACGGCCCCGGTGGGCTTGTCGTTGATGTAGAAATTGCCTGCTGCATAGCGCAGGGTCGACAATGCCTGCACTGTGGCATAGCGGTCCTTGCTGAAGATGGAGCCCGTGAGGCCGTAGGGTGAGGTGGTGTCGCACAGCTGCAGGGTTTCTGCAAACTTATCATCGGGATAGACGTGGATGCTGAGCACGGGCCCGAAGATCTCCTCTTCCATGGTGACGAAGCGGGGGTCGTGGGCCAGGATTACCGTGGGGTCGATGAAATAGCCTTGCGACATATCGCTCTTGCCCCCGAATAAAATCTCGGCATCCTTTGAATTCCTTGCCTTGTCAATATATCCGGTGATGCGTTTAAAGGCTTTCTCGTCGATGACGGCATTGACGAAGTTGCAGAACTCGGTGGGGTCGCCTTTCTGGATGAGTTTCAGGTTGCGGTCGATGCGGCGTTTGATTGAATCCCAGAGTGACTCGGGGATGTAAGCCCTTGAGGCTGCCGAGCATTTCTGCCCCTGGTATTCGAAGGCGCCGCGCACCAGTGCGGTGGCCACCTCATCCACGTCGGCCGAGGGGTGAACAAACACGAAGTCCTTGCCGCCGGTCTCGCCCACCACGCGGGGATAAGAGCGGTAGTTTTCGAGGTTGTTGGCAACGGTTTTCCATAGGTGGTTGAAGGTGGCGTTGCTGCCGGTGAAGTGGATGCCGGCCAGGTCTTTGTGGTTCATTGCCACCTCGCCGATGGTGCTGCCGGGGCCGGGTACAAAATTGATGACGCCATCGGGCACCCCAGCTTCCTTATAGATCTTCATCAGGTAATAATTGGAGAGCAGGGCGGTGGTGGCGGGTTTCCACACCACGGTATTGCCCATCAGCACGGGAGAGAGCACCAGGTTGGAGGCAATGGAGGTGAAGTTGAAAGGGCTTACCGCGAAGACGAATCCTTCGAGGGGCCTGTATTCGAGGCGGTTCAGGTTGCCCACCTCCGAATGGGGCTGGTCGTTGTAGATCTCGGAGACGTAATGGGCGTTGAAGCGGATGAAGTCGATGGTTTCGCAAACGGCATCGATTTCCGACTGGAAGACGTTTTTGCCCTGCCCCAGCATGGTGGCGGCATTCAACACGTGGCGGTACTTGTTGGCAATGAGCTCACCAATCTTAAGGTTTATGGAGGCGCGCTCAACCCACGACATCTCCTGCCATTGCTTGTGGGCTTCCAGGGCAGCCTCGATGGCCATCAGCACTTCCTTTTCACCGGCCATATGGTAAGTGGCCAGCACGTGCCCGTGCTTGTGTGGCATCACTACCTTGCCGGTTTTGGCCGTACGGATTTCCTTGCCACCGATGATGAGCGGGATCTCCACTTCCATCAGGCTCTGGCGCTCAAGCTCCTTTTCCAGCTCCAGGCGCTCGGGCGTTCCTTCGGTATAGGGGTGGATGGGCTCGTTGGCAGGGCGGTCAAAATAAAACTGTGCGTTGTTCATTGTCAATGAAATGATTAAAATGATTATTATGGATTTATTATTTCGTTTTTTTTATAAAGTTAGCCAAATTTGTCCGCAATTTTGGACAAAAAACGGTGCCCCTTTTCAATGCATAAATAACATTAAATAATCAAAAAAGTTTAATAAGAAAGTCAGGGCAGGGCAAGGTTTCGCGAGGCCTTATGAGTTAAGGGTTTCAGGCTCAGGCAGCGGTTTTTTGCAGGCGTTCCTTTTCGATCCTTGCCGAGATGCCGATGCTGATTTCATACAGGGCGAAAAGGGGGATGCTGACCATAATTTGGCTGAACACATCGGGCGGGGTAATGATGGCCGAAAGGATGAGGATCAGCACCAGTGCGAACTTGCGTTGTTTGCGCATCAGGGCAGGGGTGAGCACCCCAACGCGGCTGAGGAAATAAACGAACACGGGAAGCTCGAATACCAGCCCTGTAGCCAGGCAGAGGGTGGTGATGGTTGAGATATAGGATCGCAGGGCGATCTGGTTGGTCACCATTCCGCTGACTTGGTAAGAACCAAGGAAGTTGACGGCCAAGGGCACGATGAGGTAATAGGCGAACAGGACCCCTGTGAGGAACAGCCCGCTGATGATGAACACTGCTCCGCGCGAGTTGGCTTGCTCGCGGGGGGTGAGGCCCGGGCGTATGAACCGCCACACCTCCCAGATCACATAAGGTATGGAGAGGAGCAATCCAACCACCAGCGAGGTAAGGATATGGGTGGTAAACTGCCCGGCCATATCGATGTTGATCAGTTGGACGGGATTTTTATTGATGCACAGGGCCGGGGCCGAGAGGGTTTCTGCCAGGCTGCACAGCAGGCGGTTGGTTAAGAAATAGGGTTCTTTTGGGGCCAGTATCACGCGCGAGAACAGGAAGTCTTTACTCAGGAAAGCCAGCAGGGCAAAGACGCCGATGGATGCGGCGGAGCGGATCAGGTGCCCGCGCAGGGCCTCGAGGTGACCCCAGAAGGACATGACACTGCCGTCTGCATTCTGTTTCTTCATCAGGCGAAAAATGTTTACAGCCTCGCTGAAGGCCTGTTTGAAATATCCCGCAAAGGGAATCACAAAATTAATGAAGAAAGGCAAATAAAAAAGCCTGCTTTTGAGGGCAGGCTAATGGGTTCATTTCTTACGGAAAAATTCCGTGGAGCCGGGTTTTATTCTGGATGAATTGCTTCAACCGGGCAAACATCTGCGCATGAACCGCAGTCGGTGCATACATCAGGATCGATCTTATAGATATCACCTTCAGAGATGGCTTCAACCGGGCATTCGTCAATGCAGCTGCCGCAAGCAGTGCAATCTTCAGTGATTACGTAGGCCATTACTTCAAAAATTTACGGTTATTAATAGGTTAATTCCGATGCAAAGATAATGCCTTAAATTGATATAAAACCATATTTTCCTGTCAAAAGAGAAATTTGGAATCGGTTTAAATAAGGATTGCCCCCAAAAGGGGAAAAAGTAAGGAATTATTTGATCCATTCCGTTTTAAACTTATAACTTCGCAGCGTCAAAGGGTTGAATTTCCTTCATGATTTTTAAAAAAAGTTTTAATTACCATATCCTACCAAAAACCTTATTCTATTATGGCAGAAAAAAAGAATATTGTTGAGCTGGAAGATGTGGTGGTAAAGTTTGTTGGTGACTCGGGAGACGGGATGCAGTTGGCAGGCACCTTGTTTTCGGATTCAGCGGCGATAGCCGGCAACGATTTAGCCACCTTTCCTGATTTTCCGGCTGAGATCCGTGCGCCTCAGAACACTGTTGCGGGGGTGAGCGGGTTCCAGGTGCATCTTGGGCAACGAAAAATCTTTACCTCAGGCGACATGTGCGATGTGCTGGTGGCTATGAACCCGGCTTCGCTGAAGGCAAACCTGAAATGGGCAAAACCGGGCGCCACCCTGATTGTTGACTCGGCCACCTTTGATGAAAAAGGCATTGAGAAAGCCGGTTACCAGACCAACCCACTCGAGGATGGCAGGCTGGACAGCTACAACCTGATTAAGGCGCCTATCTCACTGCTGACCCAGGAAAGCCTGAAAGACCTGAACCTTGACAAACGCACCGCCGAAAGGACCAAGAATATTTTTGCCCTGGGTCTTTTGTATTTTCTATTTAACCGTGATCTGGAAGTCACTTTGCATTTCCTGGAGAAAAAATTCAAGGCAAAGCCCGGGATACTGGAAGCGAACAGAGTTGCCCTGAAAGCGGGCTTCAATTATGCTGAGACCATTGAAGCCATCAAATCGACCTTTAGGGTGGGCCCTGCCAAACTGGAAAAGGGCCTTTATCGTAATATTACAGGCAACATTGCCACTGCCTGGGGTTTGCTGGCAGCTTCGGAGAACAGCGGCAGGCCGTTGTTCCTGGGCTCATATCCCATTACCCCTGCCACCGAAATCCTGATGGAGCTTGCCAAGCACAAATCGCTTGGCGCCAAGGTATTTCAGGCTGAGGATGAGATTGCAGGCATCTGTTCGGCCATTGGTGCCAGCTTTGCCGGCTCGCTGGCCATCACCACTACCTCTGGCCCGGGGCTTTCGTTGAAAACCGAGGCCATAGGGCTGGCGGTGATCACAGAGCTTCCGCTGGTGATTGTCAACGTTCAGCGTGCAGGCCCCTCCACGGGGATGCCCACCAAAAGCGAGCAGAGCGACCTGATGCAGGCATTGTTTGGCCGCAACGGCGAATGTCCCGCCATCGTGATGGCTGCTTCTTCACCGGCCAATTGTTTCTACTACGCTTATGAAGCCGCCAAGCTTTCGCTCGAACATATGACACCTGTCATTTTGCTAACCGATGGATATATCGGCTTTGGCTCGGAGCTGTTCCGCATTCCTGACACCAAGGATTTGCCGTCTATCAAGCCTCCGATTGCCACGCCCAACGATCCTAACTTTAAGCCCTATCGCCGCGATGAGAAAACACTGGTGCGCCAATGGGCCCATCCCGGTATGGAAGGCCTGAGGCACCGTATCGGAGGCCTTGAGAAAACCAATATTGATGGCAATGTTTCGACCGATCCGCTGAACCACCAGCTGATGGTGAACATTCGTGCTGAGAAAGTCAATCGCGTGGCCGACTATATACCCCTGCAGGAGCTGGAGGGTGAGGAAAGCGGCGATCTTTTGGTGGTTGGCTGGGGCGGCACGGAAGGTCAGCTGTTGTCGGCAGTGCACCAGATGCATGAAGAAGGGAAAAAGGTAAGCCTTGCCCAGTTCAATTATATTATGCCCCTGCCCAAGAATACCGCAGAGGTCTTCTCGCGTTTTAAGAAGATTATCGTATGCGAGCTGAACAGCGGGCAGTTTGTGAACTACCTGCGGATGACCCTTCCCGATTTCCGCTACCACCAGTTTAACAAGGTACAGGGATTGCCCTTTACCCTTCATGAGCTTACCGAAGCGTTCAATAAACTATTGGAGGACAAGTAATATGTTAGAAAATAAGAGAATCCAGATCTCTCCCGTAGAGTTAACGAAAGAGGATTTTGTCAGCGATCAGATGGTGAAGTGGTGCCCGGGTTGCGGTGCGCATGCCATTCTTGCTGCCGTTGAGAATGTCTTTCCGCGCATCGGATACCGTAAGGAAAACTTCACCTTCATTTCGGGTATTGGCTGTTCTTCGCGCTTTCCCTATTATGTGAACACCTATGGTTTTCATGGGATTCACGGGCGTGCCAATCCCATTGCAAGCGGGGTGAAGATTGCCAATCCCGACCTGAGTGTCTGGATTGCCACAGGAGACGGCGACTCGATGGCCATCGGAGGAAACCATTTGATCCACATCGTTCGCCGAAACATTGACGTGAATATCCTGTTGTTCAACAACCAGATCTATGGCCTGACCAAGGGTCAGTATTCGCCCACAACGCCTATGGGCAAGGTGACGAAGACTTCGCCTCAGGGTACGATTGAACATCCCTTTGTGGCAGCAGGCCTGGTTATGGGAGCTCAGGGCACGTTCTTTGCCCGTTCGACCGATAACAACGTCAAACTAATGACAGAGGTGATGTATGAGGCGGCCAAACACGATGGTACCTCAGTTGTAGAAATCCTGCAGAACTGTGTGATCTTTGCCGACAAGACCCATAAGGATATTACAGGCCGCGAGGTTCGCGAAGAGCGACAGCTGATCCTCAAGCATGGTGAGCCCATGATCTTTGGCAAAAACAACGACAAGGGGATCATTCTGAAAGGAACAGGACTGGCTGTGGTGACCCTTGGCGAAGATGGTATTACGGAGAAGGATATCCTGATTCATGATCAGCACTCGAAAGATCCTGCCATTCACCGTATGCTGGGCCGCATGATGCCGCCCGAATTCCCAGTGGCCCTTGGGGTAATCCGTTCGGCAGCTTTTGAGACCTATGACGACCTGCTGGAAGACCAGATCGAGTTTGCCAAAAAGGACTCGAAGATTCAGTCGGTAAACGACTTACTTCGCAGCGGCGATATCTGGGAGATATAAATACCTGAACTCTTGGGGGAACAATGGCTGAAGAAGTGGTTGTTCCCCCTTTTTTAATAAACAGCAGCGGTGGAAAGGATCTACGCACAGTTTCCTGTTAGCCAGGGCGAGCACTTTATTATGAAAATGCTGCAATGGGGTCAAAAGCATTTTCGCAACTGCTGTTTTTTGAATTCCAATCAGACCACCCACGACCCATACAGTGCCTTCGAACAGGTGCTTGCCCTTGGCGTGGGGGAGGAGGTCTTTAGCAATGGAGAAGACGACTTCTTGCAGCTTAAGGTCTTCAGCGATAAACATCCCGATTGGCTTTTTGGCTTCCTGAGCTATGATATCAAGAACCAGCTTGAGCACCTGGAGAGCCACAATCCCGATGGGGTGGAAATGCCCCTGATGCATTTTTTTCTTCCAGTAGTGCTGGTTTTTCCTTATCCTGACCACGTGCGCATTGGATGCCTTCCCGGATATGGGGCCTATTCTGATCCCGCCAGAGTATTCCATTCAATGGATCGCTTCACGTGGAGCCCGTCCCCTGCCTTTGCGCCTGTGGAGATACAGGCCAGAGTGCCGCGCGAACGATACCTGCACCAGATTGGGAATATCCTCCAGAATATACAGCTGGGGTATATTTACGAGATGAACTATTGCGTGGAGTTTTTTGCACAGGATGCTATAGTGGACCCTCTTGCCCTGTATGGCCGTCTGAATGAGCTTTCGCCAACCCCGTTTTCGTGCTATTACAAGCTTGACGAGCAATTTTTGATGTGTGCCAGCCCAGAGCGTTTTTTATGCAAGCGGGGTGATAAATTGATCTCACAACCCATCAAAGGTACCATCAGACGGGGTCAAAGCCCTGAAGAAGATGAGCGCCTGAAAGAAATGCTTTTTGAAGACCCCAAGGAACGCAGTGAAAATGTAATGATCGTTGACCTGGTGCGTAACGATCTCTCGCATACTGCCAGGAAAGGTTCGGTGGAGGTAGAAGAGTTGTTTGGAATCTATTCCTTCAGGCAGGTGCATCAAATGATCTCCACGGTGGTTTCGTGTTTGCGCGAAGACGTGCATTTTACTGATGCCATCCGTTATGCTTTCCCAATGGGCTCAATGACAGGGGCGCCCAAGGTTCAGGCCATGAAGCTGATAGAGAAGTATGAAGACACCCAAAGAGGATTGTATTCAGGAGCCGTTGGATATATTTCGCCCAATAAGGATTTTGATTTCAACGTAGTGATTCGGAGTGTTTTATATAACCAGAAAACCCAATATCTTAGCTATATGGCGGGGAGTGCAATCACCATTGGATCAAAACCAGTGAACGAATATGAAGAATGCCTGTTGAAGGCTAAAGCTATGCAAGCTGCGGTTAGCGGCAAGGCATTGAATGCCTGAAAGTTTGTTAAACAATGAACCCCTGCCCCCTGAGAATTGTTAAGATAAAAATACCTGTTATGAGAAAGAGCGTGTTTGTTTTGTTTATCCTTAGCTTGTTGCTGTCCTTGCCTTCCTTTGCACAGCAGGATAAAGAGCCCAGCGTAAAAGACCAGAAGGTTCGTGAGCGGATTTTTGTAGGGGGTTTCCTGGGATTGCAACTAGGTACACAGACTGCTGTCAATGTTTCGCCCCTGGTGGGTTACCGCATTACCAATTGGTTGTCGGCGGGTTTGGGGGGTACGTACCAGTATTACAACGACCGTTTCCTCGGGGAGTCGAATGTGACGCACGTTTACGGCTATAGTTTTTTTACCAGGGTTCAGATTATTCCCAGGGCATTCATCCAGGGAGAGTATGAGCGTCTGAGCCTGAAGTCAAGGGTTCAGGATGGCGCATTTACTCCCGGGGTGCGCCGTTGGGAAGAAAACATTTTCCTTGGAGGCGGCTACAGGCAACCCCTTTCGGAACGGGCGACCCTGAATGTGATGTTGCTTTACAACTTCAACAAGGAAAGCACCGCCTATTACCAGAACCCCATTTTCCGCGTTGGGGTTGATTTCAGGCTGTAGGCCGTGCAAATTTTTATTTCGCAATAACGCTTAGCTGAAACCACTTTTTGAAGGGCATCAGAATCCGCTCCTTTTCTTATTTATTGCGTTCTGCCGCGCGAAACAGCAAGTCAGAAGCCTGAAGCGTCTTTAGCCTCAGGTTCTCGTTGGTAAATTCTGGATCGTTAAGGAAATCCACGACCATTTGTGCAGCCTTGGGTTGATTGTAACCCGAAAGACTTGCTTCAAGCCAGTTCAGGGGAAAGAAGATATCTCCCGTTTGCTGAATCTCTTTGAGCATTTGCAGGCTTTTCGGCAGATACTTCATGCTGGTGGCTGATCTGAGGGGATGATGCAGGTAACGAAGACCTTCGAGCACCCAGGGCTCAGGCCTGCGGTTTTCGGGCAGGGACAGCCTTTCAAAAAATGATTCACGTAATTCTGGGTCGCTGGAAAGGGCAGGAAGGACAAACTCGATGCGGCGAAGCCTGTCGGGGTTTGTTGTGGCCGATTTCAGACCCTCGGCATAACGGGCAGCCCTCGGGTGGTCATGCAGCATCAGGGAGGCGACCATGGCAAAACGCTGATCTTCCGACAGCCGAAGCCCCCAAACCGAAAGTTCCTGACTGAGCATTTTCTGCAGCTTTAGTTGGGCTTCCATTGAATGGCTGATGGCCACATAAGCGTCGAAGAACAGCGATTTCTGATCGCGGGGGGCCTTTACCATTTTCTCCCAGAGCATGGTCTCCAGGGGCTGGCATAAGAGGTTGCGCGTATCCTTCTTGAGGAAACGCCAATAAACCATTTGCAGGTTGCTGATAAGGTAGCTTGCAAGCTGTGGGTTTTCCACGCTTGAAATCCCCGTTGCCAGCGACTGCAGATACGTTTCGGGGGCAAGGTGGCCCGAAAGGAAGTCTTCGTGGGTATTCAGGAATGCAGCGGCCTTCAGGTAACAATCTTTTCTGAGAGGCAGTTGTTCAAGAATCGTCCTGCGGGCCATCCGGTCGGGTACCATATACCCGTATCCGGCTCCTCCGCCATTCAGCAGGAGGCAGAAAGGCTGATGAATGGGTCTTTCCAGAAGGAAATCCTGGGGGGTCTGCTCAAAAAACCATTCCTCACTCAGAGACTCCAGGGTTTGATTCAGGAACACAGGCATAAGTTTTTGTGCAGGGAAAGGTTCCCCTTCTGCTGGCGGGGTGGTGCTTACCGATACTCCTACAATGCTGTCTTTTTCGTAACGGTACTGGTACCGGATTTCAGGCCTGCCCTTTCCATACACCCAGGCTTGGCTCCAGGAAATAATATCAAGTGGTGAATGCCCGTCAAAGATTAGCGCCAGCTCGTCCCAGTCGGCATTTCCCAGGGCGAAGGTTCCCAGGTATTGCCTAACGGCATCCCGAAAGGGCCTTTCGCCCATAAGCCATTCAAGCTGTTGAAATACGATGGGGGCCTTGTTGTAAATGATTGCCCCGTAGAGCGTGCCTGCCAGGTTCATGTTATCAAGGCTTTGCTTGATGGGGTGAGTTCCCTGGCTGCGGTCAACGGCATAAGCCTTGGGATAATGCGAGAGGAGGAACTGCATTTGATGATCCACCTCGGGATACTGTGGCTTGACGATCTTATCTGCCATAAAGCCTGCAAAAACCTCCTTGAGCCACACGTCATCAAACCATTGCATAGTAACCAGGTTTCCAAACCACATATGTGCGGTTTCATGGGCGATGAGGGCTGCTTTCGAAAGCTGGCTGCTGATGGGAGGGTTCTCATCCAGCAACAGTCGCACATCGCGATACCATATTGCTCCCGGGTGCTCCATCCCGCTGTACTGGAAACCGGGGAGCAAGGCCATATCCAGTTTTTTGAAGGGATAGGATATGCCTGTGTAATCCTCAAGCCAGGCCAGGGCTTCAAAATGTTGCGTAAAGATGGCCTCCAGATTGCGGTTCAGTTTCTGTTGGTCGGTTTCACGGTGAAAGAGGGTGATAATGCGATTGTTGCGGACCTCCGAAATGGTGTCAAAGCGACCCGCGGTAAAGGCCATCAGGTAGGTGCTGATGGGCTGGTCGGCATCGAAGCTCAGGGTCTTTCGTCTGTCCCTAACGGAAATTTCACGCAGGGGTCCGTTGGACAGGGCATTCCAGGCTTCGGGAATCTCAAGCTCAAGGGTGAATAACGCCTTCAGATCGGGCTGGTCAAAGCAGGGAAAAGCTGTTGATGCGCGGTCGGGCACAAACAAGGTATACATGAAATCCTCCGAGCGGTTCAGTGCCTGGTCGGTGGAGGTGAAATGAATCTCCACCTGGTTTTTACCGGGAATGATGTTTTTGCTTGACAGAATGATATGCTGGTTCAGGAACTGGTATTCATCGGGTTTTCCGTTGACCAGCACCTGGTGAATGCCCTCATCATCCCCCCTGAAATCAAGGACCACTCCGCGCTGTGCGCGGCTTTGATGAAAGTCGATGAGGACCATTCCGGTGATGGCCTCTTCTTTTTCGGCAGGAATGCTGACAAACAGGTGATAATGAATATCAGAGAGGAATTTTTTCCTGTATTGGGCAAGTTCAACGCATACACCGGGTTCCAGCATTTTTTTAATGCTGGGGCCTCCGCATCCCAAAAAGCTAAATAGGGAAATAAAAAGAAGAGAATATAGGATTGTTTTTTTACACATCATAGCAAGTTTTCCAATGTAAATGCAAAGTTGCGATTAATTTTGCACTGCATTGTTTTCTTATTCAAATTTTATAAATTTAAGGTCACAAAATGGCCAAAGGAGACAGAATATTTCATTATTCCATTTTATTTAACGACTGTATAAACAAAAAGTCCCGGAAAGGGGTTGAAATAAGGGAAAGCTGAACATTTACAAACAAGAACACATAAAGAAGAAAGGAAAGTTTATGACGGATCTAGAGATTGCGAAGGCATCAAAAATGCGGCCAATTACAGAGATAGCTGCCAAACTTGGGGTTAAGGAGGATGATTTGCATATGTATGGCAAATACATTGCAAAGCTTCCGCTTAAACTGATCGATGAGCAGAAATTGCGGCAGAAGAAGCTGGTCCTGGTGACAGCCATTACCCCGACACCTGCGGGTGAAGGTAAGACCACTACCTCGATTGGTTTGACGGAGGGCTTGAACAAGATTGGGGTGAAAACCACGGTCGTGATTCGTGAGCCCTCACTTGGTCCTGTGTTTGGCATCAAAGGGGGTGCTGCAGGCGGCGGCTATGCCCAGGTCCTTCCCATGGAAGACATCAACCTTCATTTCACTGGTGACCTTTCTGCCATTGAACGGGCTCATAACCTCTTGAGCGCCCTGATTGACAACCACCTGGAAAGCAAGAACAACAGCCTGAACCTGGATCCGCGAAAGATCATATGGAAAAGGGTGATCGATATGAATGAACGTGCCCTCAGGGATATCATTATTGGCCTAGGCGGCCCTAAACAAGGCATCCCAAGGCAAACGGGTTTTGACATCACTGCAGCCTCAGAAGTGATGGCAGCTCTGTGCCTTGCCAAAGACATTGAGGACCTGAAGGAAAAATTCGGCAACATCCTGGTTGGCTTTACCTATGATGACCAGCCCGTGTATGCTCGTGACTTTCATGCCCAGGGAGCCATGGCAGCCCTGATGAAGTATGCCATCATGCCCAACCTGGTGCAGACCATTGAAGGCAACCCTGCAATCATCCACGGGGGGCCCTTTGCCAACATTGCTCAAGGTACCAACTCGCTGATCGCCACCAAAATGGGACTCAGCCATTCGGATTTTGTCGTTACAGAAGCGGGTTTTGCTTCTGAACTGGGTGCAGAAAAGTTCCTCGACATCAAGTGCCAGTATGGTAACCTGATGCCTAATGCCTCAGTAATCGTAGCCACCATTCGCGCACTGAAATACCACGGAGGGGTTAAACTGGCTAAGCTTACCGAACCTGATGCAGAGGCTGTTGAAAAGGGCCTACCCAACCTGGAGAAACACATCGAGAATATTAAGCACTTCAACATCAGGCCGGTAGTGGCCATCAACAAGTTTTCATCCGACAGTAAGGAAGAAATTGAAGTTGTAAGAAAACGCTGTGAAGAGCTTGGCGTAAAAGTGGCTCTTTGCGAGGCTTGGGAAAAAGGTGGCGATGGCGCCCTTGAGCTGGCCAAGGTGGTCAAGGAGGAAGCCGATAAATGTACCACCTGCTTTACCCCGATTTACGATTTCAACTCAAGCATCGAAGAAAAGCTCCATACCATTGCTACCAAACTTTATGGTGCCGACCATGTGGAATATACCGTTAAAGCCAAGTCGCAAATCCAGCAGTTTGAGAAAATTGGCCTGGATAAGCTCCCTGTGTGCATTGCTAAGACCCAAAAGTCGCTTTCTGATGACCAGTATAAACTTGGCCGGCCGACAGGATTTACAGTTAAGATCCGTGAGTTTGAGGTGGCTGCTGGAGCAGGCTTCCTGATCCCGATTGCAGGTACCATCATGCGTATGCCCGGTTTGCCCACCCATCCCTCAGCGGAAAAGATCGATATCGACAACGACGGGAATATCTCAGGCTTATTCTAAAATACGCTTAATAACCTTAATATAGACTCTTGGGGCCTGCCTGTTTTTCGGGCAGGCCTCTTTTTTTTCAACAGGTTTGCATAAGTGCATTTTCGCCTGTAATTTTAGTGATTTTATACAAGGAAAGAGTTTGGGGAATTGAAAGCCTATTAATCAGCCAAAGCATTTGAAGCGGTTTCTGTTATTACTGGCCATGATTGTGTTCCTTGGGAGAATGGCAGCTTTTCCCCAAGAGGAAGCTGGCGTAAGGCACAGGAGGATATTTGCAGGTCAGAATGCGCACCAACTAGATACCCTGAGCATCCTGCCCGGCAGTTTTATCATTCGTGGCCCCGACCGGCAGCTCCTGGATTCGGCATTCTTTTCCCTGGATGAGCTGAATGCGCGCCTTACCCTGCGAATTCCTGAGTACTGGCAGCAGGACAGCCTGGAGGTTAAGTACCGGGTTTTTCCCCTGCTGCTGACGGCATCATATTTCCATAAAGACCCTTCAAGTGTATTTGCTGCAAGGGATAGCGTCCAGCCCCTGTCGTTGAGCCTTACAAGGGGGGCATCAGAGCAGGGGCTGCTTCAGGTCAGCGGCCTGAACAGCACAGGAAGCATTACCCGCGGCATTTCAGTGGGCAACCGCCAGGACCTTTCCGTGCAATCGGCCATGAATCTTCAGTTGAGTGGTAACCTGAGCGATGATATTGAGGTCAACGCCGTGATTTCCGATCAAGATATCCCCTTCCAGCCCGATGGAACAACCAGGCAAATACAGGAATTCGATAAGGTATATATCCAGTTGTCAGGACTTGGCGGGCAGATTACGGCGGGAGACTTTAATCTGGAGCCGCCCGAGGCTTATTTCCTGCATTTCAATCGCAGGACACAGGGCGGCATGGGCAGTTATTCAACCAGGGCTCATGGCGATGGCCTGCTGGGAGGGGCAGCAGTAAACCTTAATGTTGCAGGAGCCATTGCCAAGGGGAAATATGTGAGAAATCAGTTGCAGGCCATAGAAGGCAATCAGGGACCCTATAAGTTAAACGGTGCCAATAATGAAAGTTTTATCATCATCCTGGCGGGAACTGAAAGGGTTTTTATTGACGGAGAACTGCTTATCCGTGGTATGGACCACGATTATGTGATCGACTACAATATGGGTGAACTGACTTTTACTTCCCGAAGGATCATCAAAAGGGAGAGCCGTATTGTTGTTGAATTTGAATATGCCGAGCGCAACTATGCCCGTTCAGTTTTTTTTAGCGGGGTAAATGTGAAAAATGAAAGGGCCAACCTTTCAATAAATTTCTTTACAGAACAGGATCACAAGAACCAACCCTTGTTCCAGGAATTGACCGATGAGCGGATTGCAAAACTGTCGGGGGCAGGCGACAACCTGGAAATGGCCTTTGACTGGAATGTGGACAGCACGGGTTTTTTTAATGATCGGGTGATGTACCAGATGACCGACAGCCTTGGATATGATTCGGTGTTTGTTTATTCTACCGACCCGCTCAGGGCAGTGTTCCGGCCTGGTTTTTCCTTTGTAGGTCAAGGTCAGGGCAACTATATACAGATCAGTTCGGCCGCAAACGGCAGGGTGTTCCAGTGGGTTGCGCCGATCGATGGTCAGCGACAGGGTACTCATGAGCCCATCATACAACTTATTTCCCCTAAAAAAACGCAGATGTTGAGCTTGGGCGCTTATTATAGACTCAGCGAGCGTTCTACCGCGGGGGTGGAGTTCGCTTTAAGTAATCAGGATCTTAACCTCTTTTCCGACAAGGACCGCGGTGATGATTTGGGGTTTGGCCTCCTGCTCAGGTTTGATCATAAGCGGCCCTTGCCTTCCATGGGTGACGGGGGCTGGGAATTTGGGTTCTCGGTAAACCACGAGCTGGCCTCCAGACATTTTAGCCCTGTTGACCGATATCGCTCGGTAGAGTTTGAACGCGACTGGAACTTGGACGATCAGCCGTTTCCAGCAACAGAAAACAACACCAACCTGGGGGTTGAGCTTATGCACCTTCAACAAGGGATGGTAAAATACCAGTTTCGTTCCTTTCAGCAGGGGTCGCACTATAACGGGATCATGAATAAGGCTGATTCCAGGCTGAAACTTGGAGTGTATCAGTTTTTTTACAGCGGCAGCCTCCTGAATTCAAAGGGAACACAGAAAACGGACTTCTACCGTCATCAAACAGGGCTAAATCGGCACCTGTGGTTTTTCAGGGCCGGGATTGAACACCAGATGGAATATAACAGCAGGCGTTTATCGATGAGCGATAGCTTGCTGCTGTCAAGCTTTTGGTTTGATGAATGGCAATTTTTCATCAGCCAGCCTGATTCTGCCAGGAACAATTATCGCGCATATTACCGCTTGCGGAAAGATCAGAATCCTTTTGGGGCTGCCTTTTCAGAAGAGGCCCAGGCAAGGGAGGCAGGCCTGCAATATGAGTTGCGCGGTAATCCCGATCAACGAGTCTTGCTGAACCTGAATTTCCGCTCGCTTGCCCTCAAGGGGCAGGAAGAAGACCAGACTCTCGGAGGGCGCTTCGATTATTTCTCCAGATGGTTTAAAGGCGCTGTGACCTCATCTTTGTTTTATGAAACAGGTAGCGGAATGGAGCGCAAACGCGAGTATATTTTTCTGGAGGTGCCTTCAGGGCAGGGGGTCTATACCTGGGTGGATTACAACGGCAATGGGGTGATGGAACTGGACGAATTTGAACTGTCGCAGTTTCCCGATCAGGCAAACTTTATCAGGGTGTTTGTTCCAACAGAGGATTTTTCCAGGGTTTTTTCTACCCGATACAGCCATACCCTAAACATGGAGCCAAGGCTTGCCTGGCGCGACAAGTCGGGAATAAAGGGCATCCTGGCTCGTTTTAGCAACCAGGCAAGCCTGAGGATTGACAAAAAAGAACAGGGGGAGACCTCCTTCAGACAGTTTTCCCCCTTCCTGACCAATGTGGAAGATACTGCGCTGGTTGCATTGAATTCCCTGGTGAGAAATTCCTTGTTCTTTAATCGTTCGGGTAGGGTGTTCTTTATGGAATGGACCTGGCAGGACAGCCGTAACAAAATGTTGCTCAGCAATGGTTTTGAAAGCAGGGTGAACAAGAGCATGGCCTTAAGGGCACGTTGGAATCTTAATCGAAATGTTTCCGCAGAGTTGCAAACAAGCAGTGGGATAAGGGAAAACTTTGCTGCCTTTTTCCTGAACCGCAATTATCGCATTGAATCCTTTTCGCTCGATCCTGTGATATGTTATCAGTCCGGGAACCGCTGGCGTCTGAGCTTGTTTTACGGTTATTCAGCCAATGATAACACCCTTGGAGCCTCAGGTGAAAATGCAGTTATCCAAAAGGGTGGCCTGGAATTCCGCTACAGCATTCCCGGAAAGGGAAACCTCACGGGTAAGTATCAGTTGTCGAATATTTCGTATCCCTTTGATCTCAACACTCCCCTGGCTTTTGAGATGCTGGAGGGACTTTCGTCAGGTACCAACAATCTGTGGAATCTTTCCTGGCAACAAAATCTCAATGCCTGGCTGCAGCTTAGTATAAATTATCACGGACGCAATTCGCAAGCCCGGCAAGCAATACATTCGGGCACCATGCAGGTTAGGGCGCTGTTTTAAAATGATCCTGCTGGTTTTCCGTAAAAAAAACTTGTAACCATAAATCTTTCTTTCCGTAAAATCAGTAAAACACATGAGTTTGACAGGAACAATCGCATATTAACATAAATCATTTATTGCATTTGTTCCAAAAAATATTTTGCCATTCAATTATATATGTTAATTTTGAAGCACATATAGAATGGTATATATAAACAGCCAGTATTAACCAAAAAACGATTGATTTTGAAAAAGATGAGATTTATCCCAGGGATGGTTTTGGCCCTAGTGCTCCTTGTACAGCCTTTATTTGTTCAGGGCCAGGGTAATACCGGTTTCAACAGGTTTTCATTGGGTATTCATGGTGGTGTGCTGACCCCGTTTACCGATATAGAGCAAAGAGATTACTTCAGGGTTCTTGATGAATTCTCCTTTGCAGGAGGGGTAAATGCAGAATACCATTTTACCCCCGTCTTTACGGTCAGAGGATCATTTTTGCTGGGCCAGTTAAAAGCAAATGATGAAACACAAAACATTCATTTCAACTCAGAATTGTGGGAGGCCAATGTGAGTGGTATGCTCAGCTTCTCCAAATTGCTTTCTCCAAGATGGAAGCGCAACGACCGTATTGATATCTATGGTATTTTGGGTGCAGGTGTTGTGGCTTACCGTTCAAAATATTTTGACAGCCTCAATGATGAGCTTATAAAAAGCTATGGTTATTCAGAGGATGGCTCAGAAAAGGAGAAGCGTGAATTAGACCTTGCCATTCCATTGGGCCTAGGGGTTCGTTTCTACCTCTCTCCGAGGATTGACCTGGCTATTGAATCGGTTTACCGCTTTACGCAAACAGATAAACTGGATGCCTTGCATCGCCACTTCTCAAGGTATGACACGTATAACTACACCAACGTAGGGCTAATCTTCAAGTTGGGCAAAAATACACGTTCCATGAAGTGGGCTTCACCTTCAGTGGTGATGTACCCTGGTGATGTTCAGCGCATGGAATTTATCACCGAAAGGATCACTGAGGTAGACCGCAGAGTGGATCAAATTGATCAGCGCATGCAACAAACCACCTATGATCAGGACATTGCCCAACTGCGTCAGCAAATTCAGGGCATCGATCAGAAGCAGAACGACCTGGATGCACGTATGAGTTCACTGGCAGATGCCAAACCTGGAACCTACATTTCCGAATCTTCGGTTACTGCCTTGCTTAGCGTGTATTTCCGCCTGAACAGCTCTGCAATCGATAACTACAACTACGAGCGTATTGCCTCAGCCGCACGCTTCCTGAACGCAAATCCTGATGTAAGCCTTGAACTGGTTGGTCATACCGATGTTACGGGCCCGTCTGCTTATAATGTTAGCCTGAGTGAAAGGCGTGCCCAGGCGGTTTTTGATGCCTTGGTCAATGACTTCAAAATTGCTCCCGAAAGGCTCGAAGTAGCCTTCCGAGGCCCCAATGACCCGCTCTCACAGCAAAACCTGAGCATCAACCGCCGGGTAGACTTTATTATCCTGAATAATTAAGGGAAAAGAAAATAAAATAAAAGGAAAGGGGCTTTCAGGGCCCCTTTCTTTTTTTAGTGAACGTCCAGTCCATGTCGCATATATATGAGGTGCTCCAGGGTTTTCAGGACCTCCTCCATATATTCGTTGACTGCCCGAACGCTGCCCGGAAGGGTATATACCATGGTGTTCTCAATGAATCCTGCTATACCGCAGCTCAACAGTGCATTGGGCTTTCGGGTGCCGTATTTCAACCTGATCATCTCCATAATGCCGGGCACTTCTTTTTGAAGCATAGGCTTCAGGGTCTCCACGGTGATATCGCGGCGACCTACCCCAGTGCCTCCTGTGGTGATTACGACATCCACGCCGGCTTCAATGGATTTTCTGATCAGCAGCTCAAGGGCTGTGGCCTCATCAGGGATGATACTGCTTTCAATCTGAATGCTGCGGGGGCGGTCTTCAAAGTGCTTTTCCAGCAATTCAACCATCCTGGGGCCACTGCGATCTTCATATTCACCTCTGCTGGCACGGTCACTCAGGGTGATCAGATGAAAACGCAACACCCTGGGAATGTACTCCAGCTCATCTCCCGGGCGCAGAACCCCGGGGCGTATCACCCTTGCAAAGATACCTTCCTTGGGCATCACGCAGTTGCCCACTTCCCTGAAGATGGCACAACTGCTGCCGTGGCACTCCTTGCCGATCTGGGTGATCTCAAGTTCCACCTCCTTCCCAACCAGGCGGTCCATGGGTGCAGTCTTGACAAGTTCCAGGCCTTCGGTGGTGAGGTTCTCGGCAAACTCACCATATGTTATTTCGCGCCCGGCAAGGGCCGAGAAACGATCTACGCTTTCTTTTCCAAGCAAGCTTACCTGGCGGTGCCAGTTGCCTGCATGGGCGTCTTCCTCCACCCCAAAGGCGCCAAGCCTGATCTCTCCCACAGGTTTTTTGATGGTCCCTTTTTGTTCTGAAATGTTGACAGATAGTATCTTCATTTTTTAATCTCCAATGTGTTAGCGTTTTCTCTTGAAAGGCTTACTCCTTTTTCTTTTCCAGGAGCACCACATCCTGAATGACCATTTCCTTGTCGACGGCCTTGCACATATCATAAACCGTTAGCAAAGCAATACTGGCGGCAGTCAGGGCTTCCATTTCCACTCCCGTCTGTCCGTTGCATTTAACCAGGGTTTGCACCTCGACGCCATCATCCTTTAAGTTAGTCTGGACATCCACTTTAGTGATTTGTAAGGGATGGCACAAAGGGATAAGGTCAGCAGTCCTTTTTGCGGCTTGTATGCCTGCAATCTGGGCTACCGTCAACACATCGCCCTTTTTCATATGGTTCTCGCGAATCAGGCTCACGGTAGTGTGGTTCAGACGGATAAAACCCGAGGCCCTGGCCATGCGTTGCTGAACAAGTTTTTCGCCAACATCCACCATTTGCGCTTTGCCTTGTTCGTTAATATGTGAAAATGACTTCATTGTGTATAATGCATTTTTTGCTTAATGGGTGCTATGATTAATTCATTTCAGGACTTTAACCTCCAATGTTATTGAAACAGTTCTGCAGGTTTACGGTGCCTTTTTCAGGCTTTTTGCTCAAAGCCATTTCAATGGCCTGTTGGATGCCCAGAGTTCTGACGTTGAATTCCATATCACTGAACAGACAGGGCTTTATCATTCCATTGCTGGTCAGCCTGAGGCGGTTGCAGTTGCGGCAGTCGCCTCCACTACCTCCATCGACTACCCCAAAGGTCCCTTCGTGCAAGTCCATTTCCTTGATAAAACGCACCTGCAGGCCGTTTTCAATGCAATAATCCCTCACAGCAACGGCATCAGGTTCATTGCGATCATCTTTGATGACGCAATTCACCTTAATGGGATCCAGCCCTGCTTTTTTTGCCGCTTCAATACCGGCAAACACCTTGCGGATGTCGCCTCCGCGAGTAATCCAGCCATACCTTTCTGGTTCCATGGTGTCGAGGCTAATGTTGACCCTTATAAGTCCTGCTTTTGCCAGGGGAGTGGCGAAGGCGTCCAGCAATATGCCATTGGTGGTCATCGAAAGATCCTTTATTCCGGGGATACTGGCAATCATCTCCACCAGATCCACAATACCCTTACGCACCAGGGGTTCACCGCCCGTCAGGCGGACCTTATCCACCCCCATGCCGGCTGCCACTTCCACAACTTCCCTGATCTCCTCAAAGCGCAGGATTTCAGTATGGGGGATGAACTCCACGCCTTCCTCAGGCATGCAATATCGGCAACGAAGGTTACAGCGGTCCGTGACCGATATGCGCAAGTAGTTTATTTTTCGGTTATATCGGTCTAACATGTACAGGTGCTCCTTTTTTTATTTCATGAATACCCGCCGGGATGCTCATGATGCCATCGGCCAGGACCATGGAGTGGATATGGGCCGACCCGTGATAACTCACAGGCGTCACCTGGCCTGCTTTGTCAACGATCACGGGGAGAAACTCTAGGCGATCAGCTTTTTTTCGGTAAAAATCAACCCCCATGGACAGGCTCAACCCCCCGGGCTGCCAGTCAAGTCCCATCATACGATGCAGAAGAGGTTTGGCAAACACCTCAAAGTTAATGAACGAGGAAACGGGGTTGCCTGGAAGGCCAAAAATATAGGTTTTGTCTGTTTTTCCAAATACGGTGGGCTTACCGGGTTTAACAGCCACTTTCTGAAACTGTATTGCTACCTGGTTCTTGCGCATGATCTTGGGCACAAAGTCAAAATCACCCATAGAGACGCCCCCTGTAAGCAGCACCATGTCGTTTTCTTCCAGGGCCTGGCCTATGGCGCGGTCGGTAGCATCCTCGTCATCGGGGATAATGCCCATGTAATTTGGGATGCAGTGGGCTGCCCTGACCTGGGCAATCAACTGGAACCCGTTGCTGTTGCGGATCTGCCCTGCAGCTGGCATAACTGCAGGTTCCACCAGCTCATCGCCTGTGGAAAGAATGGCTACCCTGGGCTGACGGCCCACCAAAGGCGATACCCATCCAACAGAAGCCAGGATAGCAATATGCTGGGGAAGGATCAGGGTGCCTTTACTCAACACCAGGTCCCTTTTTTTTACATCCTCGGCTTTAATGGCTATGTTTGAAGTGGTCTTATTCCCTGTAAATCTGATCATTCCTGGGGCGACTTCCTCAGTATACTCGACCATGATTACCGTATCAGCCCCCTGAGGCACCATAGCCCCTGTCATCAGTTTGGTGCATTGACCTTTCCCGATGGCTTTTGTGGGAACCATACCTGCCGGAATCAATTCCAACACTTCCAGATCCCTGTCCAGGTCCTCCCTGCGGCATGCATAACCATCTACCGCTGCCTTATCAAAGGGAGGCATATCCACATCAGAAAAAACATCCTCGGCCAAAACCCGAAACAGGGCCTTGTTGAAATCTACACGCTCTGTGCCGGTTGTGATTACATTCGAGAGGAGGATCTCCCTGGCTTCTTCAAAACGGATCATTGCAACTAAATTTTTGATGTGCAAAGGTACCAACTTTTTCCGGGAGAAGGGGCACCAAATTGCCCTTATTGTACAAGCCATTGGGGTTGGCGGGCCTACCACCCGCAAAACCAGCAGGAATCTTAATCCATTGAGTGGACCTTATGGGAAAGTGAATCCCATGACCGGGATTAGTTGAAATGAATAGACTAGCTCCGGAAAAGAACAGGAAAAGGTCTCAAAGCTCAACCACTTCGTAATGATGTTCCAACAGGTCGATCATCAGGAGCTTGTTTCTGAGTAACTGACCTTTCCCCAGGAGCACTTTCAGGGCCTCGGCTACCTGTATGGAGGCGGCAAGGGCAGGGGTGAAGCTGGGGTTGCCGAGCAAGGTCTCAGCTCCCTTATTGACTTCATCAGGGAAGATCTTTTGCACCATGCGGTCACCGGGCAGGATGGTGCATACCTGGGCATACCAGCCTGCAATGGCGCCAAACACAAGAGGGGTGTTCAGGCTTTCTGCAGCCTTTTCGACGATGCGCCTGGATTGTATATTATCGAGGGCATCGATGATCAGGTTATGGCCTGCAAGAATTTGTGCGGCATTGTTGTCCGTTAGGAATTCATACACAGCTTCGGTAGTGACCTCGGGGTTGATGGCCCTGACCCTGTTTTTTGCCTCCCTGGCCTTGGGCTCTCCCAGGTTATTGGGGGTGGAGAAGATTTGCCTGTTCAGGTTGGAGGGCTCAAAGACATCCCCGTCGATAAGGGTCAGGTGCCCGACACCGAGGCGGGCAAGCATCTCGATGATATATCCGCCCAGGCCTCCACAGCCCACGATGGCCACCCTCAGGGTGCGCAGGCGACGGTTCTCTTCGGGGCTGAGCATTCTTTCATTTCGGATATAGCGTTCCATAGGATGGATATTTCTTTGCGAATATACAAAAATTACCGCCTGCCTTTATCCTTCTCTATTCAACACAAAACTGGTATATTTGCCTTTCTGATCCCCACTGTATGTTGCGCAACTGGAAGCTGAGCATGGTGTTTTTATTCCTGAGCGGAATGGTGTTGCTGTTTATAGCAGCACCCCTGGCAGGGATTTTTCTGAAAACTTCCTTGCCTCAATATGGGCAGGTCATCGCTGATCCAACGGTTTTGCGAAGCATTCGCCTTACCCTGCTCAGCTCGCTTGCAGGCACCCTTTTGTTTGGCATTGCAGCCATCCCCCTGGCCTACCTGCTGGCCCGAAAGGATTTTTTTCTGAAAGGCTTGATTAACGGACTGGTCGACCTGCCCGTAGTCATTCCCCATTCTGCGGCGGGCATTGCCATTCTTGGTGTGGTAAGCAGGGGTACTTGGCTGGGGAAGGCAGGTGAGGCCGCAGGCATTACATTTGTTGGGGGTGTTGCTGGCATTGTCTTGGCCATGGCATTCGTCAGCCTGCCCTTTTTGATCAATGCGGCACGCGACGGGTTTGATGCCGTGCCCGAGAAACTGGAGAAAGCTGCCCTCAACCTGGGCGCATCGCCCTGGCGCGTATTCTTTTCAATATCATTGCCCCTGGCAAAACGATCGGTGATCAGCGGATTGATTATGATGTGGGCCAGGGGGCTGAGCGAATTTGGCGCCGTAGTGATCATTGCCTATCACCCCATGGTCACCCCCGTGCTCATCTGGGAACGCTTTAACGCCTTCGGGCTGAGTTATGCACGCCCCGTGGCAGCCGTTTTTGTGCTGGTCTGCCTGGCCATCTTTGTTGTGATGCGGCTGTTGTCAAAAAACAATATTCATGTTAGAAATTAAGGAAATCAGCATCCGCTTCGGCAATTTCGCCCTCGAAGATATATCACTGGAAATTGCCCCCGGCGATTATCTTGCTTTGCTTGGCGTATCGGGTGCGGGCAAAACCGTCCTGCTCGAAGTGCTGGCAGGGCTGGTTAAACCTGCCAAAGGCCAGATTCGCTGGAATGGGCGCGACATCACCCGCTCGCGCATACAGCAGCGCCCTGTAGGGCTGGTGTATCAGGATCTTTCGCTGTTCCCGCACCTGGACGTTTTTTCAAATATCGCATTTGCCCTGAAAGTACGTAAAACGCCCCCAGCCGCCATTTCAAAACGGGTAAACGAGCTGGCCCGCGAGACGGGTGTGCAGCACCTGCTGGAACGCTTTCCCGGCACCCTTTCGGGAGGAGAAGCCCAAAGAGTGGCACTGGCACGTACCCTCGCCGCTGAACCCGATATCCTCTTGCTCGATGAGCCCCTCGCCAACCTCGACGTCAAATTGAAAACAGGGCTAAAAGCCTTGATGCGACAAATCAACCGCAGCGGAAAAACCATGATCCATGTGACCCACGACTTTATGGAGGCCGCAACCCTGGCCAACAAGGTAGCCGTCATCGAAAACGGCAGCCTTGCCCAGTTTGGATCACCCGAAGAGGTGTTTCGCCATCCAAAGACCGAGTTCGTGGCCCGCTTCAGCGGAATAAAAAACATCCTGCCCTGCCACCTGGAGCCTGCAGCTGGCGAAGGCTCCCTTTCCAAGGCCATCCTGGCGGGCGGGCAAAGTATTTTTTTCCTCGGCGGTGAGCCTTCAAGCGAAGGTTTCGTGATGATCCCCCAGGAAGATATCGTCCTTTCAGAAGGACCCCTGGAAAGCTCAGCCCGGAACCAATTGAAAGGGGTTGTGCGCGAAGCCTATCTGAGCGGTAGCGGAATGGAGATCCTGATTGATGCGGGAGTGGAACTGGTGGCAAGCCTGAGCAGGCAATCCTTCGAGAAAATGGGGATCATCCAGGGAAAAACCATTTGGGTCAGCTTCAAAGCCTCCGCCGTTAGCTTCCTGGCGGGTTAAGGAAAGAACCTCCGCCTTTTTCTTCAGGCTTAATCATTGAAGCCCACCGTAGATCTTGTCGTACTGCTCGACGCCCATTTCCAGGTTGAAGTGGGTGAGGGCGCAATCGCGGATGGCCTCCTGGGGCTTCCTGAGCAGTGCTGCGATCTGACCGATCGCCTCATCATAAGCCTTGTCAGTGAATTCATCGATCACAATACCCACCCCTGTCTCTTTCAAGATGGCGTCTGTGTCGCCAATGCCGTTATTGGTAATGAAGGGAATGCCCATACTCATGATTTCGGCTTGCTTAGTGGGGCTCGATGCTTTTTTTGAGAATACGGGTTTAATAAAGAAAATGGAAATATCAGAAAGGCTCAGGTATTCGGGCACTTCATTTCGGCCCGCCTTCACCACAATCACGTTCAGGGGGTCAACATAAGCCTTTGTGGCCTCGCCGATGATGACCCGGGGGTCCTCGCCTGTGATGAACAGGAAGCGGGCATCTGGGTATATCCTGAGCAGGCGCCTGAAGAAAGCCATCATTTCGGCCGTCATATACCAGGTACCAATGCTCCCCAGGTAGGAAAGCACAAAGTGGGCGGGCTCAATGTTCAGTTGCTTTCGCAGGGTTTCCTTCCGCTCTTCCGTGATGTATTGCTGCGAGAATAAATCCAAATCGGTGCAACAGGGAATTACCCAAGTGCGGATTTCGACTTGTTCCCCAAAGGTTTGCCCAATGATCCTTTTTCCGCTCCGGGTCAGGCTGACCACCGCATCAGCCTGCTCAAAGAACTCCTTTTCCCTTTCTTTGAAATACTTGTATACCTTTCTGTAAAAGAAACGGGATGAATTCCAGATGTTGCCCTCAAAACGTTCATCCACCCAGAATCCCCTCATGTCGAATACGAACTTCAGGCCCAGGCGTTTCTTCATGAAGAGCCCGGCAAAGGAAGCAATGTAGCTTCGGCAATGGACAATTTCGAAAGGAGTCCTGCCGTGCTGCCTGCGCGCTGCCCGCCTGATTTTATACAGGTCGAACACCTTGGAAAGCAGGGGAGGGAAGGTGGAAAACTTCAGGGGGGTCCAGCCAATCTGGTTTTCGGCAAAGATCGCTTTCACTTCTTCGCGGTCCTGGGCATAGCTGTCACGCTTCTCGCAACTGATCACATGAATGCGGTGCCCCTTTTTCGAAAGCCCCGCCAGATATGGTATCACCTGCGACCGGCCCAGGGCATCTGTCATGCCATCATACGATAAGTATAATACGTCCATGTTTGTCCCCTGTCTCCCCTTTTGCCTGTAAAATTAATCATTTTCCATTCGCCCGCTTTCTTTTTTCGGCTTTTGGGCCATTCAGCCTATAATTCACAAGCGCTTAACCCCCTTTTAAATAAGGGTTATGCTAACTAGAGAAATAATGCCAATGAATTAAAGGAATTGAATACATAAACAAATGTTTAAATATTTTTTGAATTCTCCCCGAAAACAATATTTTTGTAAAAAAGAAAGGCGATTATTATGAAAAACTTAAACAAAAAGCCTGCTCCTGTTGCTAACGACAAAAAAGAAGCACATGCCCAAAGGCCGGGTAAATTCAGGGGGTTTGGATCCGGGAAAAGCCCTGGATTATCCGACAACATGCCCGCCTGCTTTCGTGAAATGTGGGATGTATTTCTTTCCTTTTCGCGATTAAATTATTGATTATCAAAATAATATAGATTAGTTCCTGGTGCAGGATACCCGTTTGGACCTTGTTGCTTTTATGTTAAAAAATCCTGAAATTTGTGCCCTTTCATAAAGGGCTTATTTTTTTCAGTACCTTTATATTCAATTAGTTGAATATGAACAATAAAATGTTTTTAACTTCTTATAAAATGCACACAATACAGAAAAACAGGATAAGCCTTACGGTTTTTGGCATGTTGCTGTTGGGGCTGATTTCATGCGGGCAGGCTCCGGCTTTCAAGGCTGAGCAGGCAAACTTGCCCGCTCCCAAAAACATCATCTTTTTTATTGGCGATGGGATGGGCTACAACCATGTGCTTGCTGCCAATTATTTTGAATACGGACACGAGAAAGCACAGCCCTACGAGCAGGACGACTGGACCCGGGTGGCCTCAGCCACTTACCCTGCCGTAATCAAGCAGGGTGAGGACGAAACTCTGTTCAGCAATGGGTACAGCCCACGCCTGGCCTGGAGCGATCCTTCTTACAACACTACCGATTATACTGATAGCGGTGCCGGTGGAACGGCTTTGTCTACGGGGAGAAAAACTTACAACGGCTCAATTGGGATAGGCCTTGATGGCGATACCCTGACCCTGCTCAGCGAGGTTGCCAAAACCCTGGGCAAATCGGCCGGGGTGGTCTCCAGCGTCCATATGAGTCACGCTACCCCTGCATCCTTTTCTACCCATAACCACTACAGGGGCAATTACGAAGAGATTGCCCGCTATATGCTTTTCAACACCCGGCTCGATTTGATCCTGGCCCCTGGCAATCCTGATTTCAGCGACGATGCAAAAGCCTCCGAAAACAACGACCGCTATGTCGGGGGACGTGAAATCTGGCAACAACTGTCAGCCAACGATGGCCGTATCGAGTTTAATGCCGGCCCTCAAAGTTTCCGTGTCAAGGATAGCAATGGCGACGGGCAGCCCGATCCCTGGACCCTGATCCAGACCCGTGAAGATTTTGTCAAGCTGGCAAGCGGTGCTGGCCCGGCTCGCGTCCTGGGCATCCCACAGGTGAACTCCACCTTGCAACAGGGCCGCTCCAAGGGCGATAATGAAACCTTGCCTTACAGCCGGCCCTTGCTTGAGAACATACCCTCCCTGACCGAGATGACCCGCGCTGCGCTCAATGTATTAAGTCAGAATGACAAGGGCTTTTTTGTGATGATCGAAGGCGGGGCCATTGACTGGGCCAGCCACGATAACCACATGGGAAGGCTCATTGAAGAACAAATAGACCTGAACAACTCCATTAAGGCTGCCATTGATTGGGTAGAAACCAACAGCAGTTGGGAAGAAACCCTGATCATTATTACCGCCGACCACGAAACAGGCTACCTCACCGGCCCTGCGCATCCCGAACAGGTAAATGCACCGGTGGTCAACAACGGGAAAGGCCGGTTGCCCCAAGCAAAATTTAACTTTGGCAACCACACCAACACCCTGGTGCCCCTATACGTGAAAGGACCCGGGCAGGAGTTGTTCCGCCTGGCTGCAGGCGAAAAGGATCCGGTAAGAGGACCCTACCTCCAGAATGTGCAGATTCCCCAAACCATTTTTTTGATGTGGGGAAAAACGGAGTACTAGCCTGGAGAAACTCTGCATTTCCAATAAACCTTTTTATTATCCCCCGGGAAGCCGCCTGAGGCAAAACCTGGGGGATTTTCTTTTTCCTTCATCCAAAATAAGGTAGCCCCTCCTTTTGTCTTGCCAGGATCATGGCATTAAAGAGGGACCATGGTCGGGGTTTAGTCGGTTTATACCGACTAAACCCCGTTTAAACTATTTCCGGTATTTTTTATTGAACGGTAAAGCAAATAAAATCAGGTAGTTATGAAATGCTGCTGATGCAAGTTTCCCGGGCCTGTATGAGGGGTTGTCGATCTAAACGGCTACAAAAAACCCCGGGACAGTCTTCTGTCCCGGGGCCACCAATCAACTAACCAAAACAACAACATGAAAAGAAACCAATAAATTTTTTAAACCTGTTTTCGTTTTTTCTTTACAAAATCAGGGTTCTAAAATAATAACTCTGAATTATGAAATTTGTTTTGTTAGAAACAGAAAATTAATATAAAAAATGTTAAAGGTCCTATGAACGGTCAATATTGCTTAGTAAAAAACCACCCGGGATCAATTGTTCCTTTTTCCGGCAACCTTTCCCGGGTGGACAACAAAACAGAATTAAAACATGGAGCTTTAAATGATGCTCATGGTTTTGAGGCAAGATTGAATTTTCAACCAGCTTCGCTCGATGTCGTTATCGAGGCCGACGGAGAATCGTACGAGGCCATCGGATAGTCCCATTTTTTTCTGGACGTCTTCGGGCACTTCGCTCGAGGTGCTCTTGCCTGAATTGCTGAACAGGGTCTTGAAATATCCGAGGCTGACGGCCAGGTAACCCACGCCTTCCTTCTGCATCAGTTCCATAAACTTTGCAGCTTTTTCGCTGGTTTCAAGGTCTATGGCGATCATTCCGCCGAAGCCGAAGTCGGGGTTCATGAGCTCTTTCATAAGTTCGTGCTGCGGATGCTCGGGAATTCCGGGGTAAATGATCTTAAGCCCTGCGGCCTTGAAACGCTCAGCCAGGTACATAGCGTTGAGGCTGTGTTGTTTCATGCGGATGTGCAGGGTGTGTAAGTTTTTGTGGATGCTAGACGAGCGCATGGGGTCGAGCACGGGGCCCAGCAGCATGGAAGTCCCGCTATTGACGTCGGCCAGGGAAGCAATGAATTCGGTGCTGGCACAGATGGCCCCTGCCACGCAGTCGTTCTTGCCGTTGATGAATTTGGTCATACTGTATACAACGATATCGGCGCCCTGCTTAACGGGGGCGATCATCATGGGGGTGAAGGTGTTGTCCACCACCAGTTTAACCTTATGCTTGCGCGAGATCTGCGCCAGGGCGGGCAGGTCGGAGATTTGCAGCAACGGGTTGGTCATCGATTCGGTGTAGATCATGGTGGTGTTGGTGCGAATGGCTTTCTCTACCTGCTCAAGGTTTGTAATGTCGACAAAAGTTACTTCAATCTTGAACTTTTTCAGGTAGTTGGCCAAAAATGCGAAAGTACCGCCATAGGTAGTCATGCTCGAGACGATGTGGTCGCCTGTGCTGCAGAGTTGCAGGATGGTGTTTGTAATGGCTGCCATGCCCGAAGCAGTGACCCATGCCGCCTCGGTGCCTTCCATGGCGGCGAGGGCATCGGCCAGGTATTTGTTGGAGGGGTTCCAGTGGCGGGAATATAGAAAGCAGCCTTCTTGTTCACCATGAAAGGTGTCGAGCATTGTTTTGGCTTCCATGAAGGTGTAGGTGGCCGAGTCGGTAATGGAGGGGTTCACATCACCAAATTCCCCAAACTGAAGCAGGTCCTGGATGTTGGATGCGGGATCAAATTTCATGTTTTGTTGTTTTTTAGCGGGCTGGTTTTCTGGCAAAAACATAAGCCCAGGTTTATTTTACAAAAATATTGAATTTTCTGTAAACAGAGGCATTGTCATTAGAATAAAAGAACATAAAATGCAATCGGCTTATAATTCGTAAGTAAAAAGAAGTAAATTTGTAATAATTTGATTATAAAAAAATATATTTATGGAAAAAGGCTTTCAGATTGACAGTACAGATAAAAAGATCCTGGAAATCCTGTCGGCTAATGCGCGGATGCCTTTTTTGGAGGTTGCCCGTATGGTTGGAATCAGCGGGGCTGCCGTCCACCAGCGTGTACAGAAGCTGATGGACGCAGGGATTCTTGACGGGTCGCGGTTCTGCCTCAATCCAAAGGGCCTGGGCTATTACACCTGTGCCTTCATCGGCATCCAGGTAAACCTGTTAAGCACTTCCACCCACGAGCAAGTGTTCCAGGCCATAAAGAAGATCCCCGAGATTGTGGAATGCCATCACATTTCCGGGAAATACTCCCTGTTTCTTAAGGTGTTCACTAAGAACAATGAACACTTGAAGAAGATTATCGTTGAGAAGATCCAGACCATCCCCGAGGTGACGGCTACGGAGACATTTATTTCGCTCGAGGAAGGCTTTGTCAGGCAATTGCCCATACGTGAGGGCAATGTTTTCTTTTTCGATTAAAAAGTCCTTTACAATCTCTTGGGATATACTCCGAGTTTTCAAAGGAATCTTCTATTTTTGCAGGGGTGCTTGAAAATAAGCAGCATTCTTTAACCCCTGGAGAAAATGCAAAAGAAACCGGCTTTCTCTTTTTTTCTGGCCCTTGTGATATGGTGCTCGTTGGTGTTTTTCCCTGTTGGCGGTTTGCTCATCGAGGGCACGACATCGCTGACAGGCCCCATGGGCTTGCTGATGTTGCTCTTGCTATTGTTGCTGGTAGCTTATGTAAAGAGGTGGAAGTATGCTGACCTAGCCGCTTTTCCCATCCTGGCTGCCTGGGGCTTATTGCAGTTTAATGCCCACTGGTATACCTGGATCCTTGAGGCCGAACCCGAACGGTTGGAGCATTATTACGCTTATTTTCAAGGCACGTGGAGAATTTTTCCTGAGTCAGCAACGCACACTGTTCCCGACCTTTACCATTTTGTACTTGGGCTGCTCATCTTGGTCAGCCTTGTGTTTGCCATTGCTGGCATCGTTCCTCTCTTCCGGAGAGAGAAACAGCATGCATGAGAAGTATTGAAAGATTTTATAATGATTATTCATCAATAAAACCACATAATATGTTTACAGGAATTATAGAAACCACTGCGCAGGTGGTAAACATTGAAAAGGACCGTGGAAATATCCATTTCACGATGGAAACCCCCATTGCCGATGAGCTTAAGGTAGACCAGAGTGTGTCGCACGACGGGGTATGCCTGACCACGGTACAGGTAGACAAGGAAAAGAAACAATACACTGTAACGGCAATTCAGGAAACGCTTGACAAAACCAATATGCGCACCTGGAAGGAAGGCTACAGGGTGAATTTGGAGCGCTGCATGCGCATAGATGGCCGGCTTGACGGGCACATCGTACAGGGTCACGTAGACCAAACCGCGGTGTGCACCCGTGTACAAGAACTGGATGGCAGCTGGAAGTTTTGGTTTGAATACGATCGTGGCCCTAAGAACATCACTGTGGAGAAAGGTTCCATTTCCGTTAACGGGGTGAGTCTTACCGTAGTCGATTCTGAGCCGGGCTTGTTTTCCGTGGCTATCATCCCCTATACCTATGAGCACACCAACTTTGGTGACTTCAGGGAGGGTTCTGTGGTCAACCTCGAATTTGATGTCATTGGAAAATATGTCGCCCGCCTGCTCGAGCAACATTTCCAGGCCAAGAAGGGGTAAAGGCTTGCCATTGTTGTCTGGTTTTCTTTTTCACTTTGTAATTGTTAAAGGTCTCGAAACCTAAATCCTGAAACCTTTAACAATGACAAAAATGAAAACATTGACAACAATGACAACCTTTTTTTAATTCTTATCTGTTCTGCTCCTCAATCCATTTGGAACGATCGGGGTCTTCAGGGGTAATCCACCTTTTTGGAGGATTTTCCTGCAGTTCTTTCAGCAGGACCTCGATGGCCTTTTCAAGGGCGGGATCTTGTCCGCGAGCCACCAGGTGAGGAGCATCAATCACTTCAATATCAGGGGCTACGCCAACCCCTTCAATGATCCATTCACCATCCTGGTTATAGATTCCGAAGCGGGGTACGCTGATGTAGCCGCCATCGGCCAGGCGAGCATTTCCTGAGATGCCCACCAGTCCGCCCCAGGTGCGTGCCCCGATGATGGTGCCGAGATTTTTCTGGCGGAAGAAGTAGGGGAATGCATCGCCTCCTGAAGAAGAATACTGGTTGATCAGCATGGCTTTGGGACCATCGTGAGCCACGCCAGGGGTTTGCATCGGGTCAAGGCCGGCGCGGTGCCAGTAGGCGTGGGTTTCACGGGTGAGCAACTCAGTGAGGCGATCGGGAATAAATCCGCCGCCATTGAAACGCTCATCGATGATCAGGGCGTCCTTGTGGTGGTAGGCATACATGCCCCGGTTAAGTTCGCGGTTGCCTTCCATTGCGGTATTGGGCACATGGATATAGCCGATGCGGCCGCCCGAGAGGCGGTCAACGATTTCCCTGCGGGTGTTCACCCAGTCGAGATACATCAGTTCCTGCTCGCTGGCAATGGGCCGTATGGTGTAAGAGCGTGCTCCTTCGGCCACAGGTCTGCTGTTGACGGTAATCCTGGTGGCTTTATCCACACGGTTTTCAAGGAACAGGTAGGGGTTGTTGGCAAGGGTCACATCCTGACCATCGATGCTGATGATGTAATCGCCCTCGCGGATGTCGATGCCCTGTTCGGTTAGGGGAGAGCGGCGTGCGGGGTTCCAGTTCTCACCCTGGTAGATCTTGGTGATGCGGTAGCGGTTGCCCTGGGTGTCTGCAGCCAGTTTTGCGCCCAACAGGCCATTCTGCCTCCGCTCGGGGCGGTCCCATTGGCCGTAATCAACATAGGCATGACCCGCATTGGTTTCTGCTACCATTTCGCCGAACAAATAGTCGAGGTCAAAGCGGTGATTTACCGATGGCAACAGTTGTGAATAGCGCTCGTAGAAGCCGTCCCAATCAACATTATGGATGTTTGACACGTAATAATAGTCGCGTACGATACGCCAGCCATCCCTGAAGATTTGTTCCCATTCCTTGCGGGGCTCAATCTTCATGCTGAGGTCCTTGAGGTCGAGCTGTCCATCGCCGGGTTTCTGATTGGGTGCCAGGCTTGCGACAGCCAGTTCACCCCGCTGCATATAGAGAAATTTGCTGCCATCGGCCGAAACGCTGGCCATGCGGATACCGGGCATGATCAGGTCATTTTTTTGTTCCTTCACGTTGTAGCGGTTCAGACCCTCATTGTTCGAATAAACGATGCCATCCTTCACGGCTTGCAAATTGCCATAAGAGCCTGAAGGCAGTGGAAAGGCCACAATGCGGTTTTCAGCATTTTGGGGATCAATACGAACCACCACTTCATTGTTGTCCTCCTTTTTTTCGTTGTTGCCCGCCTGCTCCAGGGTTTCCCTGGGTTCAAACAGTCGCGGGCTGGCGTTGGTCAGGGGCAAGGCATAAATGCGGGTAGCATTGTTGTACAGGTAATTAAACTCGAAGTCGGAAAAAGCGAGGTTGAAGTCGCGGTTTGAGGTAAAGAAGATGTACTGCCCGTCCTTTGAGAACACAGGCCCCATATCGTTAAAGGTGTCGCCGGTGAGCTGCATTTTATTGCCACTGCTGATTTCATAGACCCAAACGGCGCTTTGTCCATTGGGGCTGTTCCGGGTGTAGGTGATCCATTTTGAGTCGGGCGAGAAGCTGTAGGAGCGTATCTCGTCGGAGGTGGCACGATCGACGCGCGTGAGATTGCCCGTTTGAACATCAAGCACCTGCAGGTACATGCTCCGGTCGAAATAAGTCAGGTAGCGGCTGTCGGGCGACCATTCAGCCTGGTATTTCCAGCCTTTGGAGCCACGGGTAATCTGGCGGGGGGTGGCGCCTTCCTTGTGTTCCATCAGGTATACTTCATATTCACCGGTTTCATCAGAATACCAGGTGATCCACTTACCATCGGGCGACCACTGGGGGTAAACTTCCCTAACCCCCTGGGTGTTGGTGAGGTTGAAAATGGTGCCCGGTCCTGCGGGTACCGAGAAAATATCGCCGCGGGCATCGATCAGGACCCTGTTCCCCGAGGGAGAGATGGCCGTGCTGTGGATGTTGTCTTTTACGTTTTTGAAATAGGGAAGGGTGTTTTGGTTGTCGAAGTGAATGTTCACCACCACGCGCTCCTGTCTTTCAGTATCGAGGTTGAGTTTGAAGAGCTGACCCCCGCTTTCGTATACCAGCTGGTTACTGGTGCCGGCAGGCCACATCACGTCGAATTCGCTGTGGCGGGTGATTTGCCTGGTCTCTTTGGTGTTGACATCAAAGCTGTAGATGTTGAGCCAGAGGTCCCGGTCAGAGGCGAAATAGATCTTATTCCCGTACCAATGGGGGATCTGATCGGTACCAACCCAATCGGTGATTTTTTCAGAGCGGTTTTGCTCCAGGTCGTAGATCCAGATATCGCTAGCCCTTCCGCCCTTATAGCGTTTCCAGGTGCGGAATTCCCTGTCTACCCAGGTAAAGGCCATTTGTTTGTTGTCGGGCGAAAGTACGCCGAAACCAGCATAGGGGATGGGGAGTTCTTCCTCAAAGCCTCCGTCGATGCTTATCAGGAAGTATTTTCCCATACGGTCGCCATATTCTGTGCGGTTACTGCGGAACAGGACCTTTTTGCTGTCGGCAGTCCAGTCGAGCACCACATTGTCGAAACCACCGCGCTGTGGCATGGGCCCCACGTCGTTGTAAAAGGTAAGCTGCTTCGGCGTCCCGCCTTCCGCAGGCATCACATAGACCTGGCGGGTGCCGCTGTATTCTGCAGAAAAGGCTATCCAGCGGCCATCGGGTGATATCTTCGGGAAGAGCTCCAGGCCGTTGTGGGAGGTAAGACGACGGGCATCGCCACCATTGGAGGAAACCGTCCACAAGTCGCCTGCATAGACGAAAACAATCTGGTCGCCGCTGATATGCGGGTAGCGCATCAGGCGCGCATCTTCAAGTGCCATGGCACCCTGAAAAAGAAACATCAGGGAAAATACAAGCAAACTCTTTTTTAAAAATGAATTCATGATGGTGTTTGGCATTTAATATGAATAAAGCAAATTATTTTTTGATGGGTAAAGATAGGAAAATGCGGCGAAAGAATTGAATTGCGGAGCGGATTGTTCTTGTGAAAACCTTATGAGCCGCTTAAAATATCTGTTCGCAAGAGTCTCGGGGGCTTTTTTGAAAAACACAAAAAAAGCCTCCCCGATCTGTTTTTCGGGAAGGCTTCTTTTAGCGTGTTACTATCCGGATTTACCTAAGCAGGCCGCGCTGACGGAGCAGGGGTTCCACTTCAGGCTCATGTCCGCGGAACTTCACGTAAAGGGCCATGGGGTCTTCCGTGCCGCCACGTTCGAGTACATTCTTGCGGAAGGCCAGTGCTGTTGCGGGATCAAACAAGTCACCCGCCTCGCGGAACGCCTCGTATGCATCAGCATCGAGGATCCCTGACCAGATGTAGCTGTAGTATCCTGAGGAATACCCTCCCGAGAAAATGTGCTGGAAATGGGTGCTTCCGTGGCGGAAGTAGATCTCAGGCATCATAGTGTACTTGTTTATGGTGCGCTCGTTGGTGATCCTTGCCACCTGGTCAAGCTGGTCAGCAGCATAGGGCTCGGTAATGGTATGATACTCCATATCGAGGAGGGTAGATGCCAGGAATTCAACGGTTTCGAAGCCCTGGTTGAAATGGCCGCTGGCTACGAGTTTATCCATCAATTCCTGTGGCATGGGCTCGCGAGTCTCATGGTGAAGGGCAAAGTCTTTCATCACCGCGGGATCTTTGGCCCAGTTTTCCATAATTTGTGAGGGCAGCTCCACAAAGTCACGAGCTACATTGGTGCCTGACAGGCCCGGGTAAGTAACGTCAGATAGCAGTCCGTGAAGGGCGTGTCCAAATTCGTGGAAGAAGGTGGTCATCTCGTCATAGGTAAGCAATGCAGGCTGGCTGGCCGTAGGACGGCTGAAGTTGGTCACCAGGGTGATCACAGGGTGAACATAATTGCCGGCGCGGTCAACGTACTGGTCGCGGTAGCTGCTCATCCAGGCACCTCCACGCTTGCTTTCGCGCGGGTGGAAGTCCATGTACAGAATGCCCCGGTGGCTGCCGTCGGCTTCGAGGACCTCATAAGCCACAGCTTCAGGGTGGTATTTGGGGATGTCGGTGCGCTCTACAAATTGCAGACCGTACAACTTGTTGACCACCATGAAGACACCGTCGCGCACAGTATTCAATTCAAAATACTGGCGAATCTCTTCTTCGTTGAGGTCATATTTCTCTTTGCGCACCTGTTCGGCGTAGTAGCGCCAGTCCCAGGCAGCCAGTTTGTAGTCACCGCCGCGAGCATCGATCAGTTCCTGCATCATGGCTGCTTCTTCTTTGGCTATGGGAAGGGCATAACCCCAGAGTTCTTCAAGGAAAGAAGTTACAGTGCCCACCGTCTTGGCCATGTTTTCTTCCAGGACAAACTCGGCGTGGCTGCTGTATCCAAGCAACTGTGCCCTTTCGAGACGAAGGTTAACGATTTCCCCAATGATGGCGTTGTTGTCGAATTCATTTCCGTTGTTGCCACGGTTAACGTAGGCCTGCTGGAGTTGCTGGCGTAGTTCACGGTTTTCGGCATATGCCAGGAAAGGCATCACACTGGGGTTCTGAAGGGTGAACACCCATTGGCCTTCAAGGCCCTGGGCGGCAGCAGTTTCTGCAGCAGCATCAATTACTGACCTGGGCAGCCCTGCCAGGTCGGCTTCATTTTCTACAACCATTTTGTAGTTGTTCACTTCACCCAGTGCATTTTGTCCAAACTCCAGTGTAAGTAAGGCCAGGCGCTGGTTGATTTCACGGAAACGCTCCTGGTTTTCTTCAGGAAGGGCAGCACCATTGCGGACAAAGCTCTTATAGGTCTGCTCAAGCAGGCGAGCCTGTTCACCGGTAAGGTTCAGGTTTTCCTTCTGCTCATAAACAGCCTGAATGCGCTTGAAGAGCTCAGGATTCAGGCTGATGTTATCCCCATGGGCAGATAATTTTGGGGCCAGCTCCGAGGCGATGGCTTCAATCTCGGGACTGGTGTTTGAGGAGTTGAAGTTGTAAAACACAAAGGCTATCTTGTTGAGCGAATGCCCGCTGTAGTCAAGCGCTGCAATGGTATTCTCGAAGGTAGGTGCTTCGGGGTTGCTTACAATGGCATCGATCTCAGCATTGTGCTGCAGCATGGCTTCTTCCATGGCAGGGACAAAATGCTCATTCTTGATTTGATCGAAGGGAGGAACACCAAAGGGTGTGGTGTAATCACTCAGGAAGGGATTCTCGGCTTTTTGCTCGCCGCAGGCAGAAAACATCATCATGGGAACCAACAATAATAAGAAATACTTTTTCATTTGATTGATAATTTGGTTTAATGGATTATGGGTAGGCGTGACAGAAGGTGCAAAAGTACAAAAAGACTGGCAGGATTGCAAGGCAAACTACTGCCCTTAAATAATTTATGGCGAAATTTTCCAGTGGGCGTCTCAGCGTTTGGAAATACAGGTGATGTTCACCATTTTTCCGGCCATACAGATACTCATCATATCGGTGGCTTCGGTGTATTGAATGCTGACCTCCAGTCCATCCTTCAGTTCGAGTTCATACTGATGTAAGTTAACGGGTTCCAGCCGCTGTCCGTCTTCCAGCTCAAAGACCCAGGTACAGCCATCGAGACCTGAAAGGTTACGGAGCACTGCCGCTTCGCCATCAGGGCATTTGTCGGCCGGACAACCGGCAAACAGAAGGGCCATTAAAAGTACAATCAGGGAAATGTACGATCTTGTTTTCATCCTCAAAGGATTTAATTGTTTGAATTTGTTTTTCAAAGTTATTTATTTTTTCCAGCTGTATGGCTTGCACTGTCCATGGATAATTCATATTTCGGATTCGCTAATGGAGCTGTTCCTTTTTGTACAACAAGTGTCCTTTACCGGACATTTTTATAATACCAGTTTTTTGATATGTGTTTGGTAATCAAAGAGTCTTGTATTGTGGATTTGTTTTTGTAATTTAACGTTAGCTTTTAACCTAAAACAATGTGTTTGAAAACACTAACACTGGATTTATTTTTTCTACTGACATTAGTTGGTTTTACTGTTGCAGCCCAGGGACCAATCAACCAGGCTGAATCGCTATCCCCTATCATTGATAATATCATTGAGCAAGGGTTTCAGCCTGGTGAACCGGGTGGAGTTGCTTTGGTGGCAAATGGCAACGGTATCCTTTATGAGAAGGCTTTTGGAATGGCCAACCTGGAATTGGATGTCCCTATGAAAACCGATATGGTATTCCGGATCGGTTCAGTAACAAAACAATTTACCGCGGTGGCCATCCTTCAGCTCGTGGAACAGGGAAAGATTTCCCTGCAGGATGATATCACAAAATTTATTCCCGATTACCCTGCCCAGGGACATACCATCTCCATTCATCATCTGTTGAATCACACCTCTGGGATCATGAGCTACACCGATAATCCTGAGGTCTTCAATCTTGAAACCATGCGAAAATCCCTCGATCCCGAAGGTGTTATTGATCTTTTCAAGGACCGCCCCATGAACTTTGCTCCCGGCGAGCGGTTTTCTTACAATAACTCAGGTTACATCCTTTTGGGATACATCATTGAGAAAGTCAGCGGGGAAACCTACCCTGATTATGTTCGCAACCATCTCTTTGAGCCTGCTGGCATGGTGCATTCCCTTTATGGAGATGATAAGCAGATTCTCAAAAACAGGGCTTATGGATATCAGCCTTTTGATGGTGCTTATGCCAATGCCGATTTCATGGATTTGAGCTTGCCTTATGCTGCGGGTTCCCTGATGTCAACAGCCCGCGATCTGTTCAAATGGAATGAAGCGCTAAAAAACGAAATTTTTCTGAAACAGGAAACCCTTGAACTTGCCTTCCAGGAAGGGCTTCTTAATGATGGAAGCCCCATTGAATATGGTTATGGCTGGTCGTTGGGAGAATTCAGGGGCTCGCGTATCATTTTCCACGGGGGTGGCATCAACGGGTTTGTTTGCTTTGCCCTCTGGCTGCCCCAGGAAGACCTCTATGTGGCTGTCCTGATGAACGCTACCGGGAATAGCCCCGAAGAGCTTGCCCTTAGGATTGCCGGACAGGCCATTGGCAAGCCTTTCCCCGAACAGCAAACTTCAATAAACCCGGAAGACCTCCAGGATTATTCCGGCCTTTATGAAGGGCCTGAAGACGTCAGACGGGCCATTTATGTCGAAGATGGCAAGCTTTTTTCCATGCGCACCGATGGAACTCCTTTCCTGATCTTTCCTTTCGAAAAAGATAAGTTCTTCTATGAGAATTCACTGACCACCATTGAATTCCTTAGAGACCGCACTGGAAAGATTACTTCAGCCATTTTCAGAACTGCCATTGGAAAACCGGAAAATATGGTCCTTACCGACCTGCCTTTGCCTGAAAAACCAGAGGAGATGCAGCTGCCTGCAGAAATTTTGCAGCGTTATCCGGGAAAATATGAACTTGCCCCCGGATTTATGCTTACAATTACCCTCGAGAATGGCAAGCTGATGACCCAGGCAACCGGGCAATCGAAATTTGAGATCTTCGCCCGTACCGAAACACTCTTTTTCCCCAAGGTCGTGGCAGCAACCCTTGAGTTTGTGCTGGACAACTCCGGAAATGCCAATGCAGTGATCCTTAAGCAGGCAGGTCAGGAATTGAGGGCACCCAGGGTGGAGTAAGAGAATTGGGATCAGAACTTTGAATTGGGTAATGATTGGATAAAAAGGACGGTATCCCTTGTTATTCAATGATCCCCATTACCCTGAACGCTTCCATGGATATCTGCCTCCGGATGATGTTGAACATATCCATGTTGAATGCTTCATCTGGCTGGATGCAGGTGGCAATGAAAAACAATTCCTCGCCTTTCTCAAGATAACCCACAAACCAGCCCGTGTTATTGCCTTCGCGGATCGACCACCCTGTCTTCCCGCTCAGGACCCATTCATCATTGCGTTCCAATACCATGATGTTTTTCATGGTGGCAAAGGTCTCTTTCGTAAGGGGCAGTTCTTTAAAATAAAAGCGTTTCAGGAATTCGACCTGCTGAAAGGGCGTGATTCTTGATTCGCCTTCAAGCCAGAAACGATCGATGTTTGCAGGGGTTATCTCCATGGTGCCGTAAGCGAACTTGGCAAGCCATTGGTTCATTTGCTCGCTGCCGATCTTACGGGCTATTTCCTGGTAACAGGGCACACAAGAGTTATGGAAAGCTTGCGCCAGGTTCATGTCCTGTTCCCAGACTTCAAGGTTACGCTTTTGTCCATCCCAGGGGAAGGCAATCCCTTCCGTTGAGACGATTCCTGTTTCAAGTGCAATGAGGGTGTTGGGAATTTTGAAGGTGGAGGCTGGGAGAAAACCCTGTTCACACAAGGGAAAATCGTTGGAGTAAAATACATCTTCTTTCGCATCATACATCAGAATGGCACCCTTAACTAGCGCCCCATCCAGCAACTGACCAAAGTCAGGGGTTTCTATACACTCAATGGTGGCTCCCAGGCTTGAGGCCTGCTTGTTGTTCTTCAAATTACAGGATGTAAAGGAACAAGCAATGACCAGAACAAAAGAAAAAAAAGGTTTCATGGCTTTAAATTTTGATCCTTAACAAAGATAAAAAAGTAGCGGGGATGGGAAAACAATAAAAAACCAATATTTTTGTGAAGCTTTGCCCTAAAGGATGAAAAAACCTGTTAACATAATTTTTTTGCTGATCTTGTTATTTGCCATCGTTCAGGTATATACCCTGGTTCACGAAGGAGCTCATGCCCTGACGGCAATGGTTTTTGGGGGAGAAGTGACCAAGATTGATGTTAATTTGTTTGGTGGAAATCCCCATGTGAGCTATTCAGGTAATTTTTCTTCCTTGCAGCGGGCCTTGATCTCCATTGCAGGTCCTGTGGTTCCTGTGTTGCTTTGGTTCCTGATCATGGGTTTTGTCCATAAACAAAAACCCTTGATACAGCAGAAAATTATCCTCCTTCTTTCTTTTGGAATTTTTGGGACTTTGATTCCAAATATCTTTATCCCCGTGGTTTATGAATTGGGTGGCAATGTTGCAGGGGAGGATATGGGAAAATTCTTGGCCTATACAGGAATGAATGGGTTCCTGGTTGCAGGAGTGGTTTTCCTGGTGCTTGGGTTGGGTGTCTGGTTGTTTTCGAAAAAAATTAAGATGGTGGAGGCCCTCAAATCCCGGTTTGCCACCTCCACTTAGATTTTGATTTCCCCTTTAATTTTCTTAAATTTCAGGATCGTAATCCCGGGTTACCATGCAGGAAGCCAGGCATTATATCCGTTATGAGGATGGGAGGGCCGGTTGCAGGCTTTGTCCCAACAAATGTCTGTTGGACGAAGGAGTGCGAGGGGTTTGCATGGCTCGTAAGAATGTTTTGGGCCGCTTGGTTTCAGAAAATTATGGCAGGATTACGGGCTTGCACCTTGACCCCGTTGAAAAGAAACCCCTTTTCCATTTCTTCCCGGGACAGGCAGTTCTTTCTGCAGGCAGTTTTGGTTGTAATTTTCGTTGCGGCTGGTGTCAGAACCGCAATATCTCACAGGCAGGTATTGAAAATTTTCCCATGATGAAAGCCATTACTGCAAACAGCCTGGCTGAGAAAGCCATTGAGTCAGGGAGTATTGGTTTGGCCTATACCTATAACGAGCCTTTGGTATGGTTTGAGTTCATGGTAGATACCGCGGTTCGGGTCAAGGAGGCAGGTAAAAAAAACATAATGGTGAGCAACGGGTATATTCTGCCTGAACCCCTAAAAGAGTTGCTGGAGATAACTCATGCCTTCAACATTGATCTGAAAAGCTTCAGCCCTCTGTTTTATGAAAAGCTATGCGGCGGCAGCCTCGATTCAGTAAAGGATTGCCTGCTTTCAATCGCCCGTAGCGACGCTCACCTTGAGGTCACTTTTCTGCCCATTCCGGGTTTAAACGATGACCTGTCCCTTTTCAAAGAGATGATACAATGGATGGCCGGCGAGCTGGGAGCGCACATTCCATTGCATATTTCGAGGTATTTTCCCTGGCATTTCTCTCAGCAGCCTCCCACCTCCGTCTCTCTTCTCAAATATATGCATGAAATAGCCTGTGAATTTTTGCATTATGTTTACTTGGGCAATGTGGCAGGGGGGGCTGAGATGTCCGCTACCCGTTGTCATTACTGCGGGAAGTTGCTTGCCGACAGGCGTGTTTACACCACCACGCTTTATGCAGTCACTGCCTCGGGGCATTGCAGTCAGTGTGGAGAACAGGTTTTTGTAATGGAATAAGCAGGGAAAAATTCTTTTCAGCCTTTTTCCCCCTTTTTCCCGTTCCCTATTATTTCAGTACTTTTGTGTCACTTTTCTGCAACCATATGTTAAGGACTTTTGAATTATTTTTCTCGGTCTTCATGCTCTTTGGGGCCTCTCAGGCGGTTACCAGTATGGTGTTGCTGCTCAAAAACCGACAGAAGCCTTTTGCAAGCTATTTGCTTGCCCTGCTCACCCTTTCCTGGGGGTTTTCCTGTTACTGGTTTTTTGCTTTTATCCATGGAGCACCTTATTTCAGCAGGGCCATAACCTCCTTTATCGGCCCCATGGTGTCTCTGACGCTCTTCCCGCCCCTGTTCCTGTACGTCAAGTACCTTTTCTTTGAATACGATTCCTTCCGCAGAAAAGACCACTTACATTTCCTCCCGGTTTATGTATACCTGGCCTTTACCCTTTATTTGTTTCTCAGTCAGGGGGCAACCATTGACGGCTTGCGCAGCCACCCCTGGTATTCGTCACGGAGCATGGCAAGCTCCCTGGTGGCGATGGTTCAAGGTCCCTTCTATTTCTTTAAAGCCAATCGCTTGCTGAACCTCTGGCAGCAAAAGCTTAAGGATGAGTATTCCGACATTGAAAACAAGAAACTGGAATGGCTGAGGATCATCAATTCGCTTTTTGTTCCTGTATTTCTCATCGGGGGAGTATCCACCATTATTAAGTCGGCCCATGTGAATGCCTACCTCTTGTATATGGCCTATCATGGGGTGATGGCCTGGAGTCTTTTCCATATCACCCTGAGTATTGTCAGGCACCCCTATTTGTTTACCCTTCCTGTTCGCCCCGTCGAAGTGAAGTATACCCCAATGTTGTCTCATCGCCCTTCCGGGTTCAAGGCTCCTATAATTGCTCCCCAGGTCAGCAAGAAAGGGGAGGATGTTTTGAAAAGGCTGCAAAAAGTGATGGAAGAAAAAAAACTGTTTAAAAACCCCGCCATCAGCCTCAGCGACCTTGCCCGGGAGACCGGCGAATCGCGCAATTCGGTTTCTGCCGCCCTGAACAATCATCTCCAAAAGAATTTCTACGATTACATCAATGCCCTTCGCATTGAAGAAAGCAAACGCCTCCTGTCAAATGAAAGACTGGAGCATTTTACAATCGAGGCCATCGCTTCTGAGGCCGGCTTTGGTTCCGTTTCCGTTTTTTATCGTCTTTTCAAAACCCAGGAAAAAATGACCCCTGCAGAGTTCAGAAAAATTTTTTTGCAAAGGTAAGCTGTTGTATATCTGAAGGAAAGGGAGGAGATGTATCTCTTTGGGACGAGATGGAGAAATTGCCTTTGCTTCTTATTGAGATAAAAGTTTCCTTTGTAGCTCTACTAATTTTACCTGATGTTAATTAAATTTTAATGCAATGAAAAAGTTTCACTCTGCCCTCTTTTTTCTGATGCTCATGTTTCTGTCACTCGCACCCCGTGTGACCGCATCAGAGGGGCCCGCTTCCAACAAGGACAACCTGCTTTATTCCTTTATGGATAATGCAGAATGGCATGATGATTTTGCCATTGATAAGATTGAAGGATGGATAATGTTAGACGAGGATGGCTTGGTCCCTGCAGGTCCTTTCCACGATTATCCCAATAAGAATCAGCCCCAGGCTTTTATTATGTATAATCCTTCGAAAACCAATCCTCCGAATACATTCCCTGAATATCAGCCCCGTTCGGGTGATAAGGTGTTTATGGGTATCACCTCCAATGATGGTCCCAGCAACAACTGGATGATCACCAGTGAGCTGGCCCCCCACAATGGCGGGCAGTTTGTTTTTTATGCAAAAGGAACCTTTGATTTCTATGGCGATGAGGAGTTTAAAGTGGGGTACTCCACTACAGGAACAGACCCTTCCGACTTCACCTTCTTCAATAACGGAAACCCTTATACCGCTGCTTTTGTTTGGACACGCCACGAGTTTGATATCCCCGCCGGGGCGAAACACCTTGCCATCGTTCACGTTTCCTATGCCTATTGCCTGATGGTGGATGATGTGGAATTTACTGCCACTTCCGCTCCCCAAAGCCCTGGAATGATCACCGGCTTTGATGCAGAAGTCGAACTCGGTGAACAAATGGCCGTTCACCTGAACTGGACCAACCCTGTTGTGGATGCTACTGAAGGCGCCCTGACAGAACTTAATGGGGTTCGTATCTTCCGGGGGACACACCCCATGTCGTTCTCCGAGATTGCTGTCATTGAAGACATGGAACCCGGTGAAGAAGTTAGCTTTACTGACGATAACATTGTGGGCACAGGTTTCTTCGCCTACCGCATGATCCCCTTTAATACCAATGGTGATGGGCTTCAGTACACTTCTGAATTCCTCTTCCTTGACTACGAAACAGTACCTGGCGCTCCCCATACAATCACAGTTACACCTGACGAAAACAATCAGTCTGTTATCTCCTGGAATGAGGTGAATTATGGTGCCAATGGCGGAATCCTCCAGGATCCCGTAACAGGCTATACCCTTACCCGTAAGGCTGGAAATCAGACCGATACCCTCGTCGCCATGCACCCTGATACTTCTTTCCTTGAAGCCGAGGTCCCCGACTTTAACCTATATACCTATTCTGTTGTGGCTCATGTTACCCCTGAAGAATCAGGAGAACCCGGGATGGTGAACGCCTATTCAGGCATGACCGAATACCAGGAGCCTGTGACCTACGGGAAATATGAATCGGAACAAGTATTCGAGCTGACCCGCGCCTCCATTATCTCGCAAAGCATTTATTATGCCGATGAGATCGGCTCTGCGGGCCTCATCACCAACCTGGCCTATTTTAGCAACCTGGGCTCTGATGGCGGTTCAAATACCTATAAGATTTATATGAGTACCACCGACCGCGAAGTGTTTGGTACCTCCCTCAGCGATGCTGTTTGGCAGTATTTTGGGACCCAAAAACTGGTTTACGAAGGCCCCATTACTTTTCAAGCCGGGCCCAGGGCCATAGAGATCGAGCTCGATCAGCCATTCTTCTATGATGCCGAAAGCGGACAGAATGTGATCATTACCGTGGTGAAACCCCTGACCGAAAACCTGCCCACCGTTACCAACAGGGTGTTCTACAACACCCAGGTGGAAGGCATGCGCACCTATTATGCCATTGGCTACGGGGTGGATATGAGCACCGTGACCACTCAGCCCGCTTCCTGGGCTACTTCAGAGATCGGTACCATTCCGAGTATTGTAACCACCAAAATCCATGACTTTGCCTCCGTAGCGGGATTGGTTACAATTGCTGATGGATCTACTGGCCTCGAGGGGGTTAGCGTTACCCTTGTACCTGCAGAAAACGACCCTGCAGCCTACCAGCAGGAAACCACCCTCACCCTGGCCGACGGAACCTTTAGCTTTGATGCCCTGCTCCCCGGTAATTATGAAGTGACCTTTTTTAAGGAAGGATTCAATACTGAAGTAGCGGAGATAAGCCTGGACCCCGAGCAGGAACTGGTGCTTAATGTTTCCCTGTCGGATGCATCGATCATTTCCATTTCGGGTACCGTTACCAATCAGGCAGGGACCCCCATTGCAAATGCCTATGTGAACCTCTCGGGCTATTCATTATTCAATGCCGAAACCGATGAAAATGGAGCCTTCAGCCTTCAGGCCTATGGCGAAAAGGATTACCAGCTTGAAGTGATCCACCCGCTTTTCAATAGCTATGTGGATAACTTTACAAGTGGCTCCGCCGACTATTCCATTGGTACCATTAAACTGGGCGTAACCCCCCATAAGCCAATGAACGTGGTTGCTGCCCTCGATGAGGGTGTTGCACAAGTGAATTGGGATGTTCCCTATGGCCTTGACCACGAATCTATGCTGGCTTGGGGTACCCAAACAAACGTTAACGATGGCTACGGCTTTGGCGGCGATGAGTTTATTGCCGGCATCCGCTTCTCTCACCTTGACCTCCAGGAAGCTCTTCCCGAAAATGGAAAGCTAACCCACGTTAAGGTCCATTTCCACAACTATGCTGACTTTATTATCAAGGTGTTCCAGGGCGAAAACGCATCTACCCTGCTCTACGAACAGGAAGGTTCTGTCGATGCCTCTGGTTGGTATACTTTTGAGCTTAACCAATCTATCCTGATTGATCAAACCCAGGAGTTCTGGATCGGGATTCATTTCCTTCCCGGATACGGGGCTTACCCAATCGGCATTGATGAGGGCCCCAATGCTCCCCTTAAGAAAGGTAGTATGCTCTATTCTGATGGCACCTGGACCGGCATGAGCCTGACAAACAAAAACTGGAATATCTACGGCATTGTTCACACCACCGTTGAAGCTGATCCTTTGGGTTATAAGGTGTTCAGGGGCCTTGCTGATGCTGAACCATCATCTTGGACTGACCTTACGCCCACTGCCGTTGCTGAAAATACATTCCTTGATAACACAATCCAGGATGAAGAGCCGGCAATTTACCGCTATGGGGTGATGGCTCAGTATGGACCTGAACAGTTCTCCGAGATGTCCCTCTCAAACCCCCTGCCTTTGGAAATGATTTTCAACATTGCACTTGAGCTGCAACCCAATTCCTTGTTGCCTGCACAGGCATACATCCGCTTGTGGAATGACGACTACTTATATGAAACCCATGTGGAAGACTTTGAAAACCCCTCTGCCTTTAACGGGGTCTGGAGAGGCAACTACAACCTGGAGGTCCAGATGGACAACTATAAGTTGCTTGAAATGGAAAATGTCGCCATTATGGAAAGCCAAACCCTGGAGGTGCCTGTCTATGAAAACAAGGTGATGCCCTCAGGCCTGAAGGCCGAGCTGAACGAAGACGGCTCTTCGGCAACACTGTCCTGGGCACTCCATGGTGTATTCACCGACAACATTGAATCCTATCCCGATTTTGAGAAAACAAATATCGGTGATTACATCCTGATCGATGGCGATGGGCTCGAAACCTACACCTATACAAACTTTACCTGGCCCGGGGCAGGAAACCCCATGTCCTGGATGGTGTTCAATCCTTTTGCAACATCACCCGCTGTTAACCTTGAACCTTTCTCAGGCAGCCGTTACCTGGTGGCTCTGGCAGGCCCCAGCGGCCCCAATAACGACTGGTTGATCATCCCCGCTGGCCCGGGTACCTTCTCTTTCATGGCCAGTTCTCTGGTGAGCGATTCCCCCGAGACCTTCAACGTATTGTATTCAACCTCTGGCAGCCAACCCGCCGACTTTAATGCCCTTCCTGAAGGATCGGGTATTATCCCCCCGGTAATGTGGACCCAGTATTCGTTTGAGGCTCCCGAAGGAACAAAATACCTGGCAATCCAGTATGTGTCATTCGATACCTACTTTTTGTTGATCGATGACCTGGAATACCAAAAGCCCTTTGATCACGTGCAGTCATTCAACATCTACCTGGATGGAGCTATGGTCGCTCAGGAAATCACCGATATGACCCATCAGCTTGCCGGCCTGGAAGCCGGAACCCACCTGGTGGAAGTGGAAGCCGTTTATCACAGCGGTGCTTCTGAAAGAGCCTCCGTTGAAATCCTGAGTTCTGTCGATGTGGATGAACCCCTGACCCAAGACCGGCTGCATGTTTATCCAAACCCCAGCAATGGAACATTCAACCTGGTTCTTCCCGAACCTGCACAGGTCCGTATCATCGACCTCAACGGACAGTTGATCTATGGCGATAATCTTCCCGACGGCCATAACAACATCAGCTTGAACCTTAAACCTGGCACCTATATCCTGCAGGTTCAGACAACTAAAAAAATGGAAACTGAAAAACTGATCATAAAGTAGCCCTTAGGTTGCTTCTCTTCTTGGGTAATTTTAGCATTCATTTTTCCGGGTCGCCAAAAGCGACCCGGTTTTTTTTATCCCCAGGTGCCTGAAAATATTTCTTGAGGCTATTGCCTTGATTATCAATTTTTATTAAATTTATTGGCAGCTTTCTCATTTTAATCAGCGACCCCATGAAAACAAAACTACTCTTTCTTTTGTGTTTTTTCCCTTTGCTGGTCATGGCCCAGTGGAGCGATGATTCCGCAACAAATCTCCGGGTGACGAATCTCCCGGGCGAAGAAGTGATCCCAAAGGTGGGCGTGGGCCCTGATGGCCATTACTACATAGGGTATTTTTCCCTGGAAGGGGCTAACTACAATGTTCGCCTGCAACGCTGCGATGCCCAGGGCAACCGCTTGTGGGCTGAAAACGGATTGCTGATCAGTGAGCATCCCAGCATGAGCTGGCTCACCGACTGGGATATGACCGTCGACCACGAAAACCACGCCATCCTTACCTGGCAGGACATTCGCCAAGGCGGCAACAACAATACCGTGGCCTACCGTATCTCGCCCGATGGCGAATTCGTCTGGGGGCCTGATGGTATCATGCTTTCGAGCAGCGGCTCATTCGACGTCTCCCCTAAAGTGGTGATCACCGATGCCAATTCTGCTGTGTTTGCATGGAATGCCGACAATGTGGTTATCCTCCAAAAGATCAGCCCCGAAGGCACTAAGCTATGGGGTGAGTGGGGCATCACCCTCAGTGGTTCCAACACCTATTCCTGGCCCCAGTTGTTGCCTGTGGGCGAAGATGAGGTCATCCTGAAGATCTTTGAGGACAGTGGACCTTCCTGGTCGCCTACCCGCCATATCCTGGCCCGGCGTTACGATGCCGATGGCCAGCCCGTTTGGGATGACTTTACAGTGGTATACAACCTGGGCGCCATCCAGGCTTGGTACCAGATCCTGCCCTTTGTCAACGATGGCAACGATGGCTTCTACATGGCCTGGCACGACTTCAGCCAGTCTGGCACCGCCGCCTCTTCCTGGCTCCAACATGTCGATGGCGATGGACAACCCCTCCTGCCCGAAAACGGCGTGCTGCTCTCCAACCGCACAAATTTCAACCAGTTCTATCCCCAACTGGCAAAACCCCATGTGGACCCCGATGTGTACATCTACTGGAACGAAGTGAACGGCGACCAGAACCAATGGGGTATCTATGGACAGAAAGTGAACTCCGAAGGGCAATTGCTCTGGGGCGAACAGGGCAAGGTGATCTTCCCTGTATCAGACCAGGGGCTCTTACCGCAATTTGCGATGCCCCTTGACGATCATGTCATCCTGGTCTACGAGCATAATATCATGGGCGGCCAAACCTCGCTGAGAGCCCTCCGCCTCGACAAGGAGGGGGCCTTTGTGTGGGACCCCGCTGAGACCCTCATTTCTTCAGTGCAATCCAACAAGGTCCACCTCGATATGGCTCCTTATCACGGGGGACAATGGGTGTTTGCCTGGGAAGATGACCGCTCGGACGGAGTCGACCTCTATGCCCAGAACCTCCGGACCAATGGCACCCTGGGCAATGGGTCTGAAATGTATTCCCTGACCATCGACATCACCGGCAACGGCACCGTCGAAGTGGAGGGCCTGCCTTATTCCGAACCCCTGAGCTTCGAAGAAGGCACCACCCTGAGCCTGGAAGCCCTCGCACAGGATGGATGGCTGTTTGAAGGTTGGTCCGGTGACCTGGTATCCGACGAAGCCCTCGCCACCATCATCCTGAGCGAGGACAAATCCATCAACGCCACCTTTGTGGAAATACCCCTGTATTCCCTTACCCTCCGGGCTGTGCCCGAAGAAGGCGGATCCGTGGATGGTGCAGGCGATTTTGTAGCAGGCACCGAGGTCACCATCACCGCCACCCCGGCCTCGGGGTTTATCTTCCTGGAATGGGAAGATGATTCGGGCGAGGAATTTGGCGATGAGCCCGCCATGACCTTCAGCATGCCCGAAAACGACCTCCTGCTTAAGGCAATATTTCAAAGCACAGCTTCCGTCCCCGAGCGGCCCCTTACCGCGATACGCCTGTATCCAAACCCGGCCTCCACCAGGGTAACCATCCGCTCGGGAAGCCCTTTGCAATCCGTACGCATCCTGGACATCACCGGTAAACCCATCACCGAATTACTCATCGCAGGAGGCTTGGAAACCAGCATAGACCTGGCTGGAATTGAAGCAGGAATCTACTTTGTCCAGGTGATGAACAACCATGGCACAAGGGTGCAAAAACTACAGGTGATGAAACCCTGACGGCCTGGCTCCTCCAAAACTTTGGCTTAGGCTCAGCGCAAAGCCCTGATGCCTGGCCATCCTGATCTCTTTCAGGCTGCCCAGGACCCCCGGGGCAGCCTTTCTTTTTCTCCTTACGGGAAAGCTCACCCAGCAAGGGAAGACCCGCATTATACCCATAATGCTGATCCCCCAAGCATCCCTGCAATGGTATTTGCCTTTTTCAGCACCGGTCTTTCTCCCTGAATAAAACGTAACAGACACGTACATAAAACGGATCTGAAACGTACTTTAAACGTATTTTGTACGTCTAAGGTACGTCTAAGGTACGTCTGAAGTACGTCTAAGGTACGTCTGAAGTATGACTGAAGCAGGGCCATGAAATGAGTCTTCTTAGGCCCGGGATGAAACCTTGTGTGCCTGTTTCAAAAAGAAAGGGAAAATGGAAGGGCCTGTTTAAACCTATGACCTTCATCAAAAGGGAAGCAATACATCATGGCTTGAAGCAGGGCCGGGGCAAGGAAAAGAGAAGGCCGCCTCCTGTTGGTGAGACGGCCCCGGATTCCTGTGGTCTCTCTTAAATGCCCTGGATCCAGGAGGAGATATCCATGATCACCTGGACATCGGTGTTCATTTGCTGATAGTATTCTTCGGGCTTGGGCGTGCCTTCGCCATGGAAGAACAGGTGATTCAGGCCGGGATAGCTTTTCATCCTAACCTTAGGTCTTCCCCCAAGGGCTTCCTGCCAGCCCTGGTATTCCAGCATGTCCACCTGGTAATCGCGTTCGCCCTGCAGGATCAGGGTGGGGATGTCGAGCTGGCGGGCGGTCTCCGCCTGGTTATAATCCTTGATATACAGCCAGTAGCTTGCCGGGGTGTTAAGAATGGTCTCTTCAGGGGGTGTGTCGGGGGTGAGGGCTCCCGAACGGATCAGGGCCGCTTTCTGGCGGATCTTCTCGGTTTCCTCGCGGGTGCCATGCGCGTTGTCAGGGTCCTGGATGGCAGCCAGGTGCTCATACTGTCTGATGATGATGTCATACAACTTGCCGCTGTTGCCGCCCAGGAGGATGATGCCTGCCAGGCTGCCCGACTGCCTGGCAATTTCGGGCGCCATCATGCCCCCCAGGCTGTGCCCCAGCACAAAGATCCTTTGCGGGTCAACGCCCTCCAGGCCCGCTGCTTGTTTTGCAGCGCTTACCGCATCCATTCCGGTCTCTTCCCAGGGGGTCATGGTTTTCATATCCAGGGAGGTGACCTTGTTCTTGGTGCGCTTCTCATACCTCAGCACCGCGATGCCCTGTGTGGCCAAACCCCATGCTATGTCCCTGAAGGGTTTGTTGGGGCCTATGGTCTCATCAATGTCATTGGGGCCGCTGCCATGCACCAGCACCACCAGGGGCACAAGAGATTCGCTGCGGGGCATGGCGAGCAAAGCCGGCAGCTGAATGTCGCCGCAGTCAATCGCCAGTTCAGTCTCAATGAAGCGCGTCGTGTCAGCATATGCGGGGGCGGGGGTGAACGTCAGGGGCGGAGCCTGGACAAATTGCAAGCCTGCTATCTTCATCGACGGGTCATAAACAAGCCGAAGGGCCAGCTCCATATTGCTGAACTCGGTCACTGCCATCACCACGTGGTATTCGCCAGACTCTTCGTGGAGGTAACGGCTGATCTGCCTGAAGGATCCCACCTGCTGCTGCAGCTGGGCCCAGAGGTCCTGAAGCTTGAGGCTGCTTAGCGCTGCCTTCAGCTCTTCGGTAAATATTTCCATGTTGTCGTCTGCGGTGCCTTCCTGCATCGCAGCAAGCAGTTGGCTGGCGCCTTGCTCATAAACATCGGGAGGCGCGGTCTGAAGCTCCTGCGAAAGGGCTGGCGCAGCAAACAAAATGGTGAAAAGAATTGCGAAACATGCTTTCATGGGTAATTGATTTTTGAAAAAAATTACGAAATGACCCGGCTCTTTCTGCGATGTATAAGCAGGTAAACAATGGGCAGCAAGCCCAGGGTGTTGAAAATGGCCAGGCAGATGTACCACACCGGTTGTTTTCGCCTTGCAGCCCAATACATGGCAACGAGTTTCATGATCACGTCGAAGACAAACAGCACGATGACCCAGGTGGGGATGCTGCGGAGGAGTTCATTGAAGGGAATATCCATTGGGTTCTTGTTTTGTGGGTGAAAAGTGAAAAATCAGCTTCCTGCCTGAAGCAGGGGAACAATCAGGCGAAGTATGGCAAAGACAGAAAGGGCCTCTGCTATGAGCATGCCAACGACAAAACTGACCCCGGCGCGGGTGCCTTTCAGGTTGGCGCTGACGCGATAGGCGTGATACATCAGGGCGGTCATCCAAACGATTGTGAGGAGTTGAAGCCCCAGCAGGTTTATCGCCAGGAACCATTCCCAGCCCTGCATCTCAACAGGGCTCAGCCTGCCCGGCAAATCCATCGGGATTGCACCCTGCAGCTCTTCCGTGATATGGTAAAGCCAGTTGTTGACGGCTTTACTGCTGAGGCCCCCAATGCCCGAGAGCCCTGCTACAAGCTGTGGCGCACGGGCCAGGGCCAGCGTGCCTGCCATGTCCACCAGGCGTATCTTCGACGACGAAAGCCCCCGGGCAAGGGGATACAGTACCGCTACCACGATCAACCAGCTCAGGACACTGGTGACCAGGTGAACCCCGTAAGAGCCCTCGTAGGCCACCTTCAGGTCAAGCGCCCCCGGAAACCAGATTTGGGTTAGCGTTCCCGCCAGCGAAGCCAGCACCATCAACCCGAGCCCGATCAGCAAGGCCTTGTACCCTGCCAGATACTCAAAGGGGTTGTACCATATCGCCTTATCTCTTCGCCAGTTCATTTTTTTGCTCCCTTTGAAGTTTATGAATATGGGCGATCAGGTCATCCAGCCGGTTGCGTATGCTGGGATAGCTCAGCTTCAGGTGCTTCGACATCTCTTTCAGGCTGCCGCTGTTCTTCACAAATTCAATGATAAACAATTGATCCTCCTCGCTCAGGCTGGTGAGCAGCGGCAGCGAGAATAGCCCCTCCACCCGCGTATGGCAGGCAGGACACTCCAGGCTGCGCACCTGCAACTGCCCGCTGCAGGATGGGCATTGAATGGGAATTTTTTTGTTCACGGCAATATCCTTAATGGATTTATGCAACTGCTCAAAACTTTAATTGCTCTCTTCAAAAGTAATACAAAAATTAATAAAATCAAATAAAAAATCAATAAAATTTAAAAAATAATAAATAATATCTAGAACCGGATTAAATATCACTGCTTTCCGATGGCTTTCAGCAAGGGCAAGCCGTATTCCGGGAACAGGCCTGGACGCAATAAAAACGATTCTTCAAAATCAGGCGTAAATGCCTGAGAAGGGTAGGGGGTGAACAGGCAAGGAGAAGGCCTATGCCTGGTCGAACATCAGGTGGTAAGGCCTGGCGATCTGCTCCTCCATCTGGCTCATGGAAACCATCCCGTTGCCGCGGTAATATTCGTGCCCATCCATATAAAGCAGGAGGCCCGGAATGCTCATCATCTGAATCTGCCCCGCGAGCTCGCGGCTTTCGTTGGCATCCACGCGCACTACCTTTATGAGCGGGAAGCGTTCACGCATCAGGGCCTCTACCTTGGGCCACAATACCTTGCATACCCCGCAGACATCATTATGAAAATACAGCATGACGGCAGGTTCATTGTTTTTTAGCTCAGACAAGGTCTCAGGAGTCATATCGGCAGTTTTGGTTTGCGTATTAACGAAAAAATCCTTGTTTGGTTCAAACGGCTCATCAGAATAGTGAATAAGTTGTGAATAAAAACTGAAAATATTTCCTCCTCAGCCCATCCCAATTGAATACCTTTGAAATTAATCCAATTAAAAAAAAACGCTTCCTAAAACAATATTTTTTTCACCTCAAAATGAAGTCTTATGAAGAAATCCTTACAAATTTTTGCAGCCCTGTTGCTTATTTCCATGCTGCTGTTCCCGGTGGCAATCCAGGCGCAGGACCCGGTGGAAGTGCCTGATCTTGAAACGCTTCGCGAAACAGGTGCCACCGATGGAACGGTTTATGTCATCACGGGTGAAGTCATCCTCACCCACCAAAACGGAAACCGCAACCAGAAATATTTCCAGGATGCAACTGCTGCCATCGTTGTGGATGACCCGGCTGGCATCATTACCTCACAATACGTAGAATATGATGGCATCCAGGGCCTTACAGGCACTCTGAGCATCTACAACCAGCTCCTGCAGCTCACTCCAACCCTGGATCCGGGTGCGGCCGTTAGCCAGGGTAATGTGGTGATACCCCTCGAACTGGAGCTGGCCGACATCACCCCCGCCCACCAGGCCCAGCTGATCATTGTTAGAAACGTCTCCTTTGCAACCCCTGCAAACCCAAACTTTGCGCCAAGCACAAACTATACCGTGAATGACGCCAGCGGCTCAGGGATCCTTCGCACCCCCAACGTCAATGCAGCACTCGATTATTTCGGCACCCCGGTGCCCACCACCAACCGCGACCTCGTCGCCCTCGTAAACCAGTTTAACGCTGACATGCAGATCATGCCCCGCTCGCTCGATGATTTCATCTCCCTCGATTATTTTGACCTGAATTTCACGGTGGTGGATGAGAGTGGCAATGCCCTCACCGACGCGGTCATCACCCTCGAAGGCCTGTCCTATGATGCCGGCGAATATTCCTTCCCCGGCCTCCTGGGAGGTGCCTATCCTTATTCCGTAGCCCTCGATGGTTACTGGACCCAGAGCGGTGTCGTCCTGCTGGAAGAAGATTTTACCCAGGAAGTGATGCTGGTGGCCGTTGACGACAACCTCATCACCAGCTTCCCCTGGCTGGAAAGCTTCGACACCTTCCTGCCCGAAGGCTGGGCTACCTTTTACCCGGAAGGGGACGGGGAATGGGTGGCCGGCGATGGCGCTGCCCATCACCCCTTTGTACAGGCCGGAATGGCCAGGAGCTGGCTTGTAAGCCCCCAGATCCAGTTGCCTGAGTTGGAACCTGGATCACAAGCCATGCTGCTGTCTTTCCTCGAGCGCAACCAGTATATGCCCGACTACGGTTATAGCGGCGTATGGATCTCTACCGGCAGTGGGATGCCTGAAAATGGCGACTTCACCCAACTGTACGAGTCGAATGCTCCACTCTCAGCTTACACCGAGAAAATGATCAACCTGGCCGACTATGCCGGAGAGGTGATTTTTATCGCTTTCGTTTATGAAGGCGACAACGCCCACAACTGGTGGGTGGACGAAGTGGGCATTGATCAAGCCCCTGCAGTGATTGAAGTGCCCGATATTGCCTCCTTCGTCCAGCTGGGTGTCAGCGACCAGCCTTACCGCATCACCGGCGAGGTCATCATCACCCACCAACAGCTCGCCTATCGCGGACAAATGTTCATCCAGGACGCCAGCGGGGCCATCCTCATTGACGATGCGGCCGGCATGATCGAGACTGCTTATAATAACTACGACGGAATCACCGGCCTGACAGGCACCCTGAGCGCCTTCCAGGACATGTGGCAGATCATCCCCACAGAAGACCCCGGTGCGGCTACCTCTGCCGAAAATACCCTCGAACCCCTCGAGCTGACCCTTGCCGAGCTTACCGTCGACCATCAGGCCATGCTTGTGGTGGTCCGCGATGTGGCTTTCGATGAAGGAAACGAACCTACCTGGTTGCATAACGTCTCATACTATATCTCCGATGCCAGCGGCGAAGGCGAGATCCGTACCCCCAATGCTGCCGATGCCCTCGACTATTTCGGTACCGACGTGCCTGCCACCAATAAGGACATCATCGCCGTGGTGACCCAGCGCTACGAAGACACCCGCCTGCTGCCCCGCTCCCTGGCCGACTTCCTGGAACCCACGACTGCTATCGAAGAAAATCAACCCCTGGAAATGCGCCTCTTCCCAAATCCTGCTGGATATACTTTTACCGTTGAAAGCCCCGAAATCATTGATCAGATCAGGGTGTTCGACCTCAGCGGCCGCTTGCTGATGGATCAGGGCGTAGACGACTTCAGCATTATTCTGAATACTTCGGGCCTCAACAATGGCATCTACATGGTGCAGATCATTGCGGGTACCCAAAACCGGGTTCAAAAACTTCAGGTGAACCGATAACCTTATGTCCGGGAAATGCTTCATGCTCTATTGCCCCCTTTCGGGGAAATCCGCATGAGGCATTTCCTTTTTCCTTCTTTGAATGATTCTTTCATCCATCAAAGCAAAACTTATGAGAAAATTCAGATTTACGATCCACCTGATCCTTGCCGTATTGCTTTTCCTGGCTTCGGGGATGCAGGTTTTTGGCATTTCCGTCAAAGGGAAAGTTGCAAACCCCCAGGGTGAGTTTCTGCCTGCCGCCCTGGTGGAGCTTACCAATGTCGCCACCGGAAAAACCCTGGGCACTACAACCACCCTGGATGGCTCGTTTGAGATCAACACCGATGCAGGCGATTATTCCCTCAGGGTCACCTACCTGGGCTTTGAAGAAAAAACCCTCAGCCTGGAACTCAGGCAAAATACCAACCTGGGGGTCATCACCCTCGAGGAAAGCACAATCGGCCTGCAGGAGGTGATGGTGATCTCTTCCTTTGCCCGCGACCGCCAAACCCCGGTAGCCATCTCCAACATCTCGGCCGAGATCATCACCGAACGCCTGGGCACCCAGGAATTCCCCGAGATCCTGAAACTTACCCCCAGCGTCTATGCCACCAAGGACGGCGGGGGCTACGGCGACTCGAGGATTAACCTCAGGGGCTTCGACTCCAACAACATCGGCGTGCTCATCAATGGAGTGCCCGTCAACGATATGGAAAACGGACGCGTCTACTGGTCCAACTGGGCCGGCCTCTCGGATGTGACAAGCACCATGCAGGTACAGCGCGGACTGGGCGCCTCACGCCTGGCCATCAGCTCGGTGGGCGGCACCATCAACATCATCACCCGTTCCACCGATGCACAGCGCAGAGGATCAGTCTCCACCGCCCTGGGCAGCGACGGCTATAGCCAGCAAACCATGACAATCTCTACAGGCCTGCTCGACAACGGATGGGCTGCCACATTCTCGGGTGGCCATCGATCAGGATCACGCTATGTCAAAGGCCTTGACTACGAAGGTTGGTCTTATTTCCTCAACGTCTCCAAACAGCTCAACAAGCGCCATACCCTGGCCTTGACAGCCTTTGGGGCGCCCCAGACCCACAACCAGCGCTACCCCCGCCAGCTCATACAGACCTACCGCGAACACCGCGACTACCGCCGTTACAACCCCGCCTTGGGCTATATGAACGGACAGCCCTACACGGCTTCCTACAACTACTACCACAAACCCCAGGTCTCCCTCAACCACTACTGGTCTGTCACCGACCTCACCACCCTGTCCACATCGGCCTATGCCTCCAAATCCTCCGGCGGCGGCAGACGCGCCTTTGGCGACAACGCCAACTGGCTCAGGTTTAATTCCGTCGATGGCCTGCCTTACGATATGACAAAACTCACCCCCAACGGATACCTCGATTTCGATGCCGTGATAGCCGAAAATGCAGCCTCCCAGGCAGGCTCCAAGGCAATCATCGCCAATGCCGTCAACCAGCACGACTGGTATGGGGTCCTGTCAACTCTAAATCACGATTTCAACAACCTGAAACTGACAGGTGGGGTCGACTTGCGCTATTACAAAGGATACCACTTCTACGAAATCGAAGACCTCCTGGGCGGAGAATATTTCCTCGACGTCAACTCAAATGGCAGCTCACGCGACATCAACAGGCCTGCCAACACCCTGCTGCGCGAAGGCGATATGATCAGCTATCACGACATGGGCGAGGTACGCTGGGGTGGCCTCTTCGCCCAGGCAGAATATGTGGCCGATAAATACTCGGCTTTCCTCTCGGGAACCTTCAGCAATACAGGCTATCGACGTACCGACTACTTCATCTACAAGACAAATCCCGACCTCTACAGCCAAAGCGATCTTGAGGACAACCAGTCCGGCTGGTTCAACTTCAATGCCTACAGCATCAAGGGAGGTGCCAACTACAATATCTCCGATGCCCATAACATCTTCCTCAACGGGGGGTATTTTACCCGCGCTCCTTATTTCAGCTATGCATTCATAGGCTATACCAACGAATTCAACCTGGGCGTGAAGCACGAGAAAGTCCGCTCAGCCGAGCTGGGCTATGGCTATCGCAGCCGTTTCTTCTCGGCTAACCTCACCCTGTATCGCACCAATTGGATCGACAAGGCCCTGACCCGCACCATCGGCACCGTGCTGGCCAATCTCACCGGCTTGAATGCCCTGCACCAGGGCATAGAGATCGACATGGTGGCCAACCCCTTCCCGAAGCTTACAATAAAAGGGATGGCCTCCCTGGGCGACTGGCAGTGGACCGATGATGTAATCGCCGACATCTACAACGAACAGCAGGAATTTATTGGCACCTTCGAGGTTTACTCAGGAGGCCTGAGGGTGGGCAACTCAGCCCAAACCACAGCCGGACTGAGCTTCGACTGGGAAGCCCTGCCCCGCGTCTTCCTCGGGGTCGACTTCACCCATTTCGATCGCCTCTATGCCGACTTCAACGTCGAGAACCGTACCGTCGAAGCCCAGCGCGGAACCCAGGCCTGGCAGATGCCTTCTTACCAGGTGTTTGACCTCAACGCACGATACAACTTCCGCATCGGCGACCTGAATGCCTCCATCGTGGGAAACCTCAACAACCTCTTCGATACTGCTTACATTGCCGACGCCACCGACGGGGCATCCTTCGACTATAATACAGCAACGGTCTATTACGGCTTCGGGCGCACCTGGAGTATGAGCTTTAAACTCCGCTTTTAGGTCATGGAAACAAAAAAACTGTGTATTATGAAATATTTCAAAGCAATCAGCATGCTCTTCGCAATGTTCCTCCTGGCGTCCTGCGACCCCAACGAGGCCATTTACGAACAGCTCGACATGGACCAGGCCCCCTACAAGCAGGCCATTGAATATACCCTGACAGGTCCCGACTATACCTCCCTCGGCGGCCCTGTGGCCTCCCTGCAGGCCTTTACCAACGAAGATCCCGCCATGGCGTATATCCCACTCTTGCTCAAGCGCAAGTTCCTGGCCCTTAATCTGGGCAGCAGCGCACTGGTGACCTACAACTTCCGCGAGGATGAACCCCTCTGGGAACAGGCCGGCTTTGGCTATGTGCTCACCCCCAACGATTACGCCTATATCGGCTTGGCCGGCAACGCCTTTTCCCCCGACATCCCCGCCAGCGGAAGCCTGCCGGGTTTCCTCGCCAAGAAATACCCCAATGCCGAAGCGGGCGATGAGGTCAGCATCATCTACAACTTCCTCGATGGCTCAGAAGAAACCCAAAACCTCGACCTCTACGAGTACGATGGCGAGGCCTGGGCCTGGGTCGAAACCACTGAAAACCTGCCCTTCGTGGGGTATGAATTCACCGACGACGACTATGCCCAGTTCGGGGGCGACATCGCCGCCTACCAGAACTTCTCCGACGATTTCCCCGCCGACCTCTATGTGCCGGCCTGGCTCAGGAACAACTACCCCCTGGCCGTCGACGGACAGCAGCAGGTGCTGAAATACCGCGTCTATTCGGGCGGCGCCTTCCACGAGATCGCCCATTATTCCTTCGATGGCGTCCAGTGGATCCGCAGCTCGAATGTTGAACAGCGCAGCGAGCAATACATCTACGGCGCACAGGGCTGGGCCTTCGACCCCACCATTAGGTTCATCATGGGGAGTGCCGATTATATGGTCCTGGCCACCAGCGACCCCATCCCCCACGCCACCTACGCCGACTTCGGCTATTATTATGGCGCCGCTGCCTATTACAGCAACTTCGACATGCGCCTGGCAGCCCGCCGAACCGCTAAAGACTCGGAAGGCAATTATTACGACACCGCCCTGGGCGCCATCCTCGACAGCCAGGGCCCTGAAGCCGCCGTCGACGAGATGTTCCGCCGCATCGTCGAAGAAGGCCTCATCCTCCTGCTCCAGCATAAATACCCCGAGGCCGTGCCACAGACCGGCGGCATCGACGTCCACTACATCGTGGGCTTCGAGACCTACAACGACAACTTCTCACGCTCCTACCTCGAAGCCGAATACCAGTGCACCGCTGCCGGCAGCCCCCCCCAGTTCACCCTCATCGAAGGACCCAGGGAGAGGGAGTAAGAAGTAAGAAGTGAGAGATGAGAAGAGAGAAGTGAGAGAAGAGCCTCTGCGTTTGCAGGGGCTCTTTTTTTTCCTGTGAGTCCTTAGCGACTCACGACTACTGTTGGTCGGCCCCTTCAGGGCGTATCGGAAGGCTCACCCCGAAGAAGTCGTCTTTGAATAGCCACAGGCGGCAGCCTGTGGAATTTGTAAACGGCGGAATCACGCCTCACCCCGCTGGCTAGCGGGGCCGCCTTTCCTTTTCTTTTCTTTTCTTTTCCAGATAACATTAAATCACTTTTCAAAAAGTAAGTAGTCATCAAAAATTCGCTTCTTAAAAAGTCAAAATCCCATCAAAAATCACGTTTGGAAAAGTAAAAAAACAAAATTTTGAGGATTATCTCATTCCAGGAATTTTAAATCAATTTCAATCCCATTCTCCTCCAGGATTCTTTTGATCTCATCCAACGAATTTTCTTTTTTGTGGTGTTCCTTTTGGTTTTTTATGTAATTGATAATCATTTCTTTATCCCTTATTGAATAGGTGAATGCGGCATATCCTTTTTGCCAACCTCTGAATTTCGGGAAGTTCTCAATGGTTTTTAACCAGGCGCTGCTGTTGGTTTTAATATCCCTGACGAGATCGGACAAAGACTTTATAGGATGCAGGCTGGTAAATACATGGATATGATCCTCCGTTCCATTAATTCGGTAAAGTTTACAATTTCTTTTGTTAAGAATTCCCCAGATGTATTTGTAAAGTTCTTCACAATATTCATCAGGGATGGTGGGTTTTCGGTCCTTCGTGCTGAAGATGATGTGATAGAAGGTTTGGGTGAAATGGCTCATGGTTATGATTTTTTTTGGAATTAAAAATATGAAAAAATATGAAACATCGCAATAGGTTTAATAAGGACGGCTCCTTCGGAGCGTCATGTATTACGGGGGTGCTTATTTTCCATGAGTGCTACGCGACTCATGGCTACT
>JAAYLH010000118.1 GCA_012521995.1 Bacteroidales bacterium | reverse complement strand
GCCCTGATCATGGCTTCTGCTGCCTGAAAGTCGGCTATCACCCCGTCGCGCAAGGGCCGCAAGGTCTTGATGTTCTCGTGTGTCTTTCCGTGCATCATCATAGCCTGTTTCCCAACGGCAATGATCTTCCCGCTCAAACGGTCAATGGCTACTATGGAAGGTTCCTCAACCACCACCTTATCGTTGTGAATGATCACCGTATTGGCGGTCCCCAGGTCAATGGCAATTTCCTTGGTCAAAAAAGAGAATAAACCCATTATATAAAGATTTTTTTTATGAACACATCAATGTTTAAAGTGCCTGATGCCCGTAAAGATCATCGCCATCCCGCTCTGGTTGCAGTAATCGATAGACTCCTGATCGCGAACCGAGCCGCCCGGCTGCACCACGGCCGTGATGCCCGCCTTATGGGCTATTGCCACGCTGTCGCCAAAGGGAAAAAAGGCATCCGAAGCCATCACCGCTCCATCCAGTGAATGACCAAACTCCCCTGCTTTTTCAATGGCATGCTTCAGCGCATCAACCCTTGAGGTCTGCCCGCAGCCAATACCCACCAGCATCCTGTCCTTTACCAGCGCAATGGCATTCGACTTTAAATGCTTCACGATGAGGTTGGCAAAACGCATATCTTCCACTTCACCCTCCTCCGGCTCCCGCAGGCTAACCGTCTGCCATGACTCCTGATAAGCCCCCACCCGGTCACGGGTCTGCCACAGCACCCCGCCCAGCAGCGAACGAAACTGATCACTTCCTGCCGCATAAGGTTTTTGCTTCAGCAGGATGCGATTCTTCTTCTGCATCAATACCGGCAAACTGCCCTCATCATAAGCCGGGGCAATCAGCACTTCAAAGAACCTCTTATTGATAGCATACGCAATTTCAGGTGTAATGTTGCGATTGGCAATCAATATTCCCCCGTAAGCAGAAGCGGGATCTCCCGCAAGGGCATCTTCCCAGGCAGCCTTCAGCGTGCTGCGGGTAGCAATGCCGCAGGGATTGGTATGCTTGATGATGGCAAAGCTGGGCTCAGTGAATTCGCCCATGAGGTTAATGGCAGCATCCACATCCAGCAAGTTGTTGTATGAGAGGGCTTTCCCGTGCAATTGCTCAAAGAGGTCTTCCAGCCGCCCGAAATAGCGTCCCTGCTGATGCGGGTTCTCCCCATAACGCAACACCACCGAATCCTGTATGCTTTTCTTGAAGGGATGAAAGTCCTCCTGGTTCATAAACCCAAAAATGGCCGTATCGTAATGCGACGACACCTCAAAGGCCGATGCAGCCATGCGCCTGCGATCTTCCAGGCTGGTCTTCCCCATCGTGGAATGCAGCAAATCGACCACCTCATCAAAAAAACGCACCGAAGGCACAACCACCACATCATGGTAATTCTTCGCAGCAGCGCGGATCAGAGATATCCCCCCTATGTCTATCTTTTCGATGACCTCCTCCTGCGAGGCACCGGAGCCCAGGGTTTCCTCAAAGGGGTAAAGGTCCACAACCACCATGTCGAAAGCCTCAATACGGTATTGCTGCATATGCTGCTGGTCTTGCTCCAGGTGCCTGCGGGCAAGAATACCCCCGAACACTGCAGGGTGCAGGGTCTTCACCCTGCCCCCAAGAATAGAAGGGTACTGGGTAAGGCTCTCCACCGACTTGGCAGGAATGCCCAGCGAATGGATGTATTCGAGGGTGCCCCCTGTGGAAACCAGTTCAACATCCAGTTGATGAAGGGCCTCAATAAGCCTGCGCGAAGGCTCCTTGTAATACACTGAAACCAGCGCACGCCGGACTTGTTTTAATTCTGTCATGTTGCTAAAAAGGGATGGGTTTTCTCCTTACCTTTGCGGCCGAAAAATTGGCACGAAGTTAACTTAATTTTTTGGCAAATGGCTTTTGTATCTAAAGAAAAAATCTTCTCCCGCAAGTGGTTTATTTCTTATGCATTGATCATCCTGGGCGCAATGATCATGGCGGCGGGCTATGTGTTTTTTATCTCGCCCAACAAAATCGTCCCCGGTGGCGTCTATGGCATCGGAATTGTATTACACCACTTGATTGGCATACCCGTGGGGCTGACAGGTCTTGCCCTGAACATCCCCCTCACCCTGATTGGCATCCGCGTTCTGGGGCCCAGGTTTGGCGTCAAAACCGTCATTGGCTTTGTGCTCACATCCCTGTTCATCGACGGTCTTACCCTGCTCTGGGGAGAACATCCCCTGGTGCCCGGCGAGATGCTCCTCTCCAGTATCTTTGGAGGCGTGTTGATAGGCTTTGGCCTGGGGCTGATCTTTAAAGCCAGGGCCACCTCGGGCGGCTCTGATATCGTGGCGATGATCCTAAACAAATACACCCGAATCCCCGTAGGGCAAATGCTCATTATCGTCGACTCCATCATCGTATTTGTGGGCCTCATTGCCTTCCGCGACTGGACCATCCCGCTCTACTCCTGGATCGTCATTTATATCACAGGAAAAGTGGTCGATGGCGTCATCCAGGGGGTTTCCTACGAAAAGACTCTGTTTATAATCAGCGAGAAATACAAGGAAATTGCACAGAAAATCCTGGTCGACCTCAACCGCGGAGGCACTTTTCTCGAGGCCAAGGGAATGTATAAAGAGGATGAAAAAAAGGTCATCTTCGTCAATGTCAACCGCCGGGAGGTCACGATCCTGCAGGATTACATCAACACTATCGACCCCAACGCCTTCGTAACCGTCATCGATGCCTCCGAAATCCTTGGTAAGGGCTTCCGATCACTCAACGAAAAGGTAGCGGAATAGGTTAGAGGTTCAAGGTCAGGAGTTCAGGGTTCAAGGTTCAGGAGTTTCGCCTGTCCGCTTACCAGCGGATTCCTGG
>JAAYLH010000017.1 GCA_012521995.1 Bacteroidales bacterium | reverse complement strand
TCGCCTTCATCGTCGCCTTCATCGTCGCCTTCATCGTCGCCTTCATCATCGCCTTCATCGTCGCCTTCATCATCGCCTTCATCGTCCCCTTCATCATCTCCTTCATCATCTCCGGGCAATTCGGCATCAGAGTCACAGTATTCTACGGTGAATTCAGCGAAAAACCACCAGCGATTTCCCGGGCCGGGGGTGTCGCCTCCAAAGGCGGTTTCGCCCTGCACAATATTTCCGTTATCACCAATCAGCACCACCTCGGCGTGGGCGGCAATGATCAGATCCTGGCCTTCGCCCCAGGTGTTGGGAATGGCATAGGTATATTCGGTTACCCTGGGATTGTGGATGGTCTGATACTGAAATTGTCCCGGGACAGGGCGGCCATTCTTTGGAATTTCACTGACACTGGTGGCTATGTGAAGGTGGGTTAACTGCAGGAGCCATCCTCCTGTAGTTTTGAAGGTTACGTAAATGAAATCTTCATCACTTGATATTTCCAGTGATCCGCTATTGATGTGTTGCCCGGCCCAAAGGGTATAGCTTGCCGGTTCGCAATCATTTGCACTGGGGTCTGCTGAGGCCGTGAGGGTCGAAATTTCCTCCGTTCCCTCAGGAAGGAAGGGTTCGGGCAGATCCTTTTCACAGCCTGTCAAGCCGGCCATGGCGAATGCAGAGATCAGGAAAATAAGATGGTAAAGTTTCGGTTTCATAATACAGTTTTTTGCGGTTATTACTTGTTGTCGGACTTTTCATTTTTGTTGCAGTACAAATCCCTTTCGGCCGCCATCGGCTTCCTATAAGGATTCTCACCATAAAATTATGGCGGTATTTACGAAGCTTCCTAAGTGTTTCTGGGAATTTACCCCCAGAAAAACCAGGTGAAAACCACGGGGTGATATCTGTGGGAAGTCCCGATCGTCAGTACTTACAGAAAAGAGGTCCTAGCCGCCCAAAAAGTTAAATTTCAAAATAAAAAACTAAGTGTTTTGCAATAACTTGCAGGAAAATAACCCTGGTTTGGCAGCTATTTTTATTGGCAGGACGGGTGTTTATGTGCGGATTTTTATTTATTCCTTTTATGGCTAATGCAAACCCCCCTTTGTTGTTTTTCTGTATTTTTGTCAAAATAAAAACCAAAGCCTTTGTCGAAGTCAGCTGCAAAATATGTTGAGACCCCCCTGATGAAGCAGTATTATGCCATCAAGGCCAAGCATCCCGATGCCTTGCTGCTGTTCAGGGTGGGCGACTTTTATGAAACCTTTGGCGGGGATGCCATCCGCACTTCTGAGATATTGGGCATTGTGCTTACCCGCAGGGCCAATGGGGCTGCCTCTTCGGTAGAACTGGCCGGCTTTCCCCACCACGCCCTCGATACCTATTTGCCCAAGCTGGTAAAGGCAGGACAAAGAGTGGCTATCTGTGAACAACTGGAAGACCCCAAGCTCACCAAGAAAATTGTCAAGCGGGGTGTTACCGAACTGGTAACCCCCGGTATTGCGTTCAGCGATAAGGTCCTCGACCATAAGGAGAATAACTTCCTGGCTGCCCTTCATTTTTCTGAAGGTATTGTTGGCGCTGCCTTCCTGGATGTGTCAACGGGTGAGTTCCTAACTGACCAGGGAAGGCCTGAATACATTGACAAATTGCTCCAGAGTTTTCGCCCCAGCGAAGTGGTGGTACAGAAAAGTGAATTGCGTAACTTCCAGGCAATATTTCCCGGTAAATATTATACTACCACCTTCGAGGACTGGGTGTTTACGCGTGAATTTGCCGGCGATCTACTGCTGAAACACTTTGGCACCGTATCGTTCAAGGGCTTTGGCATAGAAGGGCTTCACAGCGGCATTATTGCAGCGGGCGCGGTAATGCATTACCTCTCGGAGACCCGCCACGAGCGGATTGGCCACATCAACCGTATTTCACGAATCGATGAGCAGCAGTTTGTCTGGCTCGACAAGTTTACAATCCGAAACCTGGAAATCCTGCATTCGGCCAATGAGAACGCTACCACGCTCATACAGGTGCTCGACCATACCATATCGCCTATGGGCAGCCGCTTGCTGAAACGCTGGGTGGTACTGCCCTTGAAAGATAAACAACAGATCAGCGAACGCCATGATGTAGTTGAGTTCCTGCTGAAACACCAGGATTTGAATAATGCCCTGGGCTCTTTAATCCGCCAGATCGGCGACCTGGAACGCCTGATCTCGAAAGTGGCTGTGGGTAAAGTAAACCCCCGGGAAGTGTTGCAGATACAGAAAGCCCTTGAGGCATTGGAGCCCATGCGTAAGCTATGTCTTGAGAGTCCGTGCAAACCTTTGCAAAAAGCCGGCGACCAAATCAACCCCTGCGCCCTGATTCGCGAGCGGATCGCCAGGGAGATCAAAAGCGAGCCGGCTGCCAGCATTGGAAAGGGCAATGTGATCGCTGACGGGGTCTCGGAAGAACTGGATGAACTTAGGGGACTGGCCTTTTCGGGAAAAGACTACCTGGCTAAACTCAGGGAGCGGGAAATTGCCCGCACTGGAATATCCAATATCAAGATTTCTTACAACAATGTGTTTGGTTATTACATTGAAGTCACAAACACGCATAAGGACAAGGTGCCCTCTGACTGGGAACGCAAACAAACCCTCGTAAACAGCGAAAGATACATTACGGCTGAATTGAAGGAATACGAGACCAAGATCCTTACGGCTGAAGAGCTGATCCTGCAAAAGGAAGAGGAATTGTTTAATACGCTGGTACTGGCCCTGCAGGAATACATTGAGCCCATACAGGTGAATTCAGGGGTGGTGGGCCGCCTGGATGTGATGATGTGTTTTGCCAACGTGGCCAGGCAATACAATTATTCCCGTCCTGCAATCAACGATTCCTTTGTGCTCGACATCAGGGGCGGGCGGCATCCTGTCATCGAACAACAACTGCCCCCCGGAGAGGAATACGTGGCCAACGATGTGCTGCTTGACAATGAAAATCAACAGATCCTGATGATCACAGGGCCCAATATGTCGGGGAAATCTGCCCTGCTGAGGCAAACAGCCCTGATTGTCCTGATGGCACAGATGGGTTCTTTCGTCCCTGCCGAAAAGGCCTCCATTGGCTTTGTTGACAAGATTTTTACAAGGGTGGGTGCATCCGATAATATCTCCTCGGGCGAGTCGACTTTTATGGTCGAAATGAATGAAACAGCAAGCATTCTCAACAATATTTCCAACCGCAGCCTGATCCTGCTTGATGAGATCGGCCGGGGGACCAGCACCTACGATGGAATCAGCATTGCCTGGGCCATTGCCGAGTTCCTGCACGAGCATCCTGTGTTTAGGGCTAAGACCCTCTTTGCCACTCATTACCACGAGCTGAACGAAATGGCTTCCGCGTTCCCGCGCATCAAAAACTTCAATGTGAGCATCAAGGAAATGCACAATCAGGTGATATTTCTGCGAAAACTGGTCCCCGGTGGCAGTGAACACAGCTTTGGTATCCACGTGGCCCGTATGGCGGGGATGCCTTCCATGGTGATCGAAAGGGCAAACCAGGTGATGGGGCAACTGGAGAAAACCCACAGCCACGAAGAGCTGGCTGGTAGGACAGGCGCCCGTACTGCAAAAAGCGGGAAAAAAGACAAGGACAACTACCAGCTCAGTTTCTTCCAATTGGATGACCCCCTGCTGGAGCAAATCAAGGACGATATACTAAACACCGACATCAATACCCTTACCCCTGTGGAAGCCCTGATGAAACTCAATGAGATCAAACGCCTTCTGGGCAAATAAAAAACCGGCCATAAGCCGGTCTTTTATAGTTTAGCCAAACGGTTAAGCTAGTTTCTGTATCCCAGTCGTTGCAGGACTTCATCACTAAGGTCGTAACGCACATCGGTAAAGATCATGGTCATTCCACCCGACTTGTCGAAGATAATGGCATAGTTTCCACGGGTGGCAATTTCCTGGATGGCTTCATAAATGCGGTCCTGGATAGGTTTGATTAGCTCCTGCCGCTTCTTGAAAAGGTCGCCTTCACGCCCGAAACGCTGCATTTGCAATTCTTTGGCAATACGTTCCTGTTCGATGATTGACTCTTCACGGCTGCGGCGCATTTCTTCGGGCAGCAGGGGGGCCTCAGCCTGGTATTCGCGGTAAAGGCGATCTACCTCACTGAACTTTTGTTCAATTTCTGTTTGCCAGCTGACGCTGATGCGTTCTAACTCCTGTTCGGCTGCCTTGTATTCGGGGATATTTTCCATGATGTAGTCGGAGTCGATAAAGGCAAAGCGCTGACCGAACGTCATTCCGGCCAACAGGATCATTGTGGTAAAAAGGGCAATTTTTTTCATTTTTAGTCCTCCTGGATTGGTTAAAATTAGGTGTTAATCAATGGACTGGCCGATTGAGAAGTGGAACCTTCCACCGTTGTCGTTGGGCCTTCCCGGCAAGGGGTCGAAACCATAGCCGTAGTCAATCCCCAGTAAACCAAACATGGGGAGGAAGATCCTCAGGCCAACCCCGGCAGAGCGTTTGATGTTGAAGGGGTTGTATTCCCGGAAGTTCTTCCAGGCATTCCCGCCTTCCACAAACGCCAGTGCGTAAATGGTCGACATGGGGCTGAGGACAATGGGGTAACGCAGTTCGACGGTATATTTGTTGAACACCGTGGCCCCAATCTCCTGTCCTGACCTGTCGGTAGGTGTTAGCGAATAGTTGGCATAACCTCTCAGAGCGATAATCTCCCGGCCATCTATTTCCCAGCCTGAGATTCCGTCGCCCCCAAGATAGAATCTTTCGAAGGGCGGGAACCCGATGTCGGGGTTGTAGAAGCCAAGGAAACCAAACCTGGTCCGGGTACTTAACACCAAATCTCCTGCCAAACGTGTATACCAACTGGTATTAAATTTCCATTTGTGGTATTCAAGCCATTTGTAGCGGTCTTCATCACCAAGTCCTGCATAATTGCGGTCATTGAAAGATGAGTAGGGCGGGGTGAGCTGTAATGAAAGCGAGATCTCCGAACCCTCGCGCGGATACAGAGGCGCATCCACCGAGTTCCGTCCAAGGACAACATTGTAACTCAGGTTGTTTGACTGTCCTGTGTTGATGATAAAGGGGATGGGGCTGTTCAGAATGTCGTAGTTCTGATAAGTCACATATTGCTGCAGGAAGAAATAGTCGTCGGGAACGGTGAGCCTTTTGGCAAAGCCAACGCTGGCCCCAATGATGGAATAATAGCCGTAGTTGGGGTGGCTTTTGGCAAAATTGGTGCGGTGGGTGGTTTGATATACACTCAGGCTCAGGGTATTGGGTTTTTTGCCGCCCAGCCAAGGCTCCACAAACGACATACTGTAAGAGATGTACCCCCTGCCGTAAGTCTGTGCCCTGAGTGAAAGCCGCTGCCCGTCGCCTGTGGGCAAAGGCCTCCAGGCCTCTTTTTTAAACAGGTTGCGGGTGCTGAAGTTGTTAAAGGTTAATCCTACCGTTCCAATGATACGGTTGGCGCCCCAGCCCCCTGAGAGTTCCACCTGGTCGGAGGAAGTCTCCTCAACCACGTATTCAATGTCAACCGTGCCGTCTACAGGGTTGGGCCTGGGAATCACGTTGATCTTCTCCTGGTCAAAATAGCCGAGCTGGATGATCTGGCGCTGGCTGCGGATAATGTCATTGCGGCTGAAAAGCTGGCCCGGGCGGGTTCTTACCTCCCGCATGATTACATGGTCGTTGGTGCGGTCGTTGCCACTCACCGTGACCCTGTTGATGGTGGCCTGTTTGCCTTCAAAAATCCGCATCTCCAGATCTATCGAGTCATTCTCTATCGCCGTTTCCACGGGCTTGATGTCGAAAAACAAATATCCTGCATCAAGATAAAGTGAGCTGACATCCACCCCGTCCATATTCATGAACAGGTTCTTTTCCAGGAGCTTCTGATTGTAGAGGTCACCCGGTTTTATGCCCAGTACGTCATTGAGAAACTCGGTGGGATAGACCGTGTTGCCCACCCAAGAGATGTCGCGGAAATAGTAAGTGGGACCTTCATCGATGTGGAGGTCAATATTGATGCGGTTCTCTTCCACAAAGTAAATGGAATCGCGTACAATGCGTGCGTCTCTTTTCCCCAGTTCATTGTAGTGGTCAATGATAAGCTGCTTGTCTTCCACAAACTGCTCCTGAACAAGCTTCGATGAGTTAAAGATAAACCTTAAGCTGCGTTCGCGGGTTTTCTTCATCAGCCGCTTGACCTTGCCGTCAGAAAGAATCTCGTTGCCGGATACATTGACTTTGGCAATACGGGTGCGCTGACCACGGTCTATGTCGAGCTCCAGGGCAATGCTGTTAATCCTGGTAGTATCGGGAATTTGCCTGATGGCAATGGTGGGCTTCAGAAACCCCTTCTCAACATAGTACTCTTCGATGGTGCTTTCGGCCCTGAACAGCAAGCCTTCCGTCACTACGTCACCCCGCACCAGGTTCAGTTTCTCCTGCAGCTTGTCGGCATCGGCTTTCTTTACCCCTAAAAACTCAAAGCGGGTAAGGCGGGGAAGCTCTTGCAACTCAATGTCAAGGAAAACGGACTCGCCCTGTATGCTGGTCACCGAAATGGCAACGTGTTGAAAAAGCCCCTGCTTCCATAGGTTCAGGATGGCCCTGGATATTTGTTCTCCCGGAACCAGGATGGTCTGGCCCACATAAAGCTGCGTGACCATGATCACCACGGGGTCTTCATTGAATTCTGTGCCCGTAACGGTAATGCCTCCAATGCGGTATTCAAGGGGATTGTTGGGATCAATCTTTATTTGATCGCCCGTAAGCACCTCCTGGGCGTTCAGTGAAACGCTCATAAAAAAAGCCGCGATAAAGGGCAGAAGAAACTTGACCGGGAAACCGGAAGAAAAACAACGTACAATCAGCAAGGGGTTAAGGATCCGGTTTAGGTACATTATGGTTTTGTTTTTGGCAATATTCATGAAAAGGAGGGCAAGATGCAATGTTGCTGTTGGTTTAAAACTGGGGCTGGGGAATCCTGCCGAAGCGTCTTTCCCTTTTCTGAAATTCTATAATTGCCTCGTAAAAGTGTTTTTTTCTAAAATCGGGCCAGAGGACTTTCGGAAAATACAACTCCGCATAGGCTATTTGCCACAACAGGAAGTTGCTGATGCGTAATTCACCACTGGTGCGGATCAACAAGTCGGGGTCAGGGATGCCAGCAGTCTCCATGTGATTTTCTAATACAAGGCTGTCGATCTCTTCTGGCTTGAGCTCGCCTGAAGAAATCTTTCCGGCGATTTTCTTTGTGGCCTCCAGTATCTCCCAGCGTGAGCTGTAGCTCAGGGCAACCATAACCGTCAGCTTGCTGTTGTGGGCTGTCATGGCCATGGCTTCCTTCAACTCCTGCCTGCATTTTTTTGGCAGGGCTTCCAGGTCTCCAATGGCTTGCAAACGAACCCCGTTTTCATTTAGCTCAGGGGTCTCGTTGCGAATGGCACGCACCAGGAGCTCCATCAGGGAGTCAACTTCAACCTTCGGTCTTTCCCAATTCTCGGTCGAAAAGGCAAAAAAGGTCAGATATTCCACACCCAGATCGGCAGCTGCCTTTACTGTCTCACGAACAGCTTCCACGCCGTGTTCATGCCCGAAGTTGCGGTCCTTGCCCCTTTGACGGGCCCAACGACCATTTCCATCCATGATAATGGCAACATGACGCGGGATGTTTTCAAGATTTATCTGATCTTTTAAATCCATTCCAATCAATTAATTATGCCCCAAAAAAGTGGCACAAATTTCTTAAAATGTTTCGAGAAATAAAAGCAATGCCTCAAAGTTTAAGAAATTTTAATTGTAAGCATCGCACTTGCCACGGGTAGAGTCTTTGATTTTAAAGGCAATAACGAATCCTGCAAAGGAATACCAGTCGTTCACAGTCGGATCCCCGCGCTGAAGACCACCGTTTTGACCGGGATTGGGAGTACGGTCGTAAAGAAAACGCACTGCCGTTTCATTTGGGTGGTCATAAAACAGGTCAATAACTGGATCACCAGAGCCAATGTCAAGAATTGGATAAACGGTGCTTACATCGTCCAGGTAGTCGGTTCCCGTGCGCCGCATGCCCCATTCAACGCCGCCTGTGATGTTGCGGCTGATGTTGAATTTAAAACCGAATCCAAACAGGAAATTGCTTGAAAACGGCTTGTATTTGTCAGGGTATCCTTCATTGCCCTGGCCTTCAGTGCCCAGGATTCTTAATGAGATCCACTGCCAATCGCTGTTCGGATCGTTGGGGTCTATTGGGTATTGTGCCTTAGGATTGAACCAGAATATGCCTCCCCCGCCAAACAGGTAGGGCGAAAAGGGGGTATCCAGGTTGCCGGGTTCAAAAGGGAGGAAATTCACCTCCAATTGCCCCGAGAGCTCAGTGATATTTGAAACAAACCTCAGGTTGCGGTCTTCGTTGTATTTGATCAGGGCGTCGTTGCCCTCAACGCTGCCAAAGACGCCGTTCACCCTGGCCGAAAGGTGTGGCCCGAAGTTGTGGCGGTACAAACCCCCTATGGCTACGTGGGTCAGGGCAAACTGCCGGCTCGGATTTAAATCACCCAGGTAATACGTGCCTCCAAAAAGAACGCCTATTTCGTTCTTTTGCCCCATTACCAGGGGAGCTCGGAAAAAACAAATTGAAAACAGAAAAATAAAAACTGTAAAATATTTGTTTTTACAGGATCCTGGCTCTTTATAGGGCATCATCGAGAATTGGTTGTTTCACATTGAAATGGATGGTTTTTTCACTTAACAAAACCATGGCTTCATTTCATAACGTATCCGTTTATTAAATATTTTGCCTGCAATAGTCCTTTGTTATCGAATCAGGGGAGCCCAGCGACGGCTGGTGGGTCCGCTGATGATTTTGTATTGTACGGTAAGGAATAAAAACATATAGGAATCGTCGTTGAAGGGATTGGCCCGCTGATAACCTGGGTCGGTAGGGTGAAAACCACTTTCGCTTACCGGGATGCTGTAATTTGTGGGATTTGAGAAATATTCTCCCAGGGCGATTTTTGTGGGGTCAGTCCAGTTGGCCCCGTAAACCGAGGGATCCACATAAGTGGAACTGGTGTCGTCAAGATAATCGGTAAAGATTTTGCGGAATCCGTATTCCATCCCAATGCTCCATTCACGGCTCAGTGAAATGACTGCCCCGATTCCAAAGGGAATGGCCAGGCTTACGGGGGTGTATTTCCTGCGGGTGGGAAATTCCTCAAATCCCTGGCCCTCGGTGCTCAATGGCCGAAGGTTATACCAGCCGTCCTTTGGAAGCTCGTCTGGGTCGGTGATGGTGGCATGATTGAGGGTTTGGTAATGCGCCCTGTCGAAATAGCCCTGGGGGTTGAAGTAAAACCCCCCAATGCCTCCAAAGATGTAGCTCCTCAACCGGTAACCTACCCAGCCAATGGTCCTGGTTTGATCGCGATAACGCGCCCCGATCTTGCCGTCGGTGTAAAAGAACCACTCTCCCTGAACTGAGGCTTCCATCACGGGCGAGCGGAATGCGATGTTGCGGTTGTTGCGGAAGTCTTCCTGGGTGTGGCGGTCATCGCCCGAGACATAACCAAAGGCAAGGTTGCCCGCAAGGGCAATATCGTAGGTCAGGAAATATCGGTAACCCAGCTTGGTGGATGGCCGGATGGCCCGAAAATTAAAGTCCCTGTAATCCTGGGTTCCAATCTTGTCGGCCCCTCCCAGGTCGCCCATAAAGCCCGTACCTCCCAGGCCCATGAACACAAACTGGCGTTCACGCATCCATAGCTGACCCGATGCTTCAGCCATAAAGACCAGCATCAGGAAAAGGGGAATGAGTAATTTTTTCATAGATACGGGCATTGATAAACCACAAAATTACTTTTTTTTCAATAAAGGGCTGATTTTTTGATGATGCAGGCGTTTTTTCTGTGGTCAATTTCTCTTGTCAAGTCCCCAGGCCAGTTTGTTTCTTATGGTTTTGAAGAAATCTTTTTGCCCCAGGCAAATCAGGTTGATCGAAAACCCTGCTTTCTTCACCACCAGCTCCACAGAGGTCGACAAGGGCCGTGAACGCGAGTCGAGCACCACCAGGTATTCCTGCGAACGCCCGCTGATGCGCAGTTTCACCGTGCTGCTATCGGGGATAACGATGGGGCGCACCGTCAGATTGTGTGTGGCGATGGGGGTGATGATGAAATTCCTCGATTCGGGCGAAATGATGGGGCCACCACAACTCAGCGAATAGCCTGTCGAGCCTGTGGGCGTGGCAATGATCAGCCCGTCGGCCCAGTAGGTGTTCAGAAATTGCCCGTCAACATAAGCGCTGATCGAGATCATCGTGGAGGTGTCGCGCTTGAGTACAGTCAGTTCGTTGAGGGCATAGCTGAAATTTCCAAACAAATTGTCGGGGGCCACCAGTTGCAACAGGCTCCTGCGGTCGAGGGTGAAATCGCCATTGAGCAGGGCTTCGGCGGCTATGCTTACCTCATCGGTGGACACCGCCGACAGAAAGCCCAGGCGGCCGGTGTTGATCCCCAGTACAGGGATGCCCGAGTCCTTCAGCAAGGTGATAGTGTCAAGCAAGGTGCCATCGCCCCCAATGCTTATCATGCAAAAGGTGTCAGGATCAAGTTCTTCGTGGTGTTGAAAGGTTTTAACCGGACGGGTAAAGGTGTATCCGACCTTCAGGCAATCAAAAAAGTTTTCATATACAAGGAACTGGCTTACCCTGCTCTCCAGGGCGCCCAGCAAGGTGTTTATCTGGGTGAAATATGCCGGGTTGAACTCCCGGCCAAACAAAGCTATTTTCATATTCCTGTCTTTTCTATGTCCGAAAGTATAAAAACTTTAAGGATTATTCACCAGGTCGTGCTTATAATTTAATGGATTCCCCTTGCTTTTCTGTTTTTTTATGGCCTGTAAATACTCCTTGATGGAGCCGCAATGGACATCATTATTTGAAATCCGGTTCAAAACAGATGCGAAGCAGGAACGCTTCCGGGTCGTAGTTTAGACGGTGTTTAGTCGGTTTAAAACGGTTAAACCCCGAATTAAGTCCGAGTTAAGCCGGTATTTAATGCGGCTTTTCGTCCGGGCAGGTTTGTCTTTGAACACGCGCTGAATAAGCCTTTCCTGTTACCCCGGTGTAGAGAAAGTGGGCTATGGCTGCCAGGCAAAGGGGGCTTGTTCAGAAGCGCAATTCGGGAAACAAAACAGGCTGCTCCCTGAATCAGGGGCAGCCTGCTTTTTTGAAAAGGACAGGATCGTTTTGAGTCCATCCTTTTCGTCGAGGGGATGGGATTGATGGGCTTATGCTTTAACAGCTATTTTGCCGATTTCCACTTTTACAGGGGTGGTGTTCTGCAGGTTGTCGCTCACGGGGCAGCGGTTTTCAACGGTTTGCAGCCATTCGTTAAGGGTGGTTTCGTCGGCATCGCAATCGGGGGTGAGCTTAACAGAGATGCCTTTATAGCCTGCGCGGTCTTCGTAGCTTTGGCCGAAGAGCTTGGCAGGGTTCAGGTTGCCCGAGATGTCGATCTTAAGGCCGCGGAGTTCAAACCCCATTTCGCCTGCAATCAGGTGGCCCATCACGTTAAGGCATCCTGCAAAAGCTGCAAGGACATATTCTACAGGGTTGGCTGCAGTATTGGTTCCGCCCAGGTTCTCGGGCTCATCAACAATAATTTCAAAATTACGGGCTTTTACAATGGTCTTGGCTGCGGTGGCGCTTACTGCCTTGACTCTGAAGGTTGAATCTGACATGATAATTGGTTTTATTTGTTAGACAATATTTGACTTAAATTTTCTTTTACAAAATTAGTTGTTAAAAAAATAACAATCTAGTGAACAAGCCTTGGATTTCCTTGTTTATTAAGAGGAGTTCTTCATAAAAAAATATGTAATATTGCATTTTTTAACCCCTGAGCGCATGGCAAACAAACTTCCCCTTCCTGTGAAGACCTGGTATTCCTACCTTACGCCCTTGCAGCACCAACAGGTGATGGAGCATTCGAGTTTGGTGCATTTTCGCAAAAATGAGACCATCATCAAGCAGGGCTTTGTGGCTGGGCATATCCTTTACCTTGAGGAAGGAATGGCCAAACTCAGTGTGGAGGACAAGGAAAGAAGCACGGTACTGAAGATTGTGGCACCGGGGTCTTTCATTGGCCTGATGTGTTCTTTCGTGAAGCGTACCTTTGATTTCACGGCCGAGGCCATTCAGCCTTCCACCGTCAGGCTGGTTGACCGAAGCATCTTTGAAGGCCTTATCCATGAAAACGGCGATTTGGCCGTGGCTACAGTTCATAAAATGTCAATCGATACCAGTAAAATGGTTCACGACCTGGTGCATCTGAGCCACAAAAATGCGGAAGGGGCGGTATGCACCATCCTTCAGCAACTGTCGGGAATCTTCGACAGCATGGCCTTTCAAATCCCCCTGAGCAGGGTTGAACTGGCCAATATTGCGGGGTATTCAAAGGAGAGCGTGATCAACAGCCTGTCGGCCCTGCAGAAAGACAAAATCATCGAACTATCGGGCAAAAATCTCAGGATACTCGATATGAAACGCCTGGAGATGATTGCCCGCCATGGCTGACATTCGAAGCTTAAGTCAATGCTTAACAGGCTTTGTTTTTTGAAAAAACTTCGCCTGCAATCATTGAATTTCAAAAAAGATTTTCTTAAAGCAACTCCAGTCTTTTTGAATCGAGTTTCAGGAAGGTGAAGATCATCAGGGTGAACCCCCAGAGGGAAGAGCCCCCATAGCTGAAGAAGGGCAGGGGGATTCCGATGACTGGCACCAGGCCGATGGTCATCCCGATGTTGATCAGGAAATGAAAAAAAAGTATGGAAGCGATAGAATATCCAAACACCCTGCTGAATGCCGATCGCTGGCGTTCAGCCAGCACGACCAGCCTGCCCATAAAGAGCAGGTAGATGGAGATCAGGACCAGGCTCCCTACAAAGCCCCATTCCTCGCCTATTGTACAGAAAATAAAGTCGGTCCCTTGTTCGGGAACGAAATTAAACTTGGTTTGGGTGCCCTTCAGGTAGCCCTTGCCCCAGAAGCCGCCCGAGCCAATGGCGATTTTCGACTGGTTCAGGTTATAGCCCGCCCCCTTGAGGTCGACATCCTCATTGAGCAATACCTCGATGCGCAACTGCTGGTGGGGTTGAAGGAAATGTTCAAATGCATAGTCGACCGAAAAAATGTATACGGATAGTATGGCAAACAATCCTAGCAGTTGAAGGGTTTCGCGTTTTCTTTTCCTGAAGATCACCACTCCAACCAGGGTCAGAACGGCCAGGATGCCAATCATGATGTATTGATTCACCACCAGGGTAAGGATAAACAGAAAAATGGCAATTAGGCCGAAGGTCAGCCATAGTCCGCTGATATACCCTTCGCGGAACAGCACAAGCACAAAGGCCGAAAACACCAGGGCGGTGCCGGTGTCGTTCTGAAGGAAGATCAGTCCCATAGGCAGGGCTATGAGGGCCAGGGGTTTCAGGCGGGTTTTCAGGTCGAGGCTGCGCGATTTCACCTCGACAATATACCTGGCCAGGGCCAGGGAAGTGGCAAATTTTGCAAATTCGGCAGGCTGTATGGCAAAGGTCCCGATTTTGAACCAAGACTTGGAGGCGTTGATCTCTGAGCCAAAGAACAACACCCCCACCAGGATGATCATGACGCCTCCATAAATTACCCAGGCAAAAGCAGGGAAGAACTTGGCGTCGAACATCAGGATCACGATCCCGATCACTATTGAGGATAAGATCCACAGCAATTGTTTTCCATAGCTCTGGCTCATGTCAAAAATGCTCTCGTGGCCTTCCTTCAATTCGGCAGAAAAGATGTTCAGTCAGCCCATAATGATCATCAGCAGGAAAAGAAAGACGGTGGTCTTGTCAATATTCTGAAAGAAGTCATATTGTTTTTTCATGGGGCATCGGCTTAAAATTTTGCCTCCAGGATACGTTGTTCAAACCACCCGCGGCCGATCTGCCGGTTCAGGTATTTCTCTATCATCAGGCTGGCGATGGGGGCGGCCCAGGTGGCGCCATAGCCAGCATTCTCGACGACCACCGAAATGGCGATCTTGGGGTCTTCCACGGGGGCAAAGGCAATAAAGACGCTGTGGTTTTCGCCGTGGGGGTTTTGCACGGTTCCGGTTTTCCCTCCCATACTGATGCCGGGGATCATTGAAAAATGACCCGTTCCTGCACGTACCACATCGTGCATGGCCCCGGCAATTTCCTGGAAGTGCGCCTGGTCGACCAGGGTGTTGTGCTTTTCTTTGAATCTTTCCTGTATGCTGTCGGGATGGGCAACGGATCGCACGACATGGGGGGTGTAATAAAACCCCCTGTTGGCCATGGTGGCTACCAGGTTGGCAAGCTGCACGGGGGTGGTGCCCACTTCGCCCTGTCCGATGGCTAGCGATATCACGGTAAGCGAACGCCAGCCCCGGGCCCCGTATATGCGATCGTAATAGTCAGAGGTGGGGATCAGCCCGCTCAGCTCGTGGGCCAGGTCGCTGCCAAAGGGCTGCCCAAAGCCAAAGCTGGTGACATACCTGCGCCAGGTATTGAAGCCTTCCTGGATATTGCTGAATTTATTCTGGTCGATGGTTTGTCTGAAGGTGATGCAACTGAAGGTGTTACAGCTAAATTGTATGCCCCTGTAAGCGTTCACTGGGCTGGAATGGCTGTGGCAAGCCACTGAAATGCCCCCGCTGTAATAGCCGCCCCCACATCCGTAATTTGTTTGGTAGTTGATCACTCCTTCCTGGAGGGCAATCAGGGTGTTGACGATTTTAAAGGCCGAACCCGGAGGGTATTGCGCCATCAGGGCACGATTGAAAAGGGGCTTTAGCGTGTCATTTTGCAGGCTGCCATAATTCTGGTTGCGCACCCTGCCCACCAGGAGGTTGGGATCGTAGGCAGGCGAAGATACCAGGGCCAGGATTTCGCCTGTGGAAGGCTCAATGGCCACAATGCTTCCCCGCTTGTTTTGCATCAGGCGTTCGCCATACATCTGCAGTTGGGCATCCAGAGTGGTGTACAGGTCTTTGCCCGGAATGGCAAGGGTGTCGAATCGCCCCTCCTGGAAAGGCCCGATATCGCGGTTCAATACATCCACCAGCCGCACCCTGACGCCCTTCTTCCCGCGCAGCTCTTCCTCATAGCTGCGTTCAATGCCACTGATGCCAATATAGTCGCCCGACTGGTAATAGGGGTTGCTCTCAATTTCGCGGGGCCCCACCTCGCCTACATAACCAAAGGTGTGGGCCGCCATCGGATAGGTGTATTTCCTGAGGGTACGCGGCTGGACAAAGAAACCGGGAAAACGGAACAGCTTTTCCTGGAATACGGCAAAGACATTCTTAGATATCTGGCTCTCGAAAACCGAAGGCCTGAAAAGAGAGTAATCGCGGGCCTTCTTCAAGCGCTCTTCAAAAAGCGATTGCTCTATGCCCAGCAACTGGCAGAAGGCCGTGGTGTCGATCTGGCTTACCTGCCCCGGCACCACCATCAGGTCGTAATGGGCTTCGTTGTAAACCAGCAATTCTCCGTAACGGTCGTAAATCAGCCCGCGGGCGGGATAATCCGTCACATACCTGAGAACATTGCTGTTGGCTGATAGCTTGTAGGAGGGATCTATCACCTGGATTTGAAACAGCCTGGCAAGAAACAGAATGCCCACCAGAACCATCGCTCCCAGGATGATGTTCTTACGCTTTGAATGAAAGTTTGAGCCTTGGTTTAACAACATGGGTACAGAAAAATTGGCAAGGTGGAAACCCGGGGGATCCAGAATGCAAAAATAAGGAAAGCAGGCAAGAAGATATCCCAATGTTAAAATTTCTTTTTTCCATTCTTCTGTTGATATTTTGACAATTTTAATAACTTAGCCGCCTCAGGTTTTTTTGTGCAATTTTTCAATTCCTTCAGCCATGAGCAAAATAATTGTTTTAGGGGCAGGTATGGTAGGCAAAGCCATTGCCATTGATCTCTCGGCAAAACACCGGGTTATCTCAGCCGATATTGATCAGGAATCACTGAATTTTCTATCTGCCAATTATCCGATTGAAACCCAGGGAGTGAACCTGATGGAAGAAGAACGGGTGGCCGCACTGGTAAAGGATTGTGACTTGGTGGTGTCGGCCGTGCCGGGGTTTATGGGTCATGATATTCTGCGTACCGTCATCGAAGCCGGGAAAAACATTGTTGACATCTCCTTTATGCCCGAGGATTATATGAAACTCAACGCCCTGGCTGCCCAAAAAGGTGTTACTGCCATCACCGATTGCGGGGTTGCACCCGGGATGCCTAACCTCATCGTGGGCTATCATAATGAATTGATGGAGATAGAAAATTTTGAATATGTGGTGGGTGGTTTGCCACGAATCAAAATTTATCCCTTTTTCTACAAAGCTCCGTTTTCCCCTATTGATGTCATTGAAGAGTATACCCGCCCTGCGCGGTTTATTGAAAAGGGGCAGCTCCTCACAAAGCCTGCCATGAGCGAGCCCGAACTGATGTTCTTTGAAAAGGTGGGCACCCTCGAGGCTTTTTATACCGATGGGCTGCGCTCCCTGCTGTTTAATATGGAGCACATCCCCAATATGCGTGAAAAGACCCTCCGCTATCCCGGGCACATCCAGCTGATCCTGGCGCTGAAAACAGCAGGATTTTTTGAGAAAACCCCCATCACCATCAATAATACTGCAATACGGCCCATTGATTTCACAAGCAAGGTGCTCATCGACGACTGGAAGCTGGGCCGCAACGAACCCGAATTTACCGTGATGCGCATTGAGATCAGTGGCAAGCAGGAGGGAGTGCACCGAAAGATCGTGTACGATCTCTACGATGAGTACGATCCCGAAGCCAAACTGTCTTCGATGGCGCGTACCACCGGCTTTACGGCTACTGCTTGCGCAGAACTTGTGTTACAGAACCGCTTTTCAGGGAAAGGGGTGTTCCCGCCCGAACTCCTGGGCATGGACCCCGATGGCTTCCGCTTCGTCATGGACTACCTGGCGGAGCGCAAGGTGAAATATAACAAAACTGAATCCACAATGTAAACCCCTTCTTCATGAAGAAGAACCTTGATGCCTTGCGCAACTATCGCGAAACTTTGAAGGCCGTCGGCTATGTGCCTCGCAAAAAGGCCTCCCAGAAAGACTACGACCGGATCGGCTTCATGTCTGGGCTGGAAGTGCACCAGCAACTCGACACCAAGCGTAAGCTTTTCTGCCGGTGCCCTTGCGGCATTTATCATGGTCCTGATGATTACGATGCCGAGGTGATCCGACACATGCGGCCCACCCTGAGCGAATTGGGAGAATACGACGGCACTGCCCTGATGGAATTCAAAACCCGCAAAGAAATCATATACCGCATCAAGAATGCCACTACCTGCACCTATGAGGTGGACGACACCCCGCCCTTTCCGCTGAACCGTGAAGCTCTGGATATCGCCATCCAGATCAGCCTGCTGAAAAAACTCAACATCGTGGGTGAGGTCCACATCACCCGCAAGCAATACCTCGATGGAAGCATCCCCACAGGATTCCAGCGCACGGCCATCATCGGGGTGGAAGGCGAGATTGAGCTTCCCCATAAAAAAATACGCCTCATCCAGCTCAGCCTCGAAGAGGACTCCTGCCGTGAGGTCTCTGATATTGGCCACACCCGGATTTACCGCACCGACCGCTTGGGGATGCCGCTTATCGAAACGGTCACCTATCCCGATATGGTCAATCCCGACGAGGTAACCGAGGCCTGCCAGTTCATCCGTTTCCTGAACCGAAGCACAGGCAAGGTGCGCACCGGTATGGGCGCCGCCCGACAGGATGTCAATGTAAGCTGCAGGGGAGGGTCCCGCGTCGAAATCAAAGGCGTAGCCCACATTAAGTGGATTCCCGAATTGACCCACATTGAAGCCTTCAGGCAATGGGCTCTGCTGCACGTACGCGAGCAATTGCTGCAACGGGTTAAGAAGCCTGAAAGCTGGAAGATGACCTGGCAAAAGATCGACCCTGTTTATTTTGATTTCCGTTCAAAGATCCTGAAAAACCTCAAAGAACAGCAGCTGGAGCTGTATGCCGTTTGCCTGCCGCGGTTCGGGGGTATCCTGTCGCATTTCTCCCAGCCGGGAAAAGTCTTTGCCGACGAGATCAGCGAACGCCTGAAAGTCATTGCCTGCATAGAAAAGCCCAATATGACCCATTCGGAAGACCTGAAGCCCCTCGAAAACGAGGAGGCCTTTACGCGCCTGCGCAAGGTGCTGGGCGCAAAGGCTGAGGATGGCATCCTGCTTTTCTGGGGACCTGAAGCCGATATCCCTACTGCCCTTGATACCATCGAGGAACGTTGCCGGATGGCTTTCGTGGGAGTGCCCAATGAAACCCGCAAGTCGTTTGAAGACGGCAGTACCATTTTTGAACGTGTGTTGCCTGGGGCCGATCGCATGTATCCCGATACTGATTCAGCTCCCATACCCCTTAAAGAGGAACGCATCCAAAGGCTTTCCAAAGACCTGCCCATGGAGGCTATGGAGGCTTATCGCAAGATGCAGGAATGGAAGATACCCGAAGACACCTACCTTTATATCCTGAAAAAGAACCTCTTCCCGGTGCTTAAGAAAATGGTGGAAGACCTTATGGTGGACCCTGTTTTTGCAGGGACCTTGCTGGGCCATCGCCTGCCTTTTGTGGAAGGTCATTACGAAGTTTCCGATGGGTTTAGCTATGAACAACTGCTGGATATCCTTCGTGAAATCCAGGCAAGAGGGCTCGACCGCGAGATCATCAAGCCCATCTTGCCCGTCCTGGTGCAACACCCCAAAATGGATTTCGATTCCATCCTGGTGAGCATCAACTTCAAATCCCAGAAACCAGAAGAGGTGCTGTCCGGGGTTCGTTTCCTGAAAAAAAAGTACGCGTCCATTGGCCGCAGCAAGGATGATGCAGACCGCATCAACTGGATGATGGGCCAGCTCCGCAAAAATGCAGTGGGCAATATCGCCCTCCGGGAATTGCACACTGCACTGGAGAACGGTAAATAATGAGAGATGAGAAGTGAGAGACTTTAGAGACTTAAAGGAAGAGGGGAAAAGTAAGAAGTAAAAAGTAAAAAGTAAGAAGAAAAAGGTCCTAAACCTTGAACCTTGAACTTTAAACCTTGAACTTTAAACCTTTAACCCCGAACCTTTAACAATAAACCTGAAACCTAAATAAATGAGCGAAGACTTTTTCCAGGGATATAAAGGACAGGCCCTTGAGGTGCTGAAAAAATATAACGTCCGTGTTTGGGGCCAGGCCACCATTGAAACCAGGCGTGGGAACTTTATGGGTACTGTCCTGCCCAGATCTGAAAATGACGACGACCGACACATCGTGCTGAAGATCTCCACAGGATATAATGTAGGCATCGCCGTCGATACCATCCTCGACATGAAGGAAACCGGCTATAAGAAAGCCAATTACAAGATCCCCGAAAAGGAGTTTCCCTATACCGAAGGCCTCCCCAAGGTGAAGTTGATCGGCACCGGTGGCACCATTGCCTCGCGCCTCGATTACCGCACTGGGGCCGTGATCCCTGCTTTTTCCCCGGGAGAACTCTATGGCGCTGTTCCTGAACTGGCCGATATCTGCAACCTTACCACCGAAAAGGTGTTTGCTGTTTTCAGCGAGAACATGGGTCCGATGCAGTATAAAAAGCTTGCTGTCGCCATAGGCAAAGAAATAGAAAATGGCATCGATGGCATTGTGATCGGGCACGGTACCGATACCCTCCATCACACGGCAGCCGCCCTCACCTATATGGTGCAGGACCCGCCAATTCCTATTGTGCTGGTAGGCTCACAGCGCTCGTCCGACCGTCCTTCTTCCGATGCTGCACTCAATTTGATGCACGCCTGCTACACCGCAGGCCACGGCGACATTGCCGAGGTGATGGTCTGCATGTTCGGGCCCACCTCGGATGAATACGCCTTCCTTCATCGCGGCACACGGGTGCGTAAGATGCATTCCTCCTATCGCAGCACCTTCCGCACCCTGGGAGAAACCCCTTTGGCCACTGTGACCCGGAAGGGGGTTAAACCCATTAAGAGTGAATACAATCACAGACGGAAGGACCGCAAAGCAAGTATCATGCCATACTTCGAGGAAAAGGTCGCCATCATCTATTATTATCCCAATATGATGCCTGATATGGTTGATTCCCTCATTGAAAATGGTTATAAAGGGATCATCATTGCAGGCACCGGGCTGGGTCACGTGAACAAACCTCTTTATCCCGCCCTCGATCGCGCCCGTAAAGCCGGGGTGGCCGTTTATATGACCGTTCAGACCCTTTGGGGCTATGTACAGATGTTTGTCTACGAAACCGGTCGCGAGATGATGGCCCTCGGGGTGATTCCCGGCGAGAATCTCTTGCCCGAAGTGGCTTATATCAAATTGGGATGGGCCCTGGGGCAAACCAGCGACCTGGAAGAAGTGAAACGCATTATGCTCACTCCCATCAACGACGATATCACCCCCCGCGAACCCTACAATGGTTACCTGATCTACCAGGGCGGGGTGCCCGAGGTGGAGTCGTTTATCCGTTCTTTCAGGAAGTAATTCCTATTTGACCCTGGCCACCAGAATGCCGGTGACCCTGCCCATCCCCGAAAGGTAATCGCTTAAGGGTACCGGGCTGATCTCAACACTATTGCTGCGGGTAGAGGCGTGCAGCAAATGCAGCCGGTCTTCCCTGAAATACGCAAATCCCGTATGCGAAACATCCAGCCCTTCAATGTCGGTTGTGAAAGCAATGATGTCGCCATTTTGAATGTACTTTTCAAGCTCCCGGATTTCTTCTTTCGGGATGTAATTCATCTTTTGAACGGATACTGCTTTCTCTGCTTCCTTTATCAGTTGCACAAGAACAGGGTCTGAAAGTTGCTTGTAGGCTTCAGGATTGGTGCTCATAAACGACACCCGGTTGTCAAAAGCCTGGCTGCCAATTTGATCGCTCAACAGCTCCAGCAGTCCTTGTTGCGTGTGCAGATGCATCCACTCCGAAAAGTAGTGCAGGCGCGAAGCATAACCATTTGGGTAAGCCTCCCGGTATCTTAGAAATGCAAGGTTGCCTGCAAAATCTTCAAAGCTTGTTTTCCCCTGTTCAATGGTCAGGGCTAAGGCAAGTATGGTTTCCACGAAAGTGGTGCAATCCATCTCACGAATATTGACTACCAGCCTTTCCGTATCATTCGCCTCCAGGGTGTGCCCCACATAAGGCGTTCCTGTGAATTGTCCTCCAAGGGCGATGATCAGCTTTCCGGGCTTGCCTCTCTCTTCGCCTTTCACCGAAAACCTGCTCAGGATTTCATTTACAAGGACGATATCCCCCTCCTTTGCGCTGACAGGAATATCCTCCGCTTTTTTAACCATTTCCATCCAGGCGGTCTTTTGTTCCTGATCTTCAGCTGGCGGGGCCTGCCTTGCCTGGCAAGCGCTGAAAAGAAAAAGAAGGGGCAGAAGAAGCAACAGCCTCCTTAATGTTGTCCAATTTGAATTCATTTGGGCTATGTTTTGCAATAAACAAACTTAACCATTCTTCCTGAAATGAGAAATCACGACTGATATTTGGAAGAAAAACACTTGAGGTAAAAAAATCACCGCATTTTAAAAAGGGATTGTTGCGTAATATCATTAAATATTAAATTTGTACGCAATCATTCATTTTAATTTCTGTTCCATGAAAATGAGAATCTTTCTGTTAGCTATGTGGTTGATGCCCATGGGCATGGCCCGGTCAAGTACCCCCGACATCGTTTCGGTGAAGGGTGTAAATGTTTTTGAGCAAACCATCCGGGCGGTAGAGTTATTGGGTGGAATTGACCGCTTTGTGAAACCGGGAAATAAAGTAGGCATCCTGGTCAATTCCGACTTCCGCGAAAAGGGCGCTTATGTCGACCCTGAGGTGGTGATCGCGGCCATTAAAATGGCATTTGATGCCGGCGCTGCCGACATTGTTTTCCTGCAACCCATCAATCCCGAATACTGGACCCGCACCCCACTCGAGCCGGAATACCGCGAGTTGATCGCTCGTACCCGCGAGATCAAGGAGAATCAGTTTCCTGCAGTATTCAGCGAGGAAGTCTTTGTGAAGATCCCTGAGGTGGAAGGGGCCGTCAGCGCTAAAGACCTTGAGTTGGTTAAAGAACTCTTTGAGGTGGACGCCTTCATCAACATCCCCATTGCCAAACACCACGCCACCACCATCCTGACCAACAGCATGAAGAACCTGATGGGCCTTAATACCCGGGCATCCAACGTGAAGTTCCATCTCGACGGGCCCTCCCGCAATGATCCTGAATTCCTGGCCCAATGCATTGCCGATCTTTACCTGGTGCGTCGCCCCGACCTGATCATCTCCGATGTCACTTATTGTGTCGTCACCAATGGACCCGATGGCCCAGGAGAAGTGGTGAGCCCTCAAATGGTGGTGGCTGGTAATGACCCCGTGGCCCTTGATACTTATTGTGCCTTGCAGATTGGCTTCCTGCCCGAGGATGTCCTTACAATTCAAAAGGCCTTTGAAATAGGGCTGGGCGAAAAAGATCTTTCCAAATTAAATGTCCTGGAGGTATACTATGAGTAAAACCAATTTTCTTTTACGATTTTGCCTGTTGGCTTTTGTATTGTTCTCTTTCAATGCCTATGGACAAACCGCCCTTGACCTCTTGCCCGCCGACGAATGGATGCCGGGCTGGAAGCAAAGCTATGACGTGCTTGCCTATGAAGACGACGACCTGTTCTTCCTTATCAATGGCGGAGCCGACCTCTTTCTCGAATATGGCTTCAGCGATGTGGCGGCCGTGGAATACCGGCATCCCTCCGAGGGCAAGATCTATATTGAAGTCTATCGAATGGACAGCGACAGCGCTGCCTTTGGGGTGTTCAGCCTTCGAAAGGGAAGTCTGCAGATGGAAATAAATCCCAGCCCCTGGGTGGTGTATGGCGAAGATAACCTCCACCTCTGGCAAGGTCCTTTTTACATATCGGTTTCCACCAGCGGCCTCAGCAGCCTGGGCAAACTGAAGGCCTTCGCCATGCTGATGGCCCATTTCCCCAAAATGGCCCCAGGCGAAAACCGGGTCCCCGTCTTGTTTGGAAACCATCGTGAAAGTGAATCATCCAATGCTACTTATGTGCTTGGACCCCTTGGCCTGAACAACTTCTATCACTTCGGCCATGGCAATATCTTAAAGGTAACTGAAGCCCTTGCCATTACAAGGGACGACAGTCGTGAGATCATACTGAATTACCCCGACGATTATACTGCCCAAAAGGTATTCCTCTCCTTCTCTGAACACCTTGGTGGCAGTAACCGATACAGTGATTATCAGATAGAAGACAGTGAGCTCCTGGCAAAAGACCTCCGAAATAACACAGTCATTGCCAGGTTGAAAGGGCAAAAGATCCTGTTTTCAGTCCGCAAACCTGAATAAGGGCATTTAATCTTGTCCGCAAGCCGAAAAACCCTAGCTTTCGGCTTTTTTTCTTTTAATTATTATTTAAGTATCCAAATTATTTTATGTGTAAATTCTATTACTACTTTTGTGTTCAATAATTCAGGGATTGGGTTATTGTGCTTGAAAACAGCAGTATACTGAAGGCCGCTTCTCTTTTTGAAGCAAATCCCTCCCCGCTTCCCTGAGCTTTTGCCCATACTTTTTTTGAATTTTAAGTGTTTAAATTAGCGTGAACCGCGATATCGTCATCCTGACCAGCCGTAACAAGTTTTTTGGCCAGACCCGTAAGCCCTGGTCAAGCCTTGATGTGGATCAAATTGCCGCACTTCTTGCCGGACATGGCTGGAAAGTGGAACAACACGACTTTCACCAGGTGGTTAATCAAGCAGTGGACCTGAAAGGCCGAACCATCTTCTATGCCTTTTCCCAGAAGGACAATTATCGCCAATATATCAATGATATCGTCTACCACCTTTCGAAAAACAACCGCGTCATTCCTTCCTACGACCTGCTGAAGTGTCATGAAAACAAAGGGTATCAGGAAATATTCAAAAAAACAATTGGGCTCAACGGCCTTGTCGCACAGTATCACACCTCAGGAGATGAAGTGAATGCTGAAAGCCTTAAATATCCGGTGGTGCTGAAGACCACCCAGGGGACCAATGGCAAAGGGGTTGTGCTCATCCGCAATTACCCCGAATTCCTCAAACAAACGAAGCTCCTGGGTAAAAAGCTTGGATTGCGCAGGAAACTTGATCTGTTTCGCAGGAAATATCTAAGAAAGAAGAAATTCATTGATTATCCTGATTATTCCGACCGTCAGGATTATCTGGAATATCGCGAGTACCTGAAGCACGAACAAAACTTCATCCTCCAGGAATATGTCCCCGGGCTCGATTTTGACTACAGGGTGCTGGTGGCCTGCGATCGTTATTATGTAATGAAGCGTTCGGTGAAAAAAGGTGACTTCCGCGCCAGCGGTACCAAGAAGTTCAGCTTCAGCAAAACCCCCGATCCTGCGCTCCTCGAATATGCCCGCTCGGTTTACCGTATGTTCGATACCCCATTCCTCTCGCTCGACATCCTTTTTAACGGCACGCAGTACTTTGTGGGAGAATTTCAGGCCCTGCATTTTGGCATGAGCGTGGTAGCCAGATCGGATGGTTATTTCAAGGCCCTTCCCAATGAGAACTGGACCTTCGTGGAGGATAAGCCTCACCTTGAAAACTTGGTTGCCAATACCCTGGTCGAATACCTTAAATAACAGCCCTTTGCCCGGGCTTTCAGCTGAAGCAGCGCGCTTATCCTGAAGGGCTGATTCCTGCACTTCAAAACATTTTATTACTTTTATCCTTGCAAAGATTCCACCCCTGGTTTCTTTGAAAAGCAGCACCATTTATGCGCATATTGTTTATCCGTGTAATAGGCAGGAAGAAGTTTGGTGGTGGCGAACGCTGGGTGGTCAACGCCGCTGCAGCCTTGCGCGATCGTGGACACAAGGTTTTCGTTGCCGGAGGCAAGGGGGGCGTCCTGCTCAATGAAGCTGAAGCAAAAAGACTGGACACCCTTCCATTCACCAGTAATCTGTTCAATCTCCCGGTAAAAGCCTTTGCCCTGTCGCGTTTTCTGCGCCGGGAAAAGATTGATTTGCTGGTATGTATGGGCCGTGAACTTACCCTTGCAGGCCTGGCTGCCCGTTGGGGAGGAAAACCCGCTATTATCCGCAGAGCCAGTTCTCCACCCTCCAAAAATGTCTGGAAGATCAAGCTGCGTGCACGTTGGTTTGTGGACGGCGTGGTGACCAATACCGACACCATCAGGAAAGCCTATGATCGCATTGGGCTTGGAAATGATGACTTTATTAAGGTGATCTATAACGGGATTCAGCTGGACGATGAAGTAGCTGCCTACGACTTTTCAAAGGAATTCCCCGGACGCACCATTGCCCTTTGTGTGGGCAGGGCCATGGCCGACAAGGGATATTTCCACCTGCTCGATGCCTTGCCGTCCATTCATAAGGCTTGTCCAGAATTGCTGTTTTACCTTATTGGGGATGGAAAGGACCTTGAGAAGCTCCGGCAATATGCCAAAGAGAAAGGGGTGGAGCATTCCATCCATTTTGCCGGATATATTCTCCAGCCTGTTTCCTATTACAAGGCCTGCGATTTGTTTGTCCATCCTTCCCTTTACGAAGGGATGCCCAATGCCCCGATGGAAGCCATGGCTTATGGCAAACCTGTTGTTATGACCCGTGTGGATGGAGCCGACGAACTCAGCAATAGGGGACAGCACGCCCTGCTGATCCCCCCTGCTGACCCTGAGGCCATTGCCCGTGCTGTGATCAGCGCCTTGCAACAGCCCACACGAATGAAGGCTATGGGCGAGGCAGCAAGGACTTTCGTCAGGATGCAGTTTAACAAAGAAGCCCGTATGGCCGAACTGGAACAATTCCTGATTCAGCGGTTGGTTAACAAAAGAAAAAATGGCAGATAAACATTTGGATTTATGGTGGCATCCGGATTGCTGATCAAGTTTCCCTACTGGCTCTGGTGGCATTTGCTGCGGCTACTGCGCGGACCGGGTGGCGTGGCCTTTTACCTTGATTATGAGCACGACTACGCAAATATTGAGCACCTTCTTCCCCACCTGAAATTTCCATTTTTACTGGTGGCCCGAAACCGGAAGGTTGCTTCAGCACTGGCTGAAAAAGGCATCAAGGTAAGAACCTGGCCCGTATTTCCGGCTGCCGTCATTATGGCCAGGCACGCCCTCCACCGTTTCCCCATCAGGGCCGTCCGCAAGGTCGGCTTGAAGCACGGCCCGCATTTCTTTAAGAAAATGATCCGCCCGGAGAAATTCAATGCCTTCGACCTTTTTGTTTTTATCTCCGAAAATGAAGTTAGAATGGCTGAGAAGCAGGGAGTAAGAGTAGGGGTCGCAGGCGGTTATCCCCGCCTGGATGCTTTTGCGGATCCAAAGACCCTGGCTTTGGTTCAGGAAATAAAGAAGCAAACGGGCTTTGATGAGAAGAAACAAACCCTCTTGCTTACCGCTACCTGGGACCGGTCGGGGATGAGTGCCGTCCATCAATGGATTGACGCCCTACCTGCCTTAGAGGAGAGGTTTAACCTTCTGGTTAGCCTCCACCCGATGATGTCGGAAAACATTGTCAGCAAGCTCAGGGCTGTACCCGGGATCTTTCTGGCCGGCCCTGTAGAACTGCCTGCGGCAATGCTGGCTGCCGACGTTCTCATTGGCGATACAAGCTCCGTCCTGGCCGAGTTTTGTGCCCTCAACAAACCCATCATTACCTTCCGCGTGGAAACGGGCCGGCGGCTCACCCCGGATATCAGCCGGATGATCAGCGACATATCCCTGCAAATCGATAAACTTGATGAGCTCGAGCCGGCAATCCTTCAATACCAGGAAAACCCTTCTTTGAAGCGATCTGAAAGGCTGCAATGGAGGAACATCTTTTTTGGCGATACAGACAACTCTCACGGGAAAAAGGTCGCTGCTATCCTGAATGATTGGTATAAAGATCTTTGTTAAGGTTTCCTTCTGAACATCCTTATTCTGCAACGACCATTTTTCTGCTTGTCTTGCCTGCTTTTTCGATTATCCGGGTTTGCCTATCCGCTGAATCCTTCAATGGCTGTTTTGATATTACTCAACTTTTCCTCTCTCCTAAAGGAAAAAGTCTTGTCTTGCTGGTTGCAGTGTTCCAGGATAAGCAGGGCTTTGTTGAGGCAAGTCTTTTGAAAGTCCCCGGTTTCGCCCTGACTGAGCTCATAGAACAAATCTGCAAGCAATTCCAGGTTTTCAGGGATAAGTCCTTTGGTTTCCTCCAGGTAAGCCTTTGAATCTGCTTCATTCATACCTTTAAATTGCTGGAGATCAAACCCGGCCTCTTTCAAAAGCATCTCGCTGGC
>JAAYLH010000117.1 GCA_012521995.1 Bacteroidales bacterium | reverse complement strand
GTCATCACTTCGCCGGCAACGCCGGTAATGGTTCCGCCCTCGCTGCAGTTGTCTGTCCAGGTCGTAGTGGGAGCATCGGGCCATGGGGTATTGCAACCCTCAAGCATGATGTCATCCAGCTCAGCGATCTCGGGAGCAGTCACGTCGTACATGCGAGTTACCCTTACAACTACCTCTTCTGCGGCATTACCGCAGTCATCGGTTACATTAAAGGCATAGTCAATGTATTGGTAGCAGCCATCAGTCATCACTTCGCCGGCAACGCCGGTAATGGTTCCGCCCTCGCTGCAGTTGTCTGTCCAGGTCGTAGTGGGAGCATCGGGCCATTGTGTATTGCAACCCTCAAGCATGATGTCATCCAGCTCAGCAATCTCGGCAGCAGTCACGTCGTACATGCGGTTAACGGTGACATAGACCTCTTCGGCTTCATTGCCGCAGTCATCGGTTACGTTGAAAGTATAAACCAGGGTCTGGTAACAGCCGTCGGTCATCACTTCACCGGCAACGCCGGTAATGGTTCCGCCATCGCTGCAGTTGTCTGTCCAGGTCGTAGTGGGAGCATCGGGCCAGGGAGTGTTACATCCTTCAAGCATAATGTCATCCAGCTCAGCGATCACAGGAGGAGTCTCGTCGTACATGCGGGTTACCCTTACAATAACCTCTTCTGCGTCATTACCGCAGTCATCGGTTACATTAAAGGCATAATCAATGTACTGGTAGCAGCCATCGGTCATCACTTCGCCGGCAACGCCGGTAATGGTTCCGCCATCGCTGCAATTGTCTGTCCACGTCGTGGTGGGAGCATCAGGCCAGGGAGTGTTGCATCCTTCAAGCATGATGTCATTAAACTCAGCAATAACGGGTGCTTCATCATCGTAAGGAACGGTGAAGGTAGCAGAATTCACAACATCCTCTTCACAGGCGCTGGTTACTGTCCAGGTCACTGTTATTTCACCGCCGCAAGCATCAGGTGCAACAGGGTTCAAAGGATTTATGCTTAACATAGCATTGCAGCCACCTGTGACAGAAGCTTCCGCCAGCCACAATGCAAAGGCTGCATCAATGTCTGTCTGATCCATGCAAGCATCCGTTGTGAGGTTGCTTGGAGTAATGAGTTCCACATCGGGAGCGTCAGGTAAAAAGAAGGTGGCAGATCCTATAATTGGATCTTCACAGTCACTGGAAACATTCCAGTTTACCGTTGCGCTTCCCCCGCAAAAATCAGGAGCAGGTGGAATGGTAATCACGGGATTGAGTCCGCATCCTCCACTGAAACTAAGTGCCTCATGCCAAGCAGCATAAGCAGCATCCACTTCAGCCTGGGATAAGCAGGCCTCGGCTTGAATGTTTTCAATCAGGGTGAACACCATCGGAGGAGCTTCTGCTACCGCAAAGCTTGCAGATCCTTCTGCTGTGACTTCACAAGCGTCAATGACATCCACTTCAACAATAACTGAACCACCACAAGCATCAGGAGCTGTCAGCCCGCTAAGGTTTTCAACCACCATGCCATTTACCATATAGGTAATGGTAAGGGGTGGGGTTCCGCCAGTAACTGTTATGGATTGAATCCAGTTATGGAAGGCCATGTCAAGGTCTTCTGCACTGATGCAGGGGCCTGCCATTTGGTCTTCTGCATTTACATATATGGGCTTAAACTCAGGTTGCTCAATGGTAGCTGAGCATTCTGTTGTTTTCCCATTTACATCGGTAACAACAACAGAATAGTACCCTGCTGCCAGGTTGGTGGCAGTTTGGGTGGTTTGTCCGTCACTCCATAAGTAGGAGTAAGGGGGAGTGCCGTTAACGGCAGTAACCGTGGCCTGTCCATCGTTGCCTCCGTAACATGTGACATGATGGTCAATCATGACTGAGCACTCGAGTGGGGGCACGTAGGTGTAACAGAAATTCATGTGGCTCAGACCGGCATACATCCCGTTAGGATTAAGGGGTGCATGGAGGTTCCCATCCTGCATCGGAGGGATCATCAAACCTGAATAATCGTAAGTGTTAGCATTGGGTCCGCCTTTTACGATTATTTCATGAATTTCAATGCCGGGCGAAACGCTCCAACTGAAAACCTGTCCGCAACTTGTCAGGCTAATATCAATGGTAATGGTACCACCATTTAGCTGAAAAGTCCCTGACATAGGGGGGTCCAGTTTGAAACCACCCGGGCACAGCGGAGGATTTCCCGGTGTAAAGGCCGGGGTAATTCCCTCCGGAAAGGAGGGATCGATGCTAGAGCATTCATTTGCTACCGAAAAATTATTGCCTGTCGTTCCTGGTGCCACCAGTTGTATTTCCTGCGCGGAAACCGCAATGGAAAGCGACATAACGATAAAGAACATCAGCAAACTGCTACATCGTCCTCTTAGGTTAATGTACATCTTTTTCATTTGATACTTTTTAGTTTAAGATCACTTGAGTTTTAAAGGTTCGTGAATCATTTGGTTTTTTCTTCCTGGGAGGTACTCCATAGACAAATTATTTAGTTAAACATTTGAATAAGCAATTTTGTATTAATTTTTTCATGTTGCAAGGTATTATTTTGATACCAGCCATAACTTTTATTGGTGAATTTGCTTAATAGGACGAAAAAAACACCAATTATTTCACGAAAATTACAACAAGTCTAGGCTTACATCAATAAGGGATTTTCCTTAAATATTTCCTAGTAAAAATTTAAGGTAAATTCCGTAATATCCCTTATATAATTATTTAACTTATTTTGGGTATTTATTGAATTTTTCGCGGCAATTTTGCTCGTTCTGACCTTTAATAATGGGATTACATACAATAAAAATATTATCAAAAAATAATTTTAAAATAAATAAATAATACTTTAAAGATATAAATAATATAATAAAAACTAAAAAAATATATAAATAAATATTAAATAAATATAATTGTTTGTTTTTTTTTAATAAACAGGGTGAATAAAGCAAAAACTGAGAATAAAGTCTAAATCACAAAAAAAAATGGGAGTGTTTTACCCCCATTTTTTACTCTATTTTTGAAAAAATACATTTTTATTTTTTTTCCGGTATTTTAATATAGACTCTTTCAGAAATATTTAAAGCAGTCGTTAAAGTACTTAAATCTTTAAATAATTCGCCATTTCTGCCCGACCAATGACTGTGTCCGATGGCTTTCATTTCAATTTCGGAAGTCCCTGAGTCTAAGTCGATCAGGGCCTCATACACCAGTGCAGGTTGTGCTGAAGTCATGTATTCCCTGTCGCCGGGGAAACGGGCATTGTACCAGTGCTGGTTCCAATCCCAAGGCTGGTTGATCTCCATCAGGACCCTGAATTTGCGCGGGCTCAATTCGGGCACCTGTGTTTGAAGCACGAAATTCCCTTTTGGGGTGGGCCCTGTCAGCGCGTCCGCCATCGGATGGGCTTGAGAAGGGATAAACAGTCCATCTTCAGCCTGTATGCCGCGCTTATGGCTCCAGTAGGGCAGTGTGGCAGGCCTGCGGACGGGGCCGGGCAACCATCGGCCCGTGGAAGGATCGCCGTGGAGATAAACGCCCTTAGCAATCGATTGGGCAACGTAAAGGGTTTGTATGTATTTACCTTGAAGGTCTTCCACCCAAATGGCCATCAGGGGATGGTTGTGTCTGGGACCCTTTTCAAACACCATATCCAGGGGCTGGCCCCCAAGGTTTACCGTTGTGACGATCACCTCCACAGGCTCAGGAGTACGCACGCGCTTCCACCAGGGATTTTGGTCAAGGGCATGTGCTGCAGGGCTTGCCCCAGCAAGGAATAAGGCGATGGGGATGATCCGCATGAAAAACCGTTTTCTTGCTTGCCTCGTAATTTTTCTTTTTTTGCTTGATACTTTCATAGTGCTTCCGGATTAAAATTCAAAAATAATCCCAATGGATGGCAGAACGGTACCTGTAAGATTTTTCAGGGTCTTCAGCTGGTAACGCTCTACCCCATTCCCGTCGGTAATGACAATGGGGTTTCCGTTTTCATCTTCCAGGCGGGTCACATTTTCGGGCAATTCCGACTCGAAGTTATAAATGTTCTGGATATCCAGGTAGGCCATCAGCGACCATTTATTGAGGAAGAACTGCTTATCAACCCTCAAGTCAAGCTGATGGAAGCTACCCAGGCGGTTTTGGTGAAACCTTGAATAGTCGAAGTAAGGGCCGTTTTGGGCATCCCAGGCATCCCTTATACTCGACAGCTCGAGGTCGTAGGGGGTGTAGGGTGCTCCGCCCGAGAAACGCCATTTCAGGCCGACTTCCCAGTTGCGGGGCAAAGGCCTCAAGGCTGTAAAGACCAGGATGTGGCGGTTGTCCCACTTCGCGGGTACATATGCCCCTTGATTATCCTGAAATTCACTCCGGACGAAGGTATAAGAAAGTGTAAGATTAAATTTCGCCAGGTTTTCCGTACGGTAATACAATTCCGTTCCAAAGGAGCGCCCTTTGCCAATGGAAAGCACTTCCTCATCGCCAAACACGCCAAAGTCACTCGACTGGCTTCCCAGAGCCACCGAATCACGGACAGAGAAGGGATATTGGTCATACATTTTATAAAACCCTTCGATGGTTAGTTTGCTGGCCCTGTTGGGGAGCCATTCCACGCCACCCACCAGGTGGTCTACCGAAATGTAGCGCAGGTCGTTGGTTTTATTTACCATCACACCATTGGGATTGCGATAGCCCAGGGTAATATAGGCAGGCATCTGGAAATATCGGCCCACATTCGCGTTGAGGTAGAAGTTTTCCTTCAGCTGGTAAGATGCCGAGAAACGGGGAGAGATTTGGTCGATGAGGTTCGACATACTGGCCGAATAGTTGTTGGCATCGCTGCGCAACCCCAGAGAAAGGCTCAGGCGGTTTTCTGCAAAACTGCGGGTCACCTGCCCGAAAACACCCCATTTAAAGAGGTCGTAGGCGGTCTGGTTTTTCACTTGGATCAACTGATTGTTGAGAAACAGATTTTGTGAGATATCGCCCGAGAATTTAGCGTACTCTCCGCCCAGGCCCCAGCTTACCCTGTATTGGTTGAGGCTTGTGGTGCGCTCAAAGCGTGCCTTGTTTTCAATCTCATCCGATAAGTAATCAAGGCTCCTGGGCAGGCTTTCATCGTTGCCCGGATATTTGAAAGCCGTATTGCGGAGCATGTTGCGGCTCAGCACAAAAAGGTCAGAGCCGTTGGAACGGAAATGACGGTAAGTGGCGCCCAGGGCGTAATTCCATTGCTCGTTTACGGGCAGTGATTCCAGCAGGATACGCTGATCTTCAGTCTCGTTTGCATCAAGATTCAGGGTAAACTGGTCGATGGCCCCCAGCCCGATTACGTTTATTTCCGAGCGTTCGCCCACACGGGTGTTGGTCTTAAACTGGAAATCGTTGTAGGTAGGCAGGAAGGGAAGGCCCAGTAAGGTAAAGAGGAACTGAAGGTAGGACCGCCTTGCCGAGGCCACGATCGATGTGTTTTCCGTCAGGGGGCCGTCGATTGACAATGCCAGGTCGCTTGCGCCAATGGTGCCGCGCAGGTTCATGCGGTCGCGGTTGCCGTTGATTTGCCGGAACTCGAACACCGAACTCAAAGCATTGCCACGGCTGGCAGGGAAGGCCCCCGAATACATTTCCACCTCACGGATGAAATCGACGTTGATCATGCCCAGGGGGCCACCACTGGCCCCCTGGGTGCTGAAGTGATTGATGGTGGGAATTTCAATGCCATCCAGGAAAAAGCGGTTCTCGCTGGGCCCGCCGCCACGAATGATCACGTCGTTTCGGAAGGCAGGGGTGAGGGCCACCCCGGGAAGGGATTGAATGACTTTGGAGATGTCGCGGTTGCTGCCCGGGCTGCGCTCAATTTCCTTAATGCCAATCCGACGCAAGGATACGGGGCTTTCCTCTTTGCGCTGAAAGGGGGAGGCACGCACCTCTACAGTCTCAAGCTGAACCTTGATTTCCTTCAAAGGGATCTCAATGAACGCAGCCCTTGAGTTGCTCACCATGAACTCCTCCGTGACCTTGGCTTCAAAGCCTACCGAACTGACCGCCAACCTGAAAAAGCCAGGTTCAACCCCCGTAAACAGGAAGTTCCCGTCAAGGTCACTGGTACTGCCAATATTCGTACCATATATAATAAGATTGGTAAAGGGCAGGGGTTCGTTGGTGTCTTGGTTAAATACTCGCCCGCGAATGGTTCCCTGCTGCCCTATGGCCATAACCCCCGAAAAGAGCAGCACAAAAATGACAGAAATTTTCCTAAACATATGATTTTTTTGTTTATTTTTTGTAATTGAAAACCTAACAAAATTTGCCGGAAAAAGTTCTTTGTGTTCAATCTTTTTTTTAAAATATTAAACAGTCGTTTGTATTTCTAACGCTTTGATCTGTGACTAAACCTGAAAACCCTTGTCAGCATTCAATTTCCTATGCAAACAGAGCATGATGTCTGCCGGAAATTTCTGCCTTAAACCAAGTCCGCGTTTTTTTTTCGTATCCCTTTTTGGCTTTTTAAAATAGGATTAATTGTCTGTAAATCAATAGTAAGTAATTATCATATCCAGGGTTAATACGGAGTTAATACGGAGTTTAACCAATTAAAACCGTATAAACTCCGTATAAACCTATACTGTGGAATAGTTTTTCCTGGGACCAGCAATTGGAAAAAGACGGGGAGGGGTGAAGGTCAGATTTGTTACAAAAAAGCCTTCATCACGCCAAAGCGAAATGTTGAAGGAATGCGTTTGAAAATCTTTCAGGTTTCCTTATTTTTGAAAGGACAAAGGAAAAGGAGCAACCTAAAGAAAATCTTCTTACCTATGGAAACCCTGACGCTCACAACGCCTGCCCTGTTGTTTTCGGCCATTTCATTGTTGCTGCTGGCCTACACCAACCGTTTTCTGGCCATTGCCAACCTGGTGCGCAGCCTTCACGCGCGGTACAAGGAGAGCCCCAGCCAGATCCTGTTCGGGCAGATTGCCAACCTGAAGAAGCGCATCAACCTGATCCGCTCGATGCAGATCTATGGTCTGGCCAGCCTCCTGCTTTGTGTGGCCTGTATGTTCCTGGTGTATATTGAGTGGCAGGTGGTGGCCGAGATCATTTTCGGCATAGCCCTGGTGCTGCTCATTATCAGCCTGGGCATTAGCATCTGGGAGATCAATATCAGCGTGAAGGCCCTCAACCTGCACATCAGCGACCTGGAGGATACCGGCAGGCTGTAAGGGGGCATTTACCGACCTGTGGGGGCCATTGACCGATAGGCTATTGCAGGGTTTTTGGGGCAGGGCTAATTTTGTTGCATATTTATAGGTGTCTCACAAAAAAAATGCAATCATGGAACCTTCAAACAAAAGACGCGCACTGATCGGCATTATTTTCATTGCACTGGGTGCAACCTTGCTTATCAGCATTTTTAAAATCCCCATTTTTGGCTTTTACCTGCCACACCTTATCTTTTCCTGGCCGCTGATCCTGATCTTCCTGGGTATCCTATTGATGGTCAGCGAAAAAAACCGGTCTACAGGGGTGATCATGTTCGGTATTGGGGCATTTTTCCTGGCAAGGAATCATTTCAACCTTGACTGGGTGTTTATGATGAAGGTCCTGATCCCTGCCGTGCTGGTGCTGATCGGTATCTCCATGTTGTTTCCCCGTTCCCCCATCAGAAGGAGCCGTATCCACGGGTCGGCAGAAGATAAGGGGAATGTGGTGGATGATGTCAACGTATTCAGCGGAGGCGATAAATTCATTACTGCCGAAGCCTTTCGCGGGGGACAAGTGACCTGCATTTTTGGCGGCTCTGAGCTGAACTTCAGGAACGCTTCCCTTGCACCAGGCGAGAACATCCTGGACGTGACCTGCATCTTTGGGGGTTGCACCCTTTTTGTTCCTGAAGACTGGACCCTAAAAGTGGAAGCTACAGCAATTTTCGGTGGCTTCTCGGATGAGCGCTCCAAACGGAACCCCCACCTGGTAAGCGATCCCAACAAAGTGCTTACCATCAAGGGAGTGGTGTTGTTTGGGGGTGGTGAAATCAAATTAGCCTAAGCCCGATGAAGGACTTTATCCTGAACGACAAACGATTTCTGGCTTACTATCTTGGCCTGTGGTTGATAGCAACCGCAGGCCTTTTCCTGGTTTTGGATAAGGTTACCGACTGGGGCTGGCAGGTAATCCTGGTGGACAGCCTGTGCAGTGCCCTTTCGTTTTTTGTCATTTTCCTGGCATTATGGTACGTGGTGCGGTTTTCGGGGGGCTACTCGGAAAAAAGCCCCGAGAAACTGCTTACCTCGCTCATTGCTGCCTTGTTCCTGTTGGGGGCTTGGGTTTATTTCTGCCTTACCCTGACCTGCCTCTGTACCTCTTTCACGCAAGGCTATGTTGACTTTATAAGGAAAAGCCTGTGGATCCGTGCCCTGGTGGGTTATGTATTCGCCATCCTGATCAACCTGATGTTTTATAATTTTTACCTGATCCGTTATAGCCGCGAAGCCCTTGAGCGCGAAAACCAGTTGAAGGACCTTGTGCAGCGCACCGAACTGCAGGCTTTGAAAAACCAGTTGAATCCACATTTTATATACAACAGCCTGAATTCGATCAGCAGCCTGACATTGACGGCCCCTGACAAGGCTCGTGAGATGGTGATTCGCCTGTCGGACTTCCTGCGTTATGCCTTGAAACAGGATGCCATGCAAATGGCCCCGCTGGAGAAAGAGCTGGAAAACATTGAGTCGTACCTGCAAATTGAGAAGGTCAGGTTTGGGGAGAAGTTGGGCTATACCTTCGAAATTGACCCTGGCTTGCGAGGGCAAAGCCTCCCTGTAATGATTCTGCAGCCCCTGTTTGAGAACGCAGTGAAGCATGGGGTTCAGAAAAGCGCGGAGCCTGTGAATATCCATTTTTCGGTGGAGCAGGCGGGGGGAGATGTGAAGTTGAGGGTAAGCAATGCCTACGACGCGCAATTTGCCCGTTTCAGGTCGGAAGGAATTGGGCTGGAGAACATCCGCAACCGGTTGAGGTTGATATTCGGAAACGGGAATTTATTGACCATCAGGGCAGAACAGGGGGTGTTCTCGGCCAGCCTGAGCCTGCCTGTTAAGAATTATTATGAAAAGTTACAAAGCCCTGATTATTGAAGATGAACAGCCTGCCCGCGACCTGCTGAAGGAGTTCCTTAAAGAATTTGAGCAGATTGAACTTGCGGGTGAGTATGGGGATGGTTTTGAGGGCCTGAAAGCGATCAATCGCCTGAAGCCCGAACTGATCTTTCTCGACATCCAGATGCCCCGCATCGATGGTTTTGAGATGCTTGAACTGGTGGATGAGGAAAACCTGCCGTTGGTGATCTTTACCACGGCTTATGATCAGTATGCCCTGAAGGCTTTTGAGTACAACGCCCTCGATTACCTGCTAAAGCCTGTTATGGCCGGGCGTTTCCGCGTAGCTGTGCAGAAGGCATTGCAAAGCCTTGATGCGGGCAACGGCAAGCGTGAAGAGCTAAGTAAGGCGCTGAACAACCGCATGGAAGAGGGGGCCTTCCTTGACCGGATCGTGCTGCGCTCGGGCGAGGGAATACAGGTGATTGCCGAAGAAGACATTTATTGCCTGGAGGCCCAGGACGACTATGTGCTGATTGCTACATGCGGGGAAGAGTTTCTGAAGAAGAAAACCCTGAAATATTTTGAGGATCATCTTGACCCTGCTTTTTTTGTAAGGGTGCATCGCAGCTATATTGTGCGCCTGGATGCCATTCAGAAAATTGAGCCCTATTCTAAGGATGCCTATTTGGCCATTTTGAAGAACGGCCGCAAGGTCGCAGTAAGCAAGAGCGGGTACGGAAGCCTGAGGGAGCGGCTTTCATTTTGAGGCTGCATATTTTTAGCAAATTATGTTCAGGGGGGATCAGAAAAAATATGGTTATACGTTAAAAAATGTTACCTTTGCAAATTGTTCGGGCAAATTTGCGTTCTTTGCGCCTGAAACCTTAATCCTGCAATAGATTCATGTTAAAAAACATAGGAAATCGCCCTGTTTTTGTGATCATGGTTATGTTGCTTTTGGGTACCTCCTGCAGCAAGTATCAGAAGTTGCTGAAAAGTACGGATAACGACCTGAAGCTTCAGAAGGCCATTGAATATTACGAAAAAGAGGATTATCATCGTTCCATCGGGCTGTTTACGGATGTGATCCCTGCCTTTAGGGGGACCCAGAGGGCCGAGGAGATCAATTACTATTATGCCATGGCGCATTATAAGGTGCGCGATTATGTGATGGCCAGCCATTACTTCCGCACTTTTACCCAGGCCTATCCCATGAACGAACATGCGGAGGAGTTCCTGTTTCTTGCAGCCTATTGCAAATACCTGGATTCGCCCCGTCCGAGCCTCGACCAGTCCACTACGCGTGAAGCCATCAGTGAGTTTCAGATCTTCATCAACCGATATCCATCGAGTGAAAGGGTGGAGGAGGCCAACAGGCTGATCGACGAGCTGAGGGATAAGCAGGAGAAGAAAGTTTTTGATCAGGGTAAATTGTATTTCGACCTGATGGATTATGTGGCCTCGGTTACCACATTCAATGTGTTGATCAGGGATTACCCCGACACAAAATACCGTGAAGAGGCCTTGTTTAATATTGTCAGGGCAAACTACGAATATGCAAGGAATAGTATTGACCAGAAGCAGGTGGAAAGGTACAATGAAGTCATTGCTGCCCACCAGCGACTGGAAAGGCGTTTTCCCGAGAGCCCATACTTGGGTCAATCGTCCAGGCTCAGGGATATCGCCAGGGCAGAGATAGCCCGCCTGATCCCAAATGTAGAAATAACGGAAAACAATTAAACGGAACATGGATTACAAGAAATCAAAAGCGGAAAGCACAACGGTTACCCGCGACCTGAGGCAGTTTGACAAGGATACCGGTAACATTTACCAGTCGGTGGTTATTATTTCCAAACGTGCAAACCAGATAGGCCTTGAGATGAAAGAAGAACTCAACAGCAAGCTGGAAGAGTTCGCCTCGTCGACTGACAACCTGGAGGAAATATTTGAGAACAGGGAACAGATCGAGATTGCACGGTATTATGAGCAGTTGCCTAAGCCTTCGCTTATTGCCGTGAGCGAATATCAGGACAACAATATTTATTTCAGGATCCCAGAAGAGGAACCCAAGAAATAAATTTTTCTGAAAAAAAACCTGCCTGTCCCCGTATTCCGGTTGGGCAGGTTTTTTTTATCTTTATGAAAGCAAAAGAGGTGAAAAAACCCGAAATTTGTGCTGATGCTCATAATATGTAAGGATTTTTTCGTTTTAATTCAAACCCCTGCAATGGTCTGCTCACATTTCAAAGGGAAAGACCAAGAAGAGAAGCAAAATAAAATGCGCATGAAAAGAATACTGATCCTGGTCGTAGTTTTTTTTATTGGTTTTTCCTCTCTTCCGTTGAGGGCGCAGGAAATGAACTGCATGGTGTCGATCAGCACGCCTGGTCTGCCTGAGACCGACAGGCTGATCATGCAGACCCTGCAAGCCGACCTGTATGAGTTTGTGAACCAGCGCAACTGGACTCAATATCAATTCAACACTCAGGAACGGATTGAGGCCTCCATCATGATCACCATCAACGAGCGCTTGGGTGATGAATACAAAGGCACAATACAGATCCAGTCGAGGCGCCCCGTTTTTAATACTTCCTACGATTCGCCCCTGTTTAATCACCAGGACCGTGATGTGCATTTCCGTTATCTTGAAAACCAGCCCCTGGAATATGCCGACAATACCTTTACCACGAACCTGACCTCGCTGGTGGCTTTTTATGTATATGTTATTCTGGGCTTCGACTTCGACAGCTTTGCTCCCTATGGGGGCAATCCATATTTTGAACGGGCACAGAACATTGTTAACCTGGCCCAGAATGCGCAGGAACGTGGCTGGAAGTCATATGAAAGCCAACGCAACCGTTATTGGCTGATGGAGAATATTTTCAACACCACCTATCGCCCCATTCGCGAGGCAATGTATACTTATCACCGTTTGGGTTTTGACCGCATGACTGAGAATATGGAGACTGGTCGTGCAGAGGTGATTACTGCCCTCGAGATGCTGCAACGCGCCCACCGTGAGCGCCCCGGGAGTTTCCTGATGCAGTTGGTCATGACCGCCAAGAGCGATGAAATGGTGAATTTGTTTACAGAGGCCAATCCCATGGATAAGAATAAGGCAATACAAATACTTACCGAAATTGATCCTGCCAACAGCTCGAAATATCGAAGGATGACTCAGGGTACAGAAGCTGAAATCCGTTAAACGTCTGCTTAAAGTTTTCTTTTTGGTTTGCTAAAGTTTCTTAACTTTGGGCCGTTAATTTTTTCCTGTATGTTAAAGCATCTGCTGGTAGAAAATTATGCCCTGATCGAGAAACTGGACCTGAACTTTGGTGAAGGCTTTACGGTGATTACAGGGGAGACGGGTGCCGGGAAAAGCATCATGCTGGGGGCCCTGGCACTGATCCTGGGCCAGCGTGCCGATATCCAGGTGCTGATGCACTCCGACCGCAAATGCATTGTGGAAGGAATTTTTGACCTATCGAGCCTTTCGCTTCATGATCTTTTTGAGAAACACCAACTCGACTATGACGAGCTTAGTTGTTTCCGCCGTGAAATCACCCCCCAGGGGAAGTCCAGGGCCTTCATCAACGATACGCCCGTAAACCTCGGGGTGATGAAGGAAATGGCTGAACGCCTGATCGACATCCACTCGCAACACCAGACCCTGCTGCTGGGTGAGTCTTCATTCCAGTTTGATGTGGTGGACAGTTTTGCCCGTCATTATGAAGCGGTTGGAGCTTTCCGGCAGGGCTACAGGAAATGGCAGCAGCGCCTGGCCCAGCTGGAAGAGATGGAGCAGCGCGAAAAGCGGTCACGGGCTGACCTTGACTATTTCCGCTTTCAGTATGAAGAACTGGAAAAGGCCAGGCTGGATCCCTTGGAATATGAGCGTCTGGAAGGGGAACTTCAGGTGATTCACCATTCGGAGGAGATCAGGTACAACCTTGAGAAGGCCATGTTTGTTCTTGAGGACTCTGAGGCCAATGTGCTTGGGAGCCTGAATGAGATTCTCCAATTGCTAAAGCCTCTTGCTCATTGGAATGAAAACTACCGGCAATTGCTCAGCCGTTTTGAGTCGGTTCAAATAGAGGTGAAGGACCTCAAGGCCGAGTTGGAAGACCAGACAGAAGGCGTGGTACATGATCCTGCGCGCAGCCTTGATCTGGAACAGCGCATTGATTTGCTTAACAAACTACTTCTGAAGCACAACGCCACCCAAATGGAGGAATTGGTCAGGATCCGCGAGGATTACCTTGAAAAGATACAGGCCATTGATTCGCTGGAGGAGGAAATCAAACAGCAGCGGGAAGAAGCCGCCACAATGGAAAAGAAATTGAAGGAGATGGCTCTGGAGCTTTCACGAAAGCGGAAAGGATCTATTCCGGAAATTGAAAGTGGGGTAAGCGGGATGCTTCACCAGCTTGGAATGCCGGGAGCCAGTTTCAGGATATCGCACCAGGTGCTGCCATCGCTTGGGCCCAATGGTCAGGATCAGATATCATTTTTGTTCAGTGCCAATCCTGGAGGAGAGCCCAGGGAAATTGCCCGGGTGGCATCAGGCGGTGAGCTTTCGCGGCTAATGCTTAGCGTAAAGTCGATGATCTCGAAAAGAAATCTGCTGCCTACCATCATCTTTGATGAAATTGATGCAGGCATCTCGGGGGAGACTGCGACGCGGGTAGCCAACATCCTTGAAAGCATTTCGAAAAAGATGCAGGTGATTGCCATTACCCATCTACCACAGATTGCTTCGCGGGGGGAGTCCCACCTGCTGGTATATAAAATTGTGGAAGGCGGGCGTGCCCGAACCGAGATCAGGAACATTAAGGATCAGGACCGCATCCTGGAGATTGCCAAAATGCTGGGTGGCGAAAAGCCCACAGAGGTCATGCTGGCAACCGCCCGCGAACTTATTATTCATTCAGTCAGAAATTAAAAATAAGAGATATGTCAAACCAATTGCTGAAAGGGAAGAGAGGTATAATTTTCGGAGCCCTAGATGAAAATTCCATTGCCTGGAAAGTGGCAGAGAAGGCTTATGAACACGGTGCCCATTTAGTATTGACAAACGCGCCCATTGCGCTGCGTAAGGGCGATATCTTCAGACTGGGCGAAAAGATTAAGGCGGAAGTCATCTCGGCCGACATCACTCAGGTGGACGAGATAGAGAACCTGTTCCAGGAGAGCATGAGCATCCTTGGGGGAAAGATTGATTTCGTGCTGCACTCAGTGGGCATGTCGCCCAATGTGCGCAAGGGGCTTCATTACACCGACCTGGATTATAATTATATGAACAAGACACTGGATGTTTCGGCTATCTCGTTTCACAAGGTATTGCAGGTAGCCTATAAGATGGATGCCATGAATGACTGGGGCAGTGTCTTGGCCCTGAGCTATATTGCAGCCCAGCGTACCTATTCATCGTATGGCGACATGGCTCAAGCCAAAGCCATGCTTGAATCAATTGCCCGCAGTTTTGGCTATCATTACGGGCTAAAGCGTAAGGTGAGGGTGAACACCATTTCGCAGTCGCCAACGGTTACCACAGCTGGAACAGGCGTTTCGGGCTTTAAGAGTTTTTATGCCTACGCCAACTGCATGTCGCCCCTGGGCAATGCCTCTTCTGATGATTGCGCCAATTATTGCATAGTGATGTTCTCGGACCTGACCCGCAAGGTGACGATGCAGAACCTGTTTAACGACGGTGGATATTCGACCATGGGCATCAGCGACACCTTGATATCCAGTTGTTTTACCTGCCAGGGAGAGTGCTTTGATGATCCCGGGGAAAAAGAATTTATTTTGGGAAAAAAGGAGAAATGATGAGGTGCACTGTTTCACGCACCCAAGCCTAGCAGGCTCACCATGGAGGATGAAACAGATTTTCCCGGATATTGCTGAAAGTATTATTTCTGAACGCCTGAAAAGAAAACCCGGGCGGCATTGTAGAAGAATGAATTTTTTGAATCCAAAACAATAAAACGTCCATGAATATTCTTGTTTGTATCAGTGTTGTGCCCGACACGACGACTAAGATAAGGTTTGCTGACGACAACACCCGCCTGGATGTTGCAGGCGTTCAGTGGGTCATCAATCCCTGGGATGAGTTGTCTTTAACCCGTGCCCTGGAGTTGAAGGATGATGCATCAGCAGGGGTGAATCAGGTGAGCATTGCCCACGTGGGAACGACCGCCTCAGAACCCACCCTCAGAAAAGCCCTGGCGATGGGTGCTGACAATGCTTTTCGCGTTAATGGCGAATTCAATGATGCTTATCAGGTGGCTGCTGGCCTGGCAGAAGTGATTAAGGCGGGTCAGTTCGACATGGTGCTTTGCGGCATTGAATCAAGTGATTACAACGGATCAAATGTGGGTTCAATGCTTGCTGAAATGCTCGAACTTCCCTCTGTTTCGGCTATCTCAAGCCTGAAGGTGGAGGATGGTAAGGCGCTGATCATCCGTGAGATTGATGGAGGAAAGGAAGTGATAAGCGTGTTCGCGCCTTTTGTCGGCATCGTACAGAAAGGTATTGCCAAAGAGCCGAGAATTGCCTCAATGAGAGGGATCATGCAGGCCCGTACCAAGCCCATACAAGTAATTGAAACTGCCGCAACAGAAGCCTTTACCCGAGTGATTCGGTTTGAGCCTCCGCAGCCTAGGGCCGCCTGTAAGTTTATCGACCCCGACAATGCAGGAGAACTCATTTCCCTGCTGCAGAAAGAGGCCAAACTGCTGTAATGCTTGATGCATTGAAAAGAAAAATTCTAGAATCAAATCAATAAGAAATTTCCAATCCTATGTCAGTATTAATCTATGCCGAAAATTGGGACGGCAAATTCAAGAAACTCACCTTTGAGCTGGCTTCATATGGTGCCAGGATAGCCGAAATGTTGGGCACCAAACTGATTGCAGTTTCCATTGGAAATGTTGAGGAAAGCGAATTGAAACAACTGGGAAGATTTGGTGTTGAAAAGGTTATTGCAGCCGATAACAAGCGGTTAAAGCAGTTCGACAGCCAGGCATATTCAGGGCTCATTGCTCAGCTAGCCCAAAAAGAAGGGGCGAAAGTAATCATCCTGGCCAGTAACAATGCAGGGAAATCAATTGCGCCCAGACTATCGGTAAGACTAAAGGCAGCTCTGGGTTCAGGCGTGAATAAACTACCCCTGAGCACCGACCCCTTTGTTGTAAGCAAAAAAGTCTTTTCGGGTAATGCGTTTGCGCAGCTGTTGCTTGACACACCAGTGAAGATAATCACCCTCTTGCAAAACTCGTTCGACCTTGGTGAGAAGCCTGTTGATATCACTGTTGAAAACCTCCAGACCGATTTGGGAGGTCTTGAGGTGAAGACCGAGGTCATTGAAATCAGGAAGCAGGAAGGCAATATCCTGCTTACAGATGCCGAGATCGTGGTATCAGGGGGGCGTGGAATGAAGTCGCCTGACAACTGGCAGCCTATTGTGGAATTGGCAGAGCTTTTGAATGCCGCCACTGCCTGCTCAAGGCCTGTGTCGGATGAAGGCTGGAGGCCTCATGAAGAGCATACTGGACAGACCGGGAAGATCATAGCTCCCAATCTGTATTTTGCTGTAGGGATTTCCGGGGCAACCCAGCACTTGGCGGGGGTCAGTTCCTCGAAATACATTGTTGCAATCAACAACGATAAATCGGCCCCCATATTTGAGGCTGCGCAATACGGAATTGTGGGCGATGCGCAGAAAGTGCTGCCCCAGATTATAGAGGCAGTAAAGGAACTCAGGAATAAATAACAATTTTCTTGCCCCTGGCGGCCCTGTGCTAACAGGGGCAAGGTTTTTCTGGCCCATAAGATCACTCATCATCAAATCCAAAACAATCCATGCTCAGTCAGATAATTTTTGCAGTAGCCTTACTCCTGACAATTTGGATATTTGGCTATACCTCCTCAAGGTATATTAAACTGTTCAGGATCACCAAACCCGCCTTTCCCGTAAGGGATATCAGGAAACGTATCTTGCTGACCCTGCGGGTTGCCATGGGACAATCGAAGATGTTCCGCAAGCCCTTCACGGGCTTTATGCATGCCTTGGTGTTCTGGGGTTTTCTTGTAATTCTCATTGGAAGTATTGAAATGGTTATTGATGGCCTTACGGGATCAGAACGCTCCCTAAAAGTGCTGGGTGGCCTTTATGAACTGATCATAGCTTTAGGGGATGTTTTCGCCCTGCTGGTTGTCATTGCCATCCTAATTTTCCTGGGGCGCAGGCTTTTTTTGCATGTGAAGCGCTTTGAGGGCATTGAGATGAAATATATCTCACATCTGGATGCAAAGGTAGCCCTGTCTATTATTCTCCTGCTGATGCTTACTTTGATCGGGATGAATGCCGGTTATGTGGCTTTGAAGGTGGCTGGCAATGAACCCATCCACGGAGTCTTTCCCATCAGCAAGCACCTGGCAGGGCTGCTGGAGGGGATGAATGTCGTCCAACTGCATCTGTTCCACGAAATTCACTGGTGGGCACACATTTTGTTGATCTTTTTCTTTGCCAACCTCCTGCCTTACAGCAAACACTTCCATGTTTTCATGTCGTTGCCCAATGTGTTCCTTTCCCGGCTCGATCCCCTGGCCAAGCTGCCCAATATGGATAGTATCACGCGTGAGGTGAAGCTGATGATGGATCCTGAAACCGCATTTGCTTCCGCGGAAGGGGAAGCTGCTCCGGAGCGTTTTGGGGTAAAGGATGCCGAAGACGTAAGCTGGAAGAATTACCTTGACTCACTGGCCTGCACGGAATGCGGGCGCTGTACTTCGGTTTGCCCTGCAGCCATCACCGGCAAGAAGCTTTCCCCGCGAAAGATTGTGATGGATCTGCGTGCGCGCATGCGAGAGAAAGGCAAGGGACTGATCAGCCAGGGTAAGGATTTTATAGACCAGAAGGCCTTGCTGCGCGACTATATCTCTGAAGAAGAACTCTGGGCTTGCACCACTTGCAATGCCTGTGCCAAGGAGTGTCCAATCAATATTAACCAACCCACGCTTATTGTGGATATGCGCCGTTATCTGGTGATGGAAGAAGGATCTGCCCCTGGTGAATTGAAAGCGGTGTTCAACAACATTGAAAACAATGGTGCGCCCTGGCAGTATTCATCTGAAGACCGCCTCCTTTGGGCTAAAGATATTGAAATTAAGAAATCGTAAGCCAAAACAATCAAGTTGCATTCAATATGGAGACCGTAAAAATAGAAGTACCTGTAATGGCCGATCTTTTTTCTCGTGGTGAGCAGCCTGAATACCTGTTTTGGGTAGGATGTGCAGGCGCTTATGACGATCGTTACAAAAAAGTGGCTGCTGCTTTTGTCAAAATCCTTTCTTATCTTGAGGTTAATTATGCCGTCCTTGGCAAGGAAGAATCCTGTACAGGTGATCCTGCCCGCAGGGCAGGCAATGAGATGCTTTACCAGATGCAGGCGTTGCAAAACATTGAGCTTTTCAAAGGCTATAAGATCAATAAGATCATCACAATTTGCCCACATTGCTACAATATTTTTAAGAATGAGTATCCTGACCTGGGAGGACGTTACCAGGTGATCAGCTATGTCGATTTCCTGGATGGGCTGATCAGCAGCGGAAAGCTGGTGTTTAGTCCCGAAGCTCTGGGTGGCGTGACCATAACGTATCACGATCCCTGTTATCTTGGCCGGGGCAATGATATCTACGATTCGCCCCGAAGGGTGTTGCAGGCGGTTTCCGGAAAACTGGTGGAGATGCACCGTAACCGCAGCTTTGCCTTGTGTTGCGGTGCAGGAGGGGGGCAGATGTTCAAGGAAGCCGAGAAAGGAGACAAGGAGGTATTTATTGAACGTACCGAGGACGCCCTGAAAACGGAAGCTTCCGTAATAGCCACAGCCTGCCCTTTCTGCATGACTATGATGACCGACGGACTGAAATACAAGAGCAAGGAAGAAGACATCAAGAATTATGATATTGCCGAACTCATAGTCCAGGCTATGGGAATTTAATAAACCTAAAAAGCATACCCCAAACATGGAGAAAACAAAAAACCTGAAAAGCGGAGAATTTTTAGTAAGGGATATTTCTGCCAATGACATTTTTGTTCCTGAGGAATTTAATGAGGAGCAGTTGATGATTGCCCAGACCTGTAAGGATTTCATTGAGGCTGAAGTTTACCCCCGATTGGACGAGCTGGATAATGGGAACCGTGAACTTATGAAGGAAGTCCTGAAGAAGGCGGGTGATCTGGGCCTGATGGGTATTTCCATCCCTGAGGAATTTGGGGGCTTTGGCCAGTCCTTTTTGACCCAGATGCTTGCAGCAGAAACCATTGGAGCCGGGTATTCCTTTTCTGTAGCCTTTATGGCCCATTGCGGAATTGGCACCCTGCCCATCATGTATTATGGCAATGAAGAGCAGCGACAGCGTTATATCCCGCAACTGGCAACCGGCAATCTGCTGGGAGCCTACTGCCTTACGGAACCCGGCGCAGGAAGTGATGCCAACTCTGGCAAAACTTCTGCCATCCCCACTAAGGATGGCAAACACTATATCCTGAACGGCCAGAAGATGTGGATTACCAATGCAGGCTTCTGCGATATACAGATCGTCTTTGCTAAGGTGGAAAACGACCGCATCCTTAGTGCCTTTATCGTGGAGAGCAATATGCCCGGGGTTAGAATTGGCCCCGATGAGCATAAGATGGGAATCAAGGGTTCGTCGACGGCTCAGGTTTATTATACCGATGTAATGGTCCCCGCAGAAAATATGCTGGGTGCGCGCGGCGAAGGTTTCCGTATTGCCCTGAGTATTCTCCACATGGGCCGAATGAAACTGGGCGCCAATGTGATTGGTGCCTCCAAGAAAGCCATCACTGATTCCGTAAAATATGCCAATGAGCGCAAGCAGTTCTGTGTGCTGATCTCTGCCTTTGGCGCCATCCAGTATAAGCTTGCAGAAATGGTGATTCGCACCTTTGCCCACGAGTCAGCCATATACAGGGTAAGCAGCGATATTGATGAATTAATGGAAAAACTGAAAGTTGAAATGCCCGATGCAGGCAGGGCGGTCATTGAAGCCATCAGCCATTACGCCGTCGAAGATGCTATCCTGAAGGTGTATGGATCAGAGATGCTTGACTATGTAGTGGACGAAGGAGTCCAGATTCACGGGGGTATGGGGTATTCTGCCGAAATGAACATTGAACGCGGTTACCGCGACTCAAGGATCAACCGTATCTTTGAAGGTACCAATGAAATTAACCGCCTGTTGGTGGGTGATACCGCGATGAAGCGCGCTATGAAAGGCGATTTTGATCTGTTTGGACCGGCTGAGGAACTTTTCAATCAACTGGGAGCCATAACGGATGGCGCCATTGCATACGAGGATTACTTTCAGGAGAAAAAGCGTTACATCAGGAACTTCAAGAAAGTTGCCCTGTTGTGTATTTATGCTGCTAACAAGCAGTTCTCAAAAAAACTGGTGCGCGAGCAGGAAGTGATGATGAATATTGCCGATATCATCAGCGAACTGTATATTGCTGAATCACTTGCCCTGAGGGTTGAGAAAATACAGGATATGAAAGGGGAGGCTTTCCCCCTGTACCAGGATATCCTGGATGTGTTCGTATATGATGCAGCACAAAAGATCAGCAAGTTTGCCGGGGAATGTGTGCATTCACTGCCTGAGAAAGAACAGGAAGAGAACCTTGTGGAGGCGGTGAAGGCTTTAACCTGTGTGAAGGGTGTGAATGTGAAGGATGCCCGTCGCCGCATTGCAGCCAAATTGATAGAAGACAACGAGTACAGGTTCTAATCCAGCCTGGATCAAATAAAAAAGGGATCCGTTTTGTATCGGATCCCTTTAATAATATTAAAAACCTATTAGCTATTTTTCTCAGCAGGCTTGTCTTTTTCTGCTTCAGGTTTTTTGGGCTCAATGATAATTTCCTGAGCATCTTTGTCAAAGTCAATGTGGATGACTTCACCTTCCTTGATACGGTCCTTGATGATCTCTTCTGCAAGAGGATCTTCAAGATATTTCTGGATGGCACGTTTCAGGGGACGGGCACCAAAAGCGGCATCCCATCCTTTTTCGGCAATGAACTCCTTGGCTTCCAGTGAGAGTTCAACATTGTAACCCAAGTCGTTGATGCGCTTGTAAAGCTTGTTGAGTTCAATGTCGATGATTTTGAAGATGTGTTCTTTCTTGAGTGAGTCGAAGATGACCACATCATCCACCCTGTTAAGGAACTCAGGGGCAAAAGCTTTTTTCAGGGCATTCTCGATGACACTTTGTGCATGCTCACTGGAGGAAGCCTGTTTTGCTGAAGTGCTGAAACCAACACCCATGCCAAAATCTTTCAATTGCCGCGAACCAATGTTCGAGGTCATGATGATGATTGTATTCTTGAAGTCAATTTTGCGGCCCAGACTGTCAGTAAGCAAACCATCGTCGAGCACTTGCAGCAGCAGGTGGAACACATCGGGGTGTGCTTTTTCAATTTCGTCAAGCAGCACCACGGAATAAGGCTTGCGGCGGATCTTTTCTGTCAATTGCCCGCCTTCCTCATAGCCCACATAACCAGGAGGCGCTCCAATCAGGCGGCTGACAGCAAATTTCTCCATGTATTCACTCATATCAATGCGCACCAGGGCCTCATCAGAGTCAAAGAGGTGCTTTGAAAGTACTTTGGCCAGGTGGGTTTTGCCTACCCCCGTAGGCCCAAGGAAGATGAAAGAGCCGATTGGTTTTGCAGGATCCTTTAAGCCTGCCCTGTTTCGGCGAATGCTGCGCACTACCTTAATAATGGCTTCATCCTGCCCGATAACAGTCTTGCCAAGGTCTTTCTCCATATTGATCAGGCGCTCGCTTTCGTTCAGGGCAATGCGTTGAACAGGAACCCCTGTCATCATGGAAACAACCTCTGAGACATTCTGCTCGGTGACGACTTCTCGGTGCAGTTGCGATTCTTCCTCCCAGTGCCTTTTTTCCTGTTCCAGTTTTTCGCCAAGTTCTCTTTCCTGGTCGCGCAATTTGGCTGCCAGCTCATATTTCTGGCTCTTGATGGCTCGCGTCTTTTCATTACGGACTTCATCAATCCTGCCTTCGATCTCGATGATGTTCTCGGGCACCTTGATGTTGGTAATGTGCACGCGCGAACCGGCTTCATCCAGGGCATCGATGGCTTTATCTGGGAGGCAGCGGTCGCTTACGTACCGGTCGGTAAGGTGAACACAGGCCTTGATGGCTTCATCCGAATAGGTCACCAGGTGGTGGTCCTCATATTTCTGTTTGATGTTGTTGAGGATCTCTATGGTTTCTTCGGCCGAGGTGGGATCTATCAAAATCTTCTGGAAACGCCTTTCCAGGGCGCCATCCTTTTCAATATGCTGGCGATACTCGTCAAGGGTGGTTGCGCCGATGCATTGCAGTTCGCCCCTGGCAAGGGCTGGTTTAAACATATTGCTGGCATCCAGTGAACCCGAAGCACCCCCCGCACCTACAATCGTATGCAGTTCATCGATAAACAGGATCACATCGGGGTTCTTTTCCAGTTCGTTAAGAAGGGCTTTCATGCGCTCCTCAAACTGCCCGCGGTACTTGGTGCCTGCCACAAGCGATGCAATGTCAAGGGTAACAAGGCGCTTGTTGAACAGGGCACGGGATACCTTGCGCTGAACAATCCGCAGGGCCAGGCCTTCGGCAATGGCTGATTTCCCTACCCCCGGCTCACCAATCAGGATGGGGTTGTTCTTTTTACGTCGCGAAAGGATCTGTGCGATGCGCTCCAGTTCCTTTTCACGTCCCACAACGGGATCCAGCCGATTCTCTTCGGCCGCTCGGGTAAGGTCACGGCCAAAGTTGTCCAACACAGGTGTCTTGCTCTTATCACCCGTCTTTTTAAAGGAACTCCCAAACGTGCCTTCGTTGCCCTCATCTTCATCGCTGCCTGCCGAAAGGTCACCGCGAATGTCTTGCCTGGTTTCCCCTTCAGGATTGCCACCCTGCCAGTTGTGAATCTCCTCTTTCACAAGGTCGTAATCTATCCCTTGTTGATTGAGCGTTTTGGTGGCCAGGTTATCGTGGTCCTTTAATATGCTCAGCAAAAGATGCTCGGTCCCGATCATTTCGCTGTTGAAAAGTTTGGCTTCCAGATAGGTGATCTTCAACACCCGCTCAGCCTGCTTGATCAGGGGAATATTGTCAACGCTGCGCCCTTTCGGAGCGCTGCCCTTGATGGTATTCTCAATGATGGCCTTAAGCTTCGACTGGTCGATGCCCAGGTGGGATAATATCTTTACAGCCAAGCCTTCACCTTCACGGATGATTCCGAGAAGAAGATGTTCTATCCCTATATAGTCGTTGCCGTTGCGCAAGGCTTCTTCACGACTGAAGGTGATGACATCCTTAACTCTTGGTGAAAATTTCGCTTCCATTCAGGTCATTTTATTTTTAGCAAATCAAAATTAATTACAATATTAAACAAATCAGAGATTCCCCTACGGAATTATTAACAATAATTAACCGAAATTGTTAGAAAGTTCCAGATTTTATAGATTATTTGGGGCTGAAAAGTGCATTAAAATTCGTATTTTCGTAGCTTCAATTGATCCCCTTTGGGATTTTATAAAATACTAATAATCAATATGTCTGGAGAAAAGATTTTCAAGGTTGATATTGAGGAACAAATGAAGTCGGCATACATCGATTATGCCATGTCAGTCATTGTTTCGAGGGCGTTGCCCGATGTGCGCGATGGAATGAAGCCCGTTCACCGCCGCGTGTTGTTTGGTATGTATGAATTGGGGAACCTCAGCAACCGTCCCTATAAGAAATCTGCAAGGATAGTAGGGGAGGTGCTGGGTAAGTATCACCCCCATGGTGACTCCTCTGTTTACGATACCATGGTGCGAATGGCCCAGCTGTGGTCCCTGCGCTATCCTTTGGTTGATGGGCAGGGAAACTTTGGCAGCATTGACGGCGACAGCCCTGCCGCCATGCGTTATACCGAAGCCCGCCTCAGGAAAATTGCAGAAGAAATGCTGATGGACCTGGATAAAGATACCGTCGATTATCAGAATAACTTTGATGATACCCTGCAGGAGCCTGTGGTGCTGCCTGCAAAAATCCCCAACCTCTTGGTAAACGGGGCCTCCGGTATTGCTGTGGGAATGGCTACCAATATGCCTCCCCATAACCTGTCCGAAGTAGTGGACGGCATAGTGGCTTATATTGATGATAACGATATCACCATTGAAGAGCTGATGAAGTTTATAAAAGCCCCCGATTTCCCCACAGGAGGCCTTATCTATGGTTATGAAGGGGTGAAGGAGGCATATATGACAGGCCGCGGACGAATCGTGGTCAGGGGTGAGGCTTCCTTCGAAGCCAACGAAAGTGGTAAAGAAGCCATCATCGTCACGTCCATTCCCTACCAGGTCAACAAGGCCGAAATGATCCGCAAGACCGCTGACCTGGTGAACGATAAGAAGATTGAAGGCATCACAGATATCCGTGATGAATCCGACAGGCAAGGCCTTCGCATCGTGTATGAGCTGCGTAAGGATGCCATCCCCAATGTGGTGCTTAACCTCCTTTACCAGCATACCGCCCTTCAGACAGCCTTTAATGTGAACAACATTGCCCTGGTTCACGGTCGCCCCGAGATGCTGAACCTGAAGGACATCATTGTTCATTATGTCAATCACCGCCATGAGGTGGTCACCCGCAGGACAGCCTATGAACTGCGTGAAGCCGAAAAACGCGCCCATATCCTTGAAGGCCTCCTGATTGCCCTCGATCACCTCGATGAGGTGATCAGCTTGATCAGGGCTTCTCAAACCCCCGAGGAAGCCAAAAACGGCTTAATGGAAAAATTTAGCCTCTCCGAGATGCAGGCCAAGGCTATCCTCGAAATGCGTCTGCAGCGCCTTACAGGCCTTGAACGTGAAAAAATCAAGGAAGAGTACGATGAACTGCTGAAAAAGATTGAATACCTTAAATCGGTACTTGACGACCTCAGCCTGCGGATGGGCATCATCAAGCAGGAACTTCTGGAAATGAAGGATAAGTATGGTGATAAGGCAAGAACCGAAATTGAATATACCGCCAACGATTTCCGCATCGAAGATACCATCGCTGATGAAGGCGTGGTAATCACAATTTCGCGCCTGGGTTATATAAAGCGCACCCCGCTTACCGAATACCGCACCCAGAACAGGGGAGGGCGGGGGAGCAAGGGTTCATCGACCCGCCAGGAAGACTTTGTTGAGCACCTGTTTACCGCCACCAACCACAATTACCTGCTTTTCTTCACTGAACAGGGCAAATGTTTCTGGATGCGCGTATTTGAGATCCCCGAAGGTGCCAAATCAAGTAAGGGTAGGGCCATTCAGAACCTGATAAACATCCCTGCTGACGACAAGATCAAGGCCATCGTAAATATTAAAGACCTGACGGATCAGGAATATATTGAAAACAATTACATTATTCTCTGCACCCGTAAGGGGATCATCAAGAAGACGAGCCTTGAAGCCTATAGCCGCCCGCGTGCCAATGGCATCATCGCCATAAGCATTCGCGAAGGCGACGAACTGATTGAAGCCAACCTCACCAATGGAAAAAATGAGGTTCTTATTGGTTTGAAGAGCGGGAAAGCCATCCGTTTCAACGAAAGCCAGGTGAGGCCAATGGGTCGGAATGCCGCAGGCGTTAAGGGTATTACGCTCGCCGGAAATAAAGATGAAGTAATTGGCATGGTTTGTGTAGAAGATACTGTGAGTAGCATCCTCGTTGTTTCGGAAAAAGGCTATGGGAAGCGATCTCCTGTAGAGGAATACCGAATCACAAACCGTGGAGGAAAGGGCGTAAAGTCACTGAATATTACCGATAAAACCGGACCCATGATTTCCATGGTTAATGTGACTGACAATGACGATTTGATGATCATCAACAAATCGGGCCTGACGATAAGGCTTTCCGTTAGCGAACTCCGCGACATGGGGCGCGCCACTCAAGGGGTGAGGCTGATTTCCCTCAAGAATGAAGACGAAATTGCGGCTGTGACCAAAATTCAGGAATCCATCCTGAATGGTTTGAGCCTCGAAGACGAAGAGGAAATCGGAGAAGACCTTGCCCAAGGGCAAGATTAGACCCTTTCACAAATTTCTAATCAGCATTGTTGAAATTAAAATAATGCTACATTTGTAAATTAATTAATAGTTCACCAAAAACCAAAAAAATGACCCCAATGAAACGGACAATCTTTCTTGTAATATTTTGCTTGTTTACTGCAACTTTTGCGCAAGCCCAAACCAGGGATGTGCGCCGTGCAAATACGCAACTCAACAGGGGTAATATTGCAAATGCCAAGGAAATGATAGACAAGGCAATGCAAGACCCCTCTACTGTAAATGACGCTGCCAGCCAGCTGTTGAAAGCCAAGGTTTATATGGAGATCTTCCTGAGTGAAGACCCTGAAGTAAAAACCCTCGCCGTCAATCCCCTGGAAACAGCCTACCAAGCACTTCAGATTGCCAGGGAAAAAGATGTGGATAACAAAAACCTCATTGATATTCAGCAAACTCTGCTGGTAATGTCTGAACTTACATTTAACCAGGCGGTGGAAGCCTTCAATGAAGCTGATTATCCATTGGCCAGCAAGGGTTTCCTGCGGTCTTACAACCTTTCCGAATCTTTCGGCTCGGTAGATACAACCACCTTGTACAATGCCGCACTGGCTGCTGAAATGAGCCGCGATTTTGAAAACGCTGTGACCATCTATGACCGCCTGATTGGTATGAATTACGACCAGCCCTATATGTATTCCTCCATGTCAGCCGTTAAAATGGCTTTGGGCGATACCCTTGAGGCTACCCGTTATATCAAGATGGGACGCGAAATTTATCCTGATGAACTCAACCTGATCTTCTCAGAAGCAAATATCTATATTTTCACAGGCCAGATTGAAGAGGCCAGGGAGATACTCAATATCGCTCTTGAAAAAGACCCCGAGAATCCAAATCTGCACTTCGCCTTTGCCGCCAACTACGACAAAATGGCCCAGGACACTACCTATACCGTTGAAGATCGTATGTTTGCATTCAGAGAGGCAGAAAAGGCCTACAAAAGAGCTATAGAGCTGGATGAAAATTATTTTGATGCCATCTATAACCTCGGAGTCCTTTACTTTAATGAAGGGATCCGGATTTTTGAAGAAGCCGATGCCAAACTGAGAATGAACCCAACTGCTGCTGCCTTTAAAGAATACGAAGAGCAGGAGGGGCGCTTCAGGGATCAATGGCTCGTCGCTCAGCCTTATCTTGAGAAAGCAATGAACATGATCGAAGAAACTGATCCAAACCTTGAAGTAGTGGTGGTTTCCTTGCTGCAACTCTACGCCAGGACCAACCAGCCCGAAAAACTGGAACAAATGCAGGATCTTTATCATAAGCATTTCGGCCAGCCTGAAGAAGAATAAGGACGCTATCCATTACGGATAATGATTATTAATAGGGGACCAATAATTTGGTCCCCATTTATTTTAATAAAAAGACTGGTTAACATAATATTAATTATAAGACAAAGTATCATCATTAAATAAGCCAGCAGGTAAACCTCAGGTAAACTATAAATAAGAAGGATTTTAGGAATTGCAGGCAACCTAAGGATGCGCAACAAAATAATATTCGCTTGTTGAACGGAACACATCCACGAATTTATTCTCCTGCAGCGAAGGTTTTCTTTCAAGATAATCTTTCAGCAGCGAAATTTTATAACCAAGTTCTTTTACAAGGAATGAAAACATTTCTTCAGGTTGGGTTCCGTAAAATTCACTGGCACCGAGTCCGCTTTCGAAAACCACAATAGGCTTCTGCTGCTTGAGGATTCGAAAGGCGCCGCGAAAAACATCAAACTCTCCTCCTTCAACATCTAATTTAATAAAATGTATTGCAGTTGTTTCGGGAATCAGATCATCCAGGCGCTTTTTTTCGACTGTAATAGATTCAATGTCAGGGTTTTTGATCTCGTATTTGCGCATTTTTAGGCCGCTGTAAGCGGGAGCATTCTTAACAAACTGAAATTCGGCGGTTCCGTTGCTTCCCGACAAGGCAAAAGGCAAAATACTTACATTTCCGTTGAAACGGCTGCGCAGCCTCTGGTAAAATACAGGAATGGGTTCGAAGGCATAATGAAAGCCCGTTGGCGACAGTTTAACCATGCGTTCAAGCACCTCGCCCTTATGACAGCCAATATCAATGCAATTATACCCGGGTTTGATGGTCCGCTCCATAATCTCCCAGGTCAAGCGGTCGTATTGCATATTGCGCGTCAGGTCAATATGCAGTTTTGATAATCCTTTTTTCAGAATTTTTTTGATCTCCATGTCTTTTTTCCGCCAAGCTTTTTTTAAAGCCCCAAAGCGGGCCCCAAAGCGAATGCAAACTTACCCATTCCTTTGCTTTTTTGAAAGAAAATTTCAGAAGAAAAATGTTCCCCTAAACGATGCGGTAAACTATGGCGTTGATATTCATTCCTGCCCCTACAGAAGCCATTACGAAATGATCGCCCTGCTCAAGGGTATGGTGGTCCATTTTCTTTTTCATGATCATATCGAGCAAGATGGGCACCGTGCCCACCGAGTTATTGCCCTGGCGGGCAATGATCATGGGCATGATGTTTTCGGGTTTCTCGTATGCCTTAAACAAACGAAGGGTTTTCTGAACAATGACATAGTCCATCTTCCCGTTGGCCTGGTGAATCAGGATTTTCTTCACATCCCCGATCCCCACCCCTGCTTTTTCCATACATTCTTTTACAAGTACCGGCACATGGGTTATGGCATATTCATAGACTTTACGCCCGAGCATCTTGATAAAGAGATCATCTCCCGGATAGTCGGGCTTGTTTGATTTGTCCATCCAAAGCAGCTTGTAATGGTCCAGAGTATCGCTGCGGGTTTTGTGGGCCAGGATACCCACTGGAATCTCACTTTCCACACTTTCAAGCACAACCGCACCGGCACCGTCAGAATAGATCATCGAATCGATGTCGTGGGGGTCAGAGATACGGGAAAGCGTCTCTGCTCCAATCACCAGGGCCAGGCTGGCGTCGCCCGATTTAATGAAATAGTCGGCGTGAATGACTGCCTGCACCCAGCCCGGGCAGCCGAACGGAAGATCGTAGGCAACGGTACCGGGGTTTTTTATTCCAAGCTTGTGTTTAACACGGGATGCGATGGAAGGTACGGTATCAGGGGTTGTACTTCCAAAATACACATTGCCATAATTATGTGCAACAATTACATAGTCAAGATCCTCAGGATCAATGCCGGAATCCTCAATGGCATTCCGGGCTGCCAGAAAGGCCAGGTCGTCGGTATTCTGGTCTTCGCGGGCATATCTGCGCTCCTCTATCTCGGTGATTTCCCTGAACTTTTCTATGATCTCCTCATTGGACTTTTCAAGGGGAACCCCGTTTTTTTCATAAAATTTGTTCTGAAGAAAAGCTTCATTTTTTACAACCACTTCAGGAACAAAACTCCCGGTACCTTTAATGATGGAATATCTTTTCAGTCTCATTTTGGACTATTTAAGGGGTATTTTTTTGAAGCAGTAAAGGTACTAAAACCTTTTTTCTTACGGTAAGAATTAAATTATTGTTTTAAACAAAATGGCCCCTCTCCTATCGGTCTTCCCGTTTATTTTTTTTGTAACATTCAATATAACAGTATTTTAAGTCAGATAAGACTTTCAGTTCCTGAATTCCGCCTCAGGGCTTTGACCTGAAAAAGAAAGACCAGGCTCATAGTTAATACGGAGTTAATACGGAGTTAATACGTTTTAAACCGTATAAACTCCGTATTAACTATGGGGAAATTAAGAAGATGGAACTGTTTTTCTTCGGAGGGAAATTTTGTTAAGATTGCTGTTGATGGTTTTAATAAATGGTTTTTATTGTTTTCAATCATAAAAGAAGATTTGGCACGAAGCCATAATTTCCAGAAAAAGGCCGTCGCAACCTATGGGTGGCGACGGCCTGTAAAAAATGATAAAGTATTAAGATTTAACTCAGAGGGCTTTTACTTCAGCGCCCGAATTTGTTTTCATTGATTTAATCACGGGTTGGCCGCCGTAACTGACCAGGGCGCCCGAACTGGCATCAATCGACATTTCATTATTTACGAACACGTGGTTGACAGCCCCCGAAGAGGAATAGATCTCGGCAGTGTTGGCCTGGAGTTGGCTGGCATCCACTTCGGAGCCCGCATTGCTTTTGAGGAAAAGTTCATTGACTTTACCCCTGAGCTTGGCGTGGGCACCGGCAGTGGCTTCCAGGGTCAGGGTCTCAAAATCGAGGTCCAGCTCGCTGAAAGCTCCCGAGCTGATGATGAGTTCGAGGGCAAGTCCTGCGAGGGTATTCACCGAGGTGACCCTGGCCCCGGCAGAGGCCCTGAGCGATTCTATGGCCACGAAATCCACCCTCACGTCGAGGGCCTCGTGCTTACCCACCCTTTCCTTCAGGTGGATCTTCAGCACCTCATTATCAACTTCGGTCACCACCAGTTCGAGAAGGTTGTCGTCGGCTTCTACGGTCAGGCCGACTTCTTCGGCCTGTAACAATTCGACCTTTACGGAACCAGAGGCTTCTATGGCCCGGAAGCTGGCTACCTGGCGCGTTTCGGTAATGACGTTCCGGCTTCCCTGGGTTACTGGACCCAGTTTCAGGTTGACCCTGACCACGACCATAAGCGCGGTCATTGCTACAAGGATCAGGATTATGGCTGCAAGAAGAATTTTGTTTGTCGTCTTCATTTCTATCGTTTTTTCTGTTTTTCAGAAGAAAAGCAAGTTTAATTATTGTTTTGCTCGCGGAAAGTTTTGTAACGCTTTTCCAGCTCTCCAAAGTCCATCCGCAGCAGATCGAGCATACGGAACATCTGGGGCAGTTCCTCCTGGATGAATTGCTCTTTTTTAAGCTCCAGGGTTTTCTCGTACCCGTCATCACTGACAAAATAGCCGATGCCGCGCTTGTTGAAGATGATCCCCTTGTCCTGGAGATAGTTGAAGGTTCGCATGGCAGTGTTGGGATTGACTTCTACCTGAACGGCAATCTCACGGATGGAGGGGATTTTCTCCCCTTGCTGCCACTTTCGCTGCAGGATGTTCTCGCAGAAATAATCGGCTATCTGCAGGTATATCGCTTGATTTTCATTGAATTCCATAATCATACCTCCCTTTCTTTAATGCCAAACCAGGTGAGAAGAAGGAAAAATGGGACGGTCAGGTAATAGAATGCAAATTTTACGATATCAACCAGGGTTTCGGAAAAGAACTTTTCCAGTCCTGGAGATAGGGCTGCATTGGTTACGATTTCATTTCCGTCAAAGTTCAGGGTTCCGAAAAGCAGGTATCCCACCAGGGCGGCCACAAGACCTATTACGCTCTGGATGACAAACAGGCTCAGGATGGTTTTCAGGAAGTTGTGCTTGCGGAAATACATGGCCCCGAAAAGAAAAACGGATTGCGTAATAAAGTAAAGAATGAAAGCTTTTAAAACTTGTGCTGACCAAAAGAATTCGAAGGTTCCCCGGGGGATTGGCACCTGCAGGATCAGGTAGACCAAGCCAATGACAAGGGCAAAACCCAGGAATACCAAAATGGGAAACAGGATTGCTGTAAGCAGCCAGGCGTTGACCAGGCGTTCAAGGTTTGATACAGGGAGCGTCAAGAATGGAATGCTTTTCTGGGGGCTCTGAACCTCGGCAAAAATAATACTGGTAAACACATAGCCTACGATGAAAAGGATCAAATAGAAGGGAACTTCAAGATTCAGTTTAGCCCCAGGATTGTAATATACCGTAAAGAGGTTCACGATCAAAAAGATTCCTGTAAACCCTGCGAATCCAATTAGCATTCCTGAATAATTGGAGATGATCTGGCGTTTTCCCAAAAGGAAAAGCCGTTTGAGACTGAAGGTGTTATTTTTGTTTTCCATGGTTAAGAGGGATTTTCAAAAACATCATTGATGGCTTTGGGTTGGCTGATCACGGCGTTGAACAATAGTTCGAGATCAACCCTGGTTTCGCGCTTTGAAGTATTTAGCAACACGGCAGACTGTCCGCCAAAGACCTCTTCAGCGTAAAGGATCTTTTCGCCTGCTTCCTTTTTATGTTGGGGCTCAAAAAGGAGTTTGTGCGAGATGTCCTCGATGCCGCGGTTGAAAATGATCTTTCCATCCTCCATAATGATCACGGGATCAATCAGGCTTTGCAGGTCGCGCACCTGGTGGGTAGAGATGATGATGATCTGGTCGGCTTCCATCGAGGCAGCGATCACCTTGCGAAACTGGCTCTTTGAAGGGATGTCGAGCCCGTTGGTAGGTTCGTCCATCAGCATCAGCCTGGCGTTGGTGCTCAGGCCAAAAGCCAGCAGGAATTTCTTTTTTTGCCCGTAGGAAAGCTGATTCAGTTTCTTTTGGGGATCCAGCTGAAATTCTTCGATCAGGTTGTTGAATTTCTCCATATCGAAACGCGTGTAAAAAGGCGCGTTGAGTGAGACGTACTGAAGAATCTTAATGGAAGGCAATTCGAATTCTTCAGGCAGGATGTAAATGTCTTCCAGGGCTTCGGGGATCCGGTCTTTTGACTCAAAGCCATTCAGGCTGCATTTGCCCGATTGGGGAAATACCAATCCTGCAATGATCTTGAGCAAGGTGGTTTTCCCTGCCCCATTTTTGCCAAGCAATCCGTAAATGTTGCCTTTTTCCAGCCTGAGGCTCAGACCATTGAATAATGGCTTTTTGCGATTGTAGGCGAAAACTACGTTTTCTATGATTATCATTTTTTTATTGTTTTAGTGTACCACTTAACTAATACACCACAAATGTAAAAAAGTTTTTCATTACAATCCAAACTTATTTTGCTTTTTTTTAAAAAGTTTTTTTAAATATTTTATAACAAATTGTGATTCAGTATTATACGTTATTTGAGAAAACTTCCAGCCAAAGTCATAAATGAAGGTTTATCCGGATGATGAGCATTCAAGCATTATCTTTGTCAGGAAAATTAACAAGAAGAGTATGGACTGCCAGGGAATCATTGAAAGAATATATAAGGAGGTGAAGCCTTTTACTGCCGAAGGGATCATTGCCGATTACATCCCTGCCCTTGCAGGGGTAAGCCGCGACAATCTGGGCATTAGTGTGCACGATATCAAGGGGGAATTTTATGGGGTTGGGCAGTACCAGGTGCCTTTTTCCATTCAAAGCATTTCGAAGGTGTTTTCTTTTACCCTGGCTTATGAGGCCATTGGTGAGGAGGTGTGGCAACGGCTGGGCAAAGAGCCTTCGGGAACTTCTTTCAATTCCCTGGTTCAAATAGAGCATGAGTACGGTATTCCGCGCAACCCTTTCATAAACGCTGGGGCGTTGGTGGTGGCCGATATCATATTATCCAATTACAAGTACCCCTGGAGGCAATTTCTTGATTTTGTACGCAAGGTTAGCAATGATTCCGCCCTAAATTTTGACGAGGAGGTTGCGGCGTCCGAAAAAGAAACGGGGCACAGGAATGCTGCCCTTGCCCATTTTATGTACAGTTTTGGAAACATAAAGAATCCTGTTGAGGATGTGCTCAATTTTTATTTTATGCAATGCGCTCTTGAGATGTCTGCCGAGAGCTTGTCGCGGTCCTTTTTGTATTTAGCCAACCACGGGGTCCTCCCCCATTCGGGCGAGGAAATTCTTACGATAAGCCAGGCCAAGCGTTTGAATGCGCTGATGCTGATGTCGGGTTTATACAACGAATCGGGTGAGTTTGCCTACAGGGTGGGCCTTCCTGCCAAGAGCGGCGTCGGCGGCGGCATTGTTGCGGTGTATCCCAGGCATTACAGCGTATGCATTTGGGCCCCTGCCATAAATGAATACGGTAATTCCATTGCAGGGATCGAGGCCCTGCAGCGCTTCACCTCCTATACACAAATGTCTGTTTTTTAGGATAGTGGGCAGTTTGACGATCGATTTTTTCTGGTTTTCGGTGCTTAACAATTTTTAACGCCCAAATTGTAGCGCTTTGGCTTGCTATTAGCTATTTTTGCGTCACATTATTTAAACTAAATTGATATATGGACATCAAGGAACTGAACCAGCGGATTCAACAGGAGAGTGCATTTGTGGACATCCTGACGATGGAAATGGATAAGGTTATTGTGGGTCAGAAGAACATGGTTGAGCGTTTGATGATCGGTTTGCTGGCCAATGGGCATGTCCTGCTCGAGGGGGTGCCGGGGCTGGCAAAGACGCTTGCTATTAAATCGCTTGCCAATACCATTAAGGCTCGTTTTAGCCGCATACAGTTTACCCCTGACCTGCTTCCAGCCGACCTGATCGGAACGATGATATACAGCCAGAAACGCGAAGAGTTTGTTGTGAGGAAGGGGCCTGTGTTTGCCAACTTCATTCTTGCTGATGAGATCAACCGTGCCCCTGCCAAAGTTCAGAGCGCATTGCTGGAAGCCATGCAGGAACGCCAGGTGACCATAGGTGATCATAGCTTTATTCTGGATGAGCCTTTTCTTGTGCTGGCCACCGAAAACCCTCTTGAACAGGAGGGCACCTATCCCCTGCCCGAAGCCCAGGTAGACCGTTTCATGCTGAAGGTAATGATCGGCTATCCCAGCCGGGAAGAGGAAAAACTGATTATGCGCCGCAATATGCTGGAGGCGTTTCCGCAGACCAAACCTGTACTGGAGCCTGCAGATATCGTCAAAGCGCGCAACGTTGTGCGTGAAGTTTACCTGGATGAGAAGATAGAGAACTACATTACAGATATTGTCTTTGCCACCCGTTACCCTGGAGAATTTAAACTTGAGAAATTTGCGCCGCTGATTAGCTATGGTGGGTCGCCTCGTGCCAGCATCAACCTGGCCCTTGCATCCAAAGCTTATGCCTTCATCAAGCGGAGGGGCTACGTCATTCCCGAGGATGTCCGTGCAGTTTGTGCCGACGTGATGCGTCACAGGATTGGGCTTACCTATGAGGCTGAGGCAGAAAACATCAGCACTGAAGACATCATCAACGAGATTCTGAACACAGTAGAAGTTCCTTAATCCCAGGTTCGATGGAAACCACTGAGCTTTTAAAAAAGGTCCGCAAGATAGAGATAAAGACCAAGGGTCTCTCCAATCATATCTTTTCTGGGCATTATCACAGTGCCTTTAAGGGTCGTGGTATGGCCTTCACGGAAGTCAGGGAATACCAGTACGGAGACGATATCAGGAGCATCGACTGGAATGTTACGGCGCGTTTCAACCATCCGTATGTGAAGGTATTTGAGGAAGAACGTGAGTTGACAGTGATGCTTCTGATAGATGTGAGCGGTTCTAATGATTTCGGGGCAGTGGGTGTGCTCAAGAAGGAAAAGATCACCGAAATAGCAGGAGTGCTTGCGTTTTCAGCCATTAACAACAATGATAAGGTAGGAGTGATATTTTTCAGTGATAAGATTGAAAAATTCATTCCGCCTAAAAAAGGCAGCAGTCACATCCTGCGCATCATTCGTGAATTGATCGATTTCAAGCCTGAGCACAAGGGTACTGATATAGGTCTGGCCCTGAAGTATTTGCGCAATGTCATCAAGAAACGCTCTGTTGCCTTTTTAATCTCTGACTTGAACAACAGGAACTTCGAGGAGCCCCTAACGATTGTTAGCAAGAAGCATGACCTGGTTTGCATCAGGGTTTATGATGAGCGCGAGAAAGACCTACCCCTCTTGGGGCTGATGAAATTTAGGGATGCTGAAACTGGTGAGGTCTATTGGCTGGATACGGCCAGCAAGTCGACGCGTGAGCAGTTTGAGCAATGGAATCGCGAACAGGAGAAGTACCTGAAGACGACCTTTACCAAGGCCGGGGTTGACCTGGTGAATATCCCCACCCATCGCGATTATGTCCCACCACTCATGAACCTTTTCAGGAGAAGAAGCAATTAGGCTGAATAATTATGCGAAATAAAGCCGGAAAATATACCCAATTATTCGTGAAGCAGGTTTTTGCAAACCTGGCTTTGCTGTTTATTCTGTTTTTTGCTACAGAGGGACTTCAGGCGCAACAGGTAAAGGCAATTCTTGAGCCTGACTCTATTGTAATCGGCAAGCGGGCAGTGTTAAGGGTGGAAGTCTCATGCCCCTCAGACAGTCAGGTCATCCCCGTTGCCTTGAATGATACCATATTTGAGGAGGTGGAGATCTTTTCGGCCAGCCCACTGGATACCCTGAGGGCTGAAACGGGCGATTATTTCATCCGGCAGGAATTTGTCATCACCGCTTGGGAAGAGGGCTTTTATCCCATAGCCCCCATTCCTGTATTGGTCGTCAGTAGGACAGATACCTTGGAGGTATATTCGGCCCCCTTGCTTCTCAAGGTCTATTCGGTGGAGGTTTCCGAGGATGCCACTCCTTATGACATCAAGCCCATTTTCAGAATGCCTCTGAGCATTGCCGAAATGGTCCGCGTGGCAGGACCTGCCATTTTATTGCTGGCCTTGTTTGCAGGTCTGGCATGGTGGTTTTATAAGCAACGCAAAGGACGTCCCCAGGCAGAAAGCATCTGGGAAAAGCCCGGCATCCCTCCTCATATTGCTGCTATTTCCAGTCTTGAGAATTTGAAAAACAAGAAGTTATGGGAGAATGGCAAAGTAAAGCTTTATCATAGTGAATTGACCTATATTGTACGGATGTTCCTGGAGAAACGTTTTGGATTGTTGGCACTAGAGATGACCTCAGGGGAGATCCTTAAGGCCGTCGAGCCTCATCTTAAGGGAGAGGATATGACGGATTCCTTGAAGGTAATTTTCGAACTGGCCGACCTGGTGAAGTTTGCCAAATTCTCGCCTGAACCCCAGCAGAATGAAAAATGCATGGAGTTGGCGCTGGATTTTGTGAAGCGGAATTTTCCTTCTCCCGTCGCTGAGGAGAAGAAATACAAGCAAGGGGGAGAAGAATAGGATTTGAATTTGCCCATTGTAAAGAATTTTGGACAGAAAATTTTAAATGACAGAATCAGTCTAAGAAGTGGACATAACATTTGCATATAAGCCTTTTCTGCTTTTGCTGGCCCTGATCCCGCTGTTGGTAACCTGGTATATTTGGAAACACCGTGATCATGGGCCCGACATCTGCTTTGCGCATTCGGAGTTTCTGGAGGGCGTTAAGAAGAGCCTTCGGCTGCGCCTTATACATCTGCCCTTTATCCTGCGTATGCTTGTGCTGGCCCTGCTTATCATTGCCCTTGCGCGTCCGCAGTCCTCTTCACTTTCGCAGGATATTAGCGTGGAAGGGATCGACATCATGATTGCGCTCGACATCTCAGGCTCTATGCTTGCAGAGGACTTCAGGCCTAACCGTCTGGAAGTGGCCAAGAAGACCGCCCTGGAGTTCATAGAGATGCGTCCTACAGACCGAATGGGTATGTCCGTTTTCAGCGGTGAAAGCTTTACTCTTTGCCCACTGACCACCGACCACATCCTGCTAAAGGAGCTCACAGCAGGAGTCACTACAGGGATGGTTGAGGACGGCACTGCCATTGGCGACGGCCTGGCAAATGCCATAAACCGCTTACGTGAAAGTGAGGCCATCAGCAAAGTAATCATTCTGCTTACCGATGGCATAAACAATTCAGGGGTCATCGATCCCTTAACAGCCGCAGAAATTGCCAGCGTATATGGAACTCGGGTTTACACCATTGGTGTGGGCAGTAAGGGGAGTGTCCCTTACCCTTTCCAGACCCCCCTGGGAATTCAGTACAGGCAGGTGGAAATACCTGTGGATGAGAGTCTTTTGCAACAGATGGCCTCAATGACGGGTGGGACTTATTACTGGGCTGACAATGAACAGAAGCTTTCGGAGATTTATCAAGAAATAGACCAGTTGGAGCGCACAAGGATAGATGTCACGGAGTACACCCGAAAAACGGATGAGTTCTCTCCACTGATAATCCTGGCCCTGGCGTTGTTGCTTTCGGAAATGTTGTTGCGAAACACCTGGTTAAGAATCAATCCCTGATCAACAGTAATAAAGGATTATGGAAATATTCAAATTTGAACACCCAAATTACTTGTTGTTGTTGGCGTTGGTCCCTGTGTTGCTGGGTTTATTCTGGCTCTCGTGGCGTCAGCGTAAGAAGGCCTTAGATCGCTTTGGGGAGGCAGGGGTTACACGCAATTTAATGCCGGCACGTTCGCTAAAGAGGCCCTGGTTCAGGTTTTTCTTGCTCTTAGCGGGGTTTTCGATGCTGATTCTTGCCCTTGCAAACCCCTTGATTGGGAGTCGTATGCAGGAGGCCAAAAGGGAAGGCATTGACGTGATGATTGCACTGGATGTGAGCCGCAGTATGCTTTCCGAGGACATCAGGCCCAACCGCTTGGAACGGGCCAAGATGGCTGTGTCAAGGCTAATTGACAAGCTTGATTATGATCGGGTGGGGCTGGTAGTCTTTGCAGGGAATGCCATAACCCAGGTGCCCATTACTTCTGATCATTCGGCTGCCAAGATGATGTTGCGTACCGTTTCCACCAACTCTGTTTCGGTGCAGGGCACTGCCTTGGGAAGTGCAATTGAAAGGGCCCTTTCCTCGTTCTCAGGCGAGAAGCTTGAAAACAAGGTGATCATCATTATCAGCGACGGAGAAAACCACCTGGACGATCCGGTGGAGCAAGCCAGGCTTGCCGCCGAGCAAGGAGTTGTTATCCATACGGTAGGAATAGGAACCAAGTCGGGCGCGCCCATCCCCGTTTACCAGGGGCAGCAGTTGTCGGGCTTTCTGCGCGACAACCAGGGCAATACTGTAGTGTCGCGTTATGATGAGGCAAGTCTGAGAGGCATTGCAGAAGCTACGAGAGGAGTGTTCAGACACGGTACAGGCGCAGATATGGGGCTTAACAGTATTCTCGAGGAGATCAGGAAGGTTGAAAAGGATACCTTTGAGACAATGGTCTTTGCAGATTACCAAAGCCGTTATCATTATTTTGTGGCATTGGCCCTCTTCTTTCTGGTCCTTGAGATCTTTATTTTTGAGCGAAAGAACAAGTGGCTTCAGAAAATCAAATTGTTTGACTAGGGGAAAAAATTGAAAAACATTCCATGAATAGGATCTTTATCACAGTTATGATGTTTTTGTTGGCTGCTCCATTTGCAGGCATGGGGCAGTCAGACCGGCGGTCCGTTCGGCAGGGGAATAAGTTGTACCATAAGGAAAAGTACAGTGATGCTGAGATCCGTTACCGCCAGTCCCTGGAAGAGAACCCGCAGAATACCAGGGGGATTTTTAACCTTGGAAATGCCCTTTACAGGCAAGGGCGCTACGAGGAAGCTGCAGATCTGTTTGAAGGCTTATCGCAGTTTGCTCCTGATGAGAAAGAAAAGGCTTTTGCTTATCATAACCTGGGCAATACCTTTCTTCAGTCTCAGAATTATTCGGAAAGTGTAGAGGCCTACAAGAATGCGCTTCGTATTAACCCAGAGGATGAGCAAACCCGATTCAATCTCGCTTATGCAATGCGTATGCTACAGCAACAGCCTCTTCAGGACCAGGGTGGCGAGGGTGAGGATGAGCAGGAGAAAGATCAGGATCAGAATCAGAATCAGCAACCCGATGATCAGAATGAGGATCAGTCTGAAGAAAAGCAACAGCCAAAGCCTGATCAGATCTCTCCCCAGGATGCCCAGAGAATCCTTGATGCATTGAATCAGAAGGAACAAAAGGTACAGGAAGACCTGAAGCGCGAACAGATTCAGCGCGCGACGGGACGTCAGGAAAGAGAATGGTAAACAAAAATAAGTATGAAGACCAAGGCTTTGCTTATTGGATCGTTTTGCCTGCTGATGGCACTCCCGCTCTGGGCTGATGCGGTGAGCTTCAAGGCATCAGGGCCCTCAGAGGTCTCCCTTGGCGAGCGCTTCAGGGTGGTTTTTTCGGTCAATGCACGTCCGTCCGACTTCAACGGACCTGCCTTTGACGGCTTTGTCGTGTTGTCGGGTCCTAATCAGTCATCGAGTTCATCCACTCAGATCATCAACGGGCAGGCGTCTCATTCGGTGAACTATTCATTCACCTATATCCTGGAGGCCACGCGCGAAGGGACTTTTACCATCCCCCCTGCACAGGTCACCGTGAGTGGCGACCACTATGAGTCAAATTCTCTGAATATAGGGGTGTCTGGACAGGCCCCCCAGGCAGGAGCGCAACCAGCCCCCGGATCAGGTCAGCAGCAAGCTTCTACTGGAGGAGTCAGTGACAGGGATATCTTTCTTAGGGCCCTGGTGAGCAATTCTAACCCCTATCAGGGGCAAGCCGTTACGGTGACTTATAAACTGTATACCCGTGTGGTTGTGTCGCAGTATAGCATTGAGAAATTGCCTGCCTACCAGGGTTTCTGGGCCGAAGATGTTTCGGCCTCAGGGCAGCCTGATGTCACAGAAGAAGTGGTGGATGGGGTAAGATACAATGCGGCAGTGGTGCGGCAGGTGGTTTTGTTTCCCCAGCGCGTGGGTGAATTGACAATAGAACCTTTGGATATGCAGACGCTGGTGCGCATATCGGCACCCAGGAGAACCGGGAGCCTGCTGGATGAGTTTTTTGGAGGTTCTCCCTTTGGCTCATTCCAGAATGTGGAACGGCCCTTGCGTTCCAACCAGGTCAGGGTGAATGTTAAATCCCTTCCTGTACAAAACCGTCCCCCTGCCTTCAATGGCATGTTGGGCTCGTTTGAAATGAAAACCGACCTTTCTCCTTTGCAGGTCAACGTTAATGAACCGGTTACTCTCAACATCACGGTTACGGGGAACGGCAACCTTAGGATGCTGGAAAAGCCTGAAGTCCAGTTTCCATTAAACCTTGAGGCCTTTGATCCCAATATTTCTGATAATATTCGTGTATCCTCATCAGGTGTTTCGGGGAGCAGGAACTTTGAATACCTGCTGATTCCCCGTACTGGGGGCAGTTTTGAAATACCGCTCATCCAGTTCACCTTCTTTGATCCCTCCAGTGGCAGGTATATCACCAGGACAGGCGGCCCCTTTACTGTTGAAGTGACGGGCACGGCTGAAGCCCTGGGTGAGGGCACTACTGGCGTAAACCAGGAAGAGGTAAGATACCTTACCTCGGATATCAGGTTCATCAACAACCATGTGTTGCATCTCAGGCCAACTGGAACCCTATTTTTTCGCAGCCGGTTGTATTACGGCTTGTTGTTTGCATCCATAGCCCTGTTTGGACTGTTTCTGATCCTTAGGCGGAGGCAGATACGCATTCAGGGTGATACGGTGCTTATGCGCAATCGTAAGGCGCAGAAAATGGCAAGCAGACGGCTGAAGCAAGCTGGTGCTCTTCTTGAAAAGGGAAACAGCAATGAGTTCTACGATGAGATATTCAGGGCATTGTGGGGATACCTTTCCGATAAACTGAATATCCCAATGTCAAAACTGAACAAGGATGAGGTGTCTCAGGTATTCCAGCAAAAAGGAGTTTCTAAAGATTTGGCCTCCAAGTTTCTGGCAGCATTGCAGGAGTGTGAGTTTGCCCGCTTTGCCCCAGGGGCTCCTGACGTGCGTATGGAGGAAACCTATCAGTGGGCCCTTGACATCCTTGTGACTCTGGAAAAAGAACTTAAGAATAAAAAGTTTTAAGCTATGGGCAAGCAAACTGGCTTACTCTTCTTGACCATCCTGACCTTGGTGCTCCCCCTCAGGGCAGCTAAACCTGACCAGTTGATAGAGCAGGCTAATCAGGCTTATGTTTTAGGCGAATATTCTTTTGCTATTGAACTTTATGAGTCGGTAGTTAAACAAAAACTTGAAGCTCCAGGCCTTTATTATAACCTGGGGAACGCGTACTTCAAAGAGAACAAATTTGGCCTTGCCATTCTCAATTATGAAAGGGCGTTGAGGCTTAAGCCAGGGGATGAAGACATCAGGTTTAATTTAGAGGTGGCCAGATCACGCACCGTGGACCAAATCAACCCTTTACCCCTTATATTTTATGAAAGGTGGTGGAAGGGCTTTTATTCGCTCCTCAGCCCCAATACCTGGGCTGTGTTTGTTATTATAATGCTTGTCGTTTCCATGGTTTTGTTTGGTTTTTTCTTTTTTTCGAAAACACGCCCCTTCAAGCGCGTAAGTTTTTTCTTCGCTTTGCTGTTTCTTTTCCTCACCCTGATTTGCATGATATCGGCCAGGGCCCAGTATTATCATTTGTTTCAGAAAGAAGAAGCCATCGTCATGGTACCCAGGGCTGTTGCCAAAAGTGCTCCTGATGAGACCAGCCCGGACCTGTTTGTCATTCATGAAGGTAGTAAATCCCGGATAACAAATGAGTTGGGTGATTGGTTTGAAGTAAGGCTTGCCAATGGAAACGTAGGTTGGGTAAAAAAATCTTCCGTAGAGATTATATAACAAAAAAGCCTGTTATCGCGCATTGTCAACACAGGCTTTTTCAGTGGAATCTTGGAGCAAACCCACAAAGGGGATTTGGATTGGAAGCTATTACCCTTTACCGCCCACTTCCTTCATCGTCTCTTCCACGCAGTCTTGCTTCCCGGAAGAGCATTTTGTTAAAATCACGCTCGGCTTCATAAAGCAAAGCGATCTTTTTTACTGGAAGGATTCTTTTCAGTTTCTCGTAATATTCTCTTTTAATGGCTGCTGATTGTTCCACGTAACTTACCTGGTCTTCAGCATACCTGCTGGCTTCTTCCTGGGTCATTTCAGAAACCTCTTTTCCTGACCATTTTTCTCGGTGGGCATTGGCCTGGGCATCACGTTTCTGATTATACTCGTTGTAAACAGGCCAGAATTGCCTTGCCTCATCGGGGGTAAGCGACATACGCTCGGAAAGAAAAGCAATTCGTTTTGAATTGATGGCATTCATTCGGGAATCCTGGGCCCGTATATCCTGGGTTCCAATAAGAAAAATGAAAATCAACAGAGCAAGGCCAAAGTGCTCTTTAGAAACCAACTTATTTATCACCTGATTTTTCATCCTGAATAATTTTTTGTTGGTTATCGATCTCTGCTTGTGTAATTAATTCAATGGGTTCAATTCCGTGGTATTGAGCAGCATCCAGAAGATAATCCAAATAATAATCATCTTCTGAAGCCGGGTTGTGAAAAGGCTCTTCAGGCACCAATTCTTCCTGGGGAAGGATCAGGTCGAACAAAAGGGAACGATCCATTTCGGAAGCCCTGGCAAAGTATTCATCATAAACAAAATCCTGGGTGTCCGCAAGGAAACCTTCCTCCTTTCCGTTGCGCAGCATTAGGAAACTGATGCCAAGGGCGATGAGCAGCAAGAAGGAGGCTGCCATCCCCACAATGGCCCGCAAACGAATCACTTTCGCTCCGGGAGAAGTCTTTGCCTTTTCTTCTGCGGCAATCCTTTCTCCCAGCTTGGATGAAAATGATTCGAAATAGCCTTCGGGAACTCGGAATCCTGAAGCCTTAGCTTTGTTGCCAAAAGCAGAAACCCCTATT
>JAAYLH010000116.1 GCA_012521995.1 Bacteroidales bacterium | reverse complement strand
GTTATCGGCCAGCAACTGGAAGACACCGGTTGTTGAAGAGTTGGCCGGGATGAACAGCATCAGTTCAGGGGGTTGTTTTGGCCGCTCTGAGGGGTTTTTCTTGCCCTTTTGGGCATTGTATTCAGCCATTTCCTCCTGATACTGCTCACGCAGCACCTCAACCTCTGCCCGCAAGGCGTTATGGATCGGTTCTACCAATTGTTTACAATGGACCAACCTGCCCTTGCCCGCCGAAGCCTGTGCCGTAATGAACAGGAACAGGTTCGGATACACTTTACGTCCGTCATAAATGCCGTAAACATTTGGCAAACAGGCGCTGATGACCGTAATGGTTCCTAGCAGCATCAGGTCACGCTCTTCTTTGGTGTCGGCCGCAGAAACGACCCCTCGAGTAAACAGCGGTAAGTGCGGAAACAGCGAATCAGGGAAGGTAGGCATCGGTTTAACTTCCTCTTCCGTTTCATCAGGCCCGCTGCCTATGTCAATGCCCGCTTCCCTGGCAAGCCAGAAAAAGGTCTTCAGCGTCACCCTGATTCCTGTTGTATTCAGGCAATCATCGTACTTTTTATTGCATTCGGTATCCGTATATCCGGGATAAAAACGGCTCACCCTGTGAAACAAATCACGTCCATCTTCGCCGAACGCATCAGCAAAACAAAGGCCTATTTTTAACCATTCATTGTACCCTGGAGCGATGTCTACCTTTATGGTTTCGATCTTTTCTACGATTTCCTCAACCTCTGTCCTCTTTTCAGGAGAATGTCCTTCTTTTTTCGAAGAAGGATTCGCGTTGGGAATTTCAGCAGCGGCCCTCCCGAGCCACTGCTGAAAATCATCTATTTCTTTTCTCATAAGAGGTACTTTGGATTAATATATACCTCTGGGTCGTAAGGCAAAAAACAAGCCCGGCTAACATCACGGCCCGACTAATCTACCTTAACGTGATAAGGTGGCGCTACGATATTTCTAACGGCATTAAACCACATTTCGTGGGTTGCCAAAGAAAGGTCAATGGAAATCACCCATTTAAGGCCATTTCCTGAAGGTGAAACAAAAGCAAGCTCAGTTTCTATAGCCTCATGCTTAACTAAGGCCTTCTTCAGTTCTGTGGGATCATCCAGGTGGTCAAAATCAAAGCAAAGAAGACCTGAGTGATTTACCAGGCATTCTTTTTTCCTCCGGGTAAAAGTCCCTGAGAAAGTAACATAATCAAAATGCTCAGCTTTAAAATCACGTGCCACCCCTGGTTCATCTATTTCACGGAGGGTTTGGGTTACCTCTTTATAAGCGTCGCTTTTGATCATTTCGTAAACCACCTGCAGGTCAACCGTAGCCGATGGTTTGGTGTTGCGAACAGGTTTTGAAAAATACGAAAACTCGTGGTTTTTCTCTTCCTTGGTTTTAGCTTCCACCTGGTCTTCCCAGGCGGTGCTCCCTGCCGGGAGGCAGGCCTCCCCTGAAGAGAAGCCTGTCTGTTGGCAGTTATCTGTCCTGTGAATTCCGCTACCTTGTTCCATGGCGCTGAATTCTGGCGGGTTTGAAATTGTAATTCGATTCCAGAAGCTTTTCAATGTCTTCGCTCCTGTAGTAAATTTTGCCGCGGATTTTGCTGTAAGGCAAAGCCCTGCTGTTCCGCAGTCCCTGAAGGGTGCGTGGGCTAACGTTCAGCGCCTTTTGGACGTCTGAACCATCAAGCCACTGTTCTTGTAATTGCTCAAGACCAGAACGATGTCCCTGCTTAAGCAGAGCTTGAACCTTCTGAATCTCTT
>JAAYLH010000115.1 GCA_012521995.1 Bacteroidales bacterium | reverse complement strand
TTTATCTTCAACTCGCTCAATGCCATCAGGGCCTACGTCATTTCGAGCGACACACGGAAGGCTTCGGATTACCTCAACAAATTCTCCTTCCTGATCAGGCTCATTTTGCAATACTCCTCGAAAGACAGTATCTCGCTGCGCGAAGAAATGGACTCTCTTTCGGTTTACGTGGAGCTGGAACAGATGCGCTTTCGCGAGAATTTCAATTTTACGGTGATCCTTCCGCCCGGGTTTAATGCAGAATACTACGGGGTGCCGCCCCTGATTTTGCAGCCTTATGTTGAAAATGCCATCATTCACGGCCTGGCCCCCAAAAAGGGCGAAAAGCATCTGGAAATAAAGATTGAAGCAGGAAAAACCCACCTGTGGATTAACATCAGAGACAACGGACTAGGGCGTGTGCATTCGCGGAAAAGCATGGACTACAATGGCATACAGCATGAGTCGATGGCCATGGAACTGACCAGCAAACGGATTGACCTCAGCGCCGGACAAAGTTTGAAAGAAAATAACATTCAGGTCACCGACCTGGAAGAAAACGGAATGCCTGCAGGCACCGAAGTTTGCATAAAACTGCCTCTGCAGAAAACCTAAAAAAAACAATGGATATGAAACTAAGAGTGGCCATAATTGACGACGAGATCCATGCCATTGAGACCCTGCGCTACGACCTGAGGGAGGGATTTTCTGAAAACTCGGAAATCATCTTCAGCACGACGGACCCCATAGAGGGAGCCAGACTGGCCCGGGAATTGAAGCCTGAGCTTTTATTTCTGGATATCAATATGCCCGGTATTTCGGGCATTGAATTCATGAAGTTGAATGAGGACCTTGATATCATGATTGCCTTAACCACTGCCCACCAGGAGTTTGCCATCCAGGCCGTGGGCTCCAGGGCCATTGGGTATATCCTGAAGCCTGTGCAAATGAGCGACCTGCAAAGGATCATCAGCCTGGCAGAAAAAGCCAGGACCAAAAAAAGCCAAGGGCCTCTGTTGATGGATAGGATAGCCATTCATAATCACGACAGCATTGAATTGGTTTCTTTTCAGGATATTTTGTACTGTAAATCGGATGGGAATTATTGTGAACTCATCCTTCTGGGCAATCGACGCCTGCTGGCCAGCAGAACCTTGAAGACCATTGCCAGCAGCCTGCCGTCACATCAGTTTTCACGTATTCATAAATCATATCTTGTTAATATTCAGCAAATAAAGAAATACCTGAAAAGGGGGCACGGAGAAATTGTGATGGCCAATGATGACGTCCTTCCTGTGTCAAGAAACAATCAGCAGGAAGTCCTTAGAATAATCCAAACCTACCTTTAATCCATAAAAACCTACCGTTAATACATCCTCTGTTGTTTCTTAAGTAAAACATCAGGAAATTTATTCTTAAATCTCTTATTAAGAGGCAAAAAAAAGCTTTTTATTATAATTTTTTGCCGGGTTAAGGTGATTGTTCATTCACTCCTGATTATTCCATACATGAATTAAAAGCAACAGAAATGAAAGGTATTTACAATTCCATCCGTTTTTTCTTCCTTCTTGCTGCAATATTCCACTTATCCTCTGCAGTCAATTCCCATGCAAGCAGCCTTCAAATGCTGGAATCCCCCCTATCGGGAACATATACCGTAGGCCCCAATGGGGATTTTCTGACGCTGACGGAAGCCAACACCGCCCTTCACACCGAAGGGGTATCAGGTCCGGTTATCTTTCAACTTGAAAGTGGCATTTATACAGAGCAGATCACCATAAATGGCATTTTGGGAACTTCTGAGGTCAATACGATCACCTTTGAGTCGCAAACAGGGAATGCTGCAGATGTGACGGTAAGGATATCGGCCACTTCGGTCAACAACTTTACCATCAACCTGGTCAATGCCTCGCACCTGAGGTTCAGAAACCTCACGCTGGCAGCTTTGGGAAGTTCTTACGGAAGAATCCTGACGGCTTCGGGTGAGATCAATGATTTGAGTATTGAGAATGTAAGTTTTTCTTCCCCAGTAAGCGGATCAAACAACAACAGGACCAATATTTATTTTGACCTGAGCCTCGCCAATGGGATACAGTTTATTGACAATACGATCTCAGGTGGTTTCACGGGACTGTTCCTGAATGCTTCATCAAGCAACGAGATTTTGGCCGAGGGAGTCGTTATTCGTGGAAACGAAATCAGGAATGTGAGGAACGCAGGTATTGAACTAAACAGGTTGACAGGGCCGGTGATTGAGAAAAATGATGTGCTGATCAACAGCACCTCAACAAACAGCTATCCATTTCAATTGGGGAACTCGAAGGGAGCCATTAGTGTTCTTTCCAATAAATTCGTTGGAGGCACCCGTTACGGGCTGTATATGGTCAATTGCGAATCCACGCCTGAGAATAAAGGATTGGTTGCCAACAATGCTATTGTAAGCAGGTCAGGAGGTTTTCAATCGGCCCGTTTCGACGGGATTTCCAATATCAGGATCGTGCACAACAGTATCCACAACTACAGCGCGGGTGGTGGCTTATATTATTTATGGATTTTAAACGGATCGGGAAACGAGATCGTTAATAACCTGATTAAAACAAATACAGGTCCTGTGCTGGAGATTCCCGGGTAATTAAATGGCATTTCAAGCATGAACCATAATGGTTATTTCAAAACAGGCACCACCCTTGTAAGGATAAACAGTTATACAAATTTTAACGACCTGGCATCCTGGCAGCTTGCTGCAACAGGGTTTGAGGGAAACTCCCTTTTCAGCCATCCATTTTTTGTTTCCGATACCGATCT
>JAAYLH010000016.1 GCA_012521995.1 Bacteroidales bacterium | reverse complement strand
ACCGATCCTTTCCCCTGTTTACTTCTTGCCTTTATCGTCCCGCCCTGCAATTCAATCAGCCGCTTGCACACCGTCAGCCCCAGGCCGCTGCCTCCATATTTCCGGGTGGTGCTGGTCTCCGCCTGGGTAAACTTCTCAAAAATGGCATCCAACCTGTCGGGGGCTATCCCGATACCCGTATCCTCCACCTCAAACACCACCTGGAGACCTGCACCATGCGATCGCCCCATCATCACCCTTAGACCGACATGTCCCTTCTCTGTGAACTTGATCCCATTCGACAGCAGATTCAGTAAAACCTGGTTTAACCGAAGGGTGTCGGCTTGGAGCACCCGGGGCACATCCTCGTCCACCCGCACATTCAGCTTAATGTTCTTTTCCTGGGCTTTAAGATCAAGGGTCTTCTTTAATTCAGAAATCAATGAACGGATTTCAAAATCATGGTTTTCAAATTCAATATTACCCGATTCAATCTTATTGTAGTCCAGGATATCATCAATCAGCCCAAGCAAATGTCTGGCCGAGGTTTTCACCGACTGTAAGTTCTCCATCTGGTCGGGGTTGAGCTTCTCGTGAAGCATCAAATCGGTCAGGGCAACCACGGCATTCAGTGGGGTACGGATCTCATGGCTCATCAGGGAGAGAAAATCCGACTGCGATTTGCGCGCCCGCTCTGCCTCATCCCGGGCCTGGATCAGCGCCTTCTCCGCCTGACGTTTTTCGCTTACATCCCTGATGATGGCCTGAACCATGATCTTATGCACACTATAAATACGGGTCAGGCTAATCTCTGCATCGAAAAATCCTCCGTTTCGCTTCATCACAAGGTCAAAGTGTTGGGGCTTCCCTGCAAGCACCTCCTTGATCTTCGACTGGAAAAAGCTATGGCTGTGCTCATTGCCCGTTTCAACTTCAGGGATCAGATTCAGTATGCTTGAAACCTGGAGTTTGCTGCAATTCATTTGAAAAAGAGCTCCCGCATTGCGGTTGCAGTCTGCTACCTTCAGGCAATCCAGAATCAAAATGGCATCATACGAACGGTCAAACAAGGCCCGGTACTTTTGCTCCGAATGCAGCAACTCCTGCTCTGCCTTTTTGCGTTGCGTAATATCTTCCTTTATCGCCAGGTAATTTATGATCTTTCCTTGCTTGTTCTTTACTGGGGTGATGGTGCCCATCTCCCAAAACAGCGCCCCCGACTTTGAACGATTCAGAAACTCCCCGCTCCAGGTTTTACCGCTGCTGATGGTTTCCCAAAGTTCCTTGTAATTAACCTTTGAATGCTCATATTTCAAAATTCGCGGGTTTTTACCCTGAACCTCTTCTTTGGTATATCCTGTAACCTCCAGAAAACGCGGATTTGCATATTCTATCTTCCCTTCAGTATCTGTGATAAAAATGGCATTTGCGCTTTGCTCAAAAGCTGCAGAAAGCCGAAGCTGGTGCTCCTCATCAATGAATACCTGCTCACAATCTAAGGCAATAAACTCTTCCAAAAAATCCCTGAAGTCACTGATTAATACATCTTTGGAAACTACGCCTTTCTCCAGCATGCTCAGAATAGCCTCTGCTTTTTCCTTTAACAACCGATGTATTTTCCTTTTGCCCATTGCACTTTTATTACGTTTACCCCAAAAGGGTTTCAGAAAAAATCAAGGCAGGCCTGTGATTGATAAACATTTCCTACCTTACTATAAAAATAATAAATTGTCAGATAAAAACAAACAATCATTATACAATTATTTAATCAAAACAGCCGTGTAAAAATATTGGTTCATTTTTGTTCCTCCGAGTTTGAGCGCTGGTGGCAAGAAATAAAATATTAACTTTGTGTGAATAAACTGACGTAATGGCATAAACTATGTTTTTGTTCCCCATCAGAAAGAAAAGCCGCCAGCTCTTGCTGAACGCCCTTGCCGGAGCAAGTATTTTCCTGTTCCTGCTGGCTTTTTTCATGCAAATCACCTCCCGCTTTACGGGACTTGAAAAAAGCATCGATTATGTCTTCCTGGCAGCCATTGCCTTATTGCTGATCAGCATCCTGTTCAGGGCTGTTTTTAAAACTTCGGTCGACGCAGGGTTCATTGGCTTCGAAGGCCTCGATTTTATGCTGATGGCAAAGGATAAGCAAAGCCGTATCAACATTCCTGATGAAAAAATAGAAAAAATCGCATTCAAACCGGGACACAGCGCCGACGACTATCGCCCCGCATCATTCCTGCTTGGGCTTGTGGGTTTGTTCCTGGGTCAATACGACGGGGCTGACTCGGTCCTGATGATCAGATCAGCGTTCGGTTTTTCGCAATACCATGTAAAATTTGAAAACGACAATCAATTAAAGCTGTTCATGGATAAGCTGAAAAAGCATCCAAAAGCTGAAATTATTCCATAAGAAAAGATCATGCTCGAAATACAAACCTTAAAGCAGCGTTTTGGGATCATTGGGTTTTCACCCCGCCTTGACCGTGCCATTGACGTGGCCCGACAGGTGGCTGCCACCGACATTACAGTTCTGATCACAGGTGAAAGCGGCACAGGGAAGGAAGTGTTTCCCAAGATCATTCACCAGCTTAGCCCCCGCAAGCACGGCCATTACATCGCCGTAAACTGCGGTGCTATCCCCGAAGGCACCATCGACTCCGAGCTCTTTGGACATGAAAAAGGGGCCTTCACAGGGGCTCACGATGCCCGAAAAGGGTATTTCGAGGTCGTCAACGGCGGTACTATCTTTTTGGATGAAGTGGCCGAGCTGCCCCTGTTGACCCAGGTGCGCCTGCTGCGCGTGCTCGAATCGGGCGAGTTCATCCGCGTGGGGTCCTCAAAAGTCCAGAAAACCGATGTCAGGGTAGTGGCTGCCACCAACGTCAACCTCCAGGAAGCCATCACTTCAGGGAAGTTTCGCGAAGACCTGTTCTACAGGCTCAACACCGTGCCCATCCATGTGCCGCCCCTGCGCGACCGCAAAGACGATATCGTTTTGCTGTTCCGCAAATTCTCGTCCGACTTTGCCGAACGCTACCGCATGCCCCCCCTGCAACTGACCCCCGACGCCGAGGACTTCCTGATGCAACAACACTGGTCTGGCAATGTTCGCCAACTCAAAAACCTGGCCGAACAGATCTCTGTCATCGAGAGCAAACGTACAATCACCGCCGACATCATCCTGAAATACATGCCCCCGGAAACAGAGAACCGCCTCCCCGTCTTGCTCAGCAAGAGCCAGGGCTACAATAGCGATATGAGCGAGCGCGACATCCTCTACAAACTGCTTTTCGATATGCGGCGCGACATCACCGACATGAAAAAGATCATCGGCAAAATTGTGGAAAGCGGGCAAGTCCCCGATGTTCTCGACCCCGAACACACCCAGATCCTTCAAAAACTCTACGAAAAACCTGATCTGCCCCAAGTGTACAATCCCGAAAACGAGGTCTCAATCTCAACCCACCAGTCCCCCGAGGAGTTTGAGGCCGTGGAAGAAGCCCCCCACGAAGTGGTCACCGAGAGCCTTTCCATTTATGAGAACGAAAAAGACCTTATTCTGAAAGCACTCCAAAAATACCACGGCCGCCGCAAGCGTGCCGCTGAGGAACTGGGTATTTCCGAACGAACCCTGTACCGCAAAATCAAGGAGTACGGTATTGGGTGACGCCTTTTTTTGTATTTTTGTTGACTTTCAAAGTTTTAGCACCCTATGCATTACCGACTGTTTCTTATCCGGATGACTCTAAGCCTGGCGCTGCTGGCAGGCGCCTCGGCCTGTGGCATCTATTCCTTCACAGGTGCCAGCATCCCTGTCGAGGCCAGCACCTTTTCGGTAAGCTATTTCCCAAACAATGCCCAACTGGTGCAGCCCACCCTGAGCCAGCGCTTTACCGAAGCCCTACAGGACAAATTCCTTAAGCAAACCAACCTGCGCATGGTCGACACGGGCGGCGACCTCCACCTCGAAGGCAGCATCACCGGCTACACCACCGCTCCGGCCGCCATCAGCGGTAACGACCAGGCAGCCCTCAACAGGCTCACAATCACCGTAAGGGTGGTTTTCATCAATGAGTTTGAACCCGATAACGACTTTGAACGGTCCTTCTCACGCTACTGGGATTACCCAAGCAATCTCAGCCTCTCGCAGGTTGAAGACGAAGCCATTACAGTCATCACCGAGGCGCTGGTGGAAGACATCTTCAACCAGGCCGTGGTCAACTGGTAAGCAAAACCTTTTCCCATGCAAGCACAAAAGTTTCTGGATCTGATCAACCACCCTGAGAAGCTGGATAAGTCGACCCTCGAGCCACTGCGCGAGCTGGCCCGTCGCTACCCCTACAGCCAGCCCATCCGCTTTCTGCTTGCCCGGAACCTGCAAACCCTCAAACACCCCGATTTCGAGTTGCACGTCAACAGGGCAGCCGCCAGCGCGTTCGACAGGAGACATTTCCAGGCCTTTATCTCGGGACGCGTGAAACCTACCCCTGCCCAACCAAACCTTACGCCACGGGCAAAAGAAGCAAAACCCCGGCAACCCGGCCTTTCAGAGCGAATCATGGGGTGGTTCGTGAAAAAAGAAAAAACCAGGCCTTCCATGGTGGCCCCCGGCTCCGAAAAGCCTGAGCCCATTCCACTGCACGAACTGCCTCCGCGAGAAAATTCATCCCCTTCGCAGGCACCCGCAAATGTGCCTCAGCCCCAGCGAAAATATGACGAACTCATCGACCGTTTCCTGAAAGAAGAACCTCGCATCAGGCCAAAACGCGATGTATCCAGCCAGGAAAACCTGGCCGAAAAAAACACAACAATCCCTGAAGACATTGGCACTGAAACCCTTGCAGAGATATTCGTGAAACAGGGCCTGCATGAAAAGGCCCTTGATATCTATCAAAAATTATCCTTGAAATTTCCGGAAAAAAGCAGTTACTTTGCAGAAAAAATTAAAAGCCTTAAAAACGATATCAATTTAAAGAAATAACCCATGGGTGCGTATGTTTTAATTTCTGTCCTGATCCTTATCGTCAGTGTTCTGCTGGTCTTGATTGTGCTGGTTCAGAACTCCAAAGGCGGCGGTTTGGCCTCCAATTTCTCTTCTAGTAACCAGGTAATGGGCGTCAGAAAGACCACCGACTTCCTGGAAAAAGCCACCTGGACACTGGCTGTTGCCCTGGTCGTGCTGGCACTGACCTCCACTTTTGTAATCCCCCGTTCGGGTCAAAGCCAGGCCCTCCAAAGTGAGGTCCGCGAATTGGTTCCTGCCCAGCAACTGCCTCCTGCCGACTTCCAGGCACCCGCCCAGGAAACCCAAGAGGTCCCTGAAGACGTAGAAAATTAATGTCTTTTTAAAGCGTATTGTGAAATGTCAGAATGGCAGACCATTCTGACATTTTTTTTTGAAGCCTCCCCTTTCTTGCAAAATTGTCGGTAAAAACCCTTCTTTCTGCCTTTGGCACGGATTATGCCCAAGGGCAGTGCAAGCATATTATTTTCGGATCAAAACAACATTGTTTAACAAATAAATCAAAAACAAAATGGCAGAAATGAACATCCAACCTTTAGGAGACCGTGTTCTGGTTGAACCAGCACCCGCCGAAGAAAAAACCTCGGGCGGCATCATCATCCCCGACACCGCAAAAGAAAAACCCCAGCGCGGCACTGTAGTTGCTGTTGGAGCCGGCACCCCCGACAACCCCATGACCGTTAAAGCCGGCGACCAGGTGCTTTATGGCAAGTATGCAGGCACAGAACTAAGCTACGAAGGAAAAGATTATCTGATCATGCGTGAATCAGATATTCTGGCCATCATCTAAGCTTTTTATCTTTTTTTTGTAATCTAAAATTTTATACGCATATGGCAAAAGACATCATTTTCGGACTGGAAGCAAGGAATTCACTCAAAGTGGGTGTTGACAAGCTTTCGAATGCAGTTAAGGTAACCCTCGGCCCCAAAGGCCGCAATGTGATCATTGACAAAAAATTCGGCGCCCCCTCCATCACCAAGGACGGCGTAACCGTTGCAAGGGATATTGAACTGGAAGACGCAGTGGAAAACATGGGCGCACAAATGGTGAAGGAAGTGGCCAGCAAAACCGCCGACGTGGCCGGTGATGGTACCACCACCGCAACCGTGCTGGCACAGGCTATCGTCACCAACGGCCTCAAGAACGTCACCGCAGGCGCCAACCCCATGGACCTGAAACGCGGCATCGACAAAGCCGTGGAAAAGGTGATCGAGAACCTGCGCAAACAATCAAAAGAAGTGGGCGACAGCTCCGACAAGGTCGAACAGGTGGCTACCATTTCGGCTAACAACGACAGCTCCATCGGTAAACTGATTGCCGAAGCCATGAGCAAGGTGAAAAAAGAAGGCGTCATCACCATTGAAGAAGCCAAAGGCACTGAAACCAGCGTAAAGGTGGTGGAAGGGATGCAGTTCGACCGCGGCTACATCAGCCCCTATTTCGTCACCGATACCGATAAAATGGAAGCCGTTTTTGAAGATCCTTTCATTCTGATCTACGATAAGAAGATCAGCACCATGAAGGACTTCCTCCCCATCCTCGAGAAAGTGGTTCAAACCGGCAAGCCCTTGCTGATCATTGCAGAAGATGTGGATGGTGAAGCCCTTGCCACCCTCGTGGTAAACAAACTCCGCGGCTCCCTTAAGATCGCCGCCGTGAAAGCCCCCGGCTTCGGCGACCGCCGCAAGGCCATGCTCGAAGACATCGCCATCCTTACCGGTGGTACCGTCATCAGCGAAGAGCAAGGTTACAAACTCGAGAACGCTGACCTCTCGCACCTGGGCCGCGCCGAAAAAATTTCTATCGACAAGGATAACACCACCGTTGTAAGTGGTAAAGGCGAAAAGGAAATGATCAAGGCCCGCATCAACCAGATCAAAGCCCAGATGGAAAACACCACCAGCGACTACGACCGCGAGAAATTGCAGGAACGTTTGGCAAAACTTGCCGGTGGTGTTGCAGTACTTTATGTAGGCGCTGCCAGCGAGGTGGAAATGAAGGAAAAGAAAGACCGATTCGACGACGCCCTGCACGCCACCCGTGCCGCCGTTGAAGAAGGTATAGTACCCGGCGGCGGTATAGCTTACATTCGCGCCCTGGAAGCCCTCGAAAAACTCAAAGGCGAAAACGAAGACGAGACTACCGGTGTAGCCATCGTTCGCCGCGCCCTCGAAGAACCCCTCCGCATGATCGTTGAAAACGCCGGCGTGGAAGGTTCCATAGTAGTGCAGAAGGTGAAAGAAGGCAAGGAAGATTTTGGTTTTAACGCCCGTACCGAAAAGTATGAGAACCTCTATGAGTCTGGCGTTATTGATCCCACCAAAGTGACCCGCGTGGCCCTCGAAAACGCCGCTTCCATCGCAGGCATGCTGCTCACCACCGAGTGCGTGCTGGCCGACATCAAGGAAGACAAGCCCGAAATGCCGATGAACCCTGGAATGGGCGGCATGGGCGGCATGATGTAATAACATCCCCTGTTCTGTCAGAAAAAGCCGTTCCAAAATGGAGCGGCTTTTTTTGTTTCCCTTTTCCCATCCCGAATTCCACTCAAAACAAAAGCCCTTTTATTGCACTGAAAGGGCTTTTTCCTTTTTTTACTCCTGTCTTTGAAAAGCACCAAATAGGATTAAAAATCGTATCAAAGTCTAAGGTAAACCGTAGTTTAACCGTAGTTTAACCGTTTATAATTGGTTAAAGTACGGTTTAAGTACGGTTTAACTCCCTGTTTAGTATAAATTAAAAATGGAGGAAGCCGGGACCGAAGAGGTAGTTTTTGTTGGTATTGAATGGTTTGAAAATAAAAAACCAGGGCTCCCGAAAGGAGAGGCCCTGGCAGAAAAAGAAGTTTAAAAAAGTCCTGTTCGCTTATGCTTTGGAAGATTCGGCCTGCATCTGGATGAGGTTGCCACGGTATTCCACCTGGTCTCCGGGGCGCAGCTTGGCACGCTTACGCAATTCTATTTGCCCGTTGAGTTTTACCAGCCCCTGTTCAACGAGGGCCTTGGCGTGGCCGCCGCTTTCGGCATAACTGAGGACTTTGAGCAATTGGATGAGCTCGATGTATTCGCCGTGGATGATAAATGGGCGGGTCTTACTCATTGGTCTCGGCAATGGTGATTTTTTCGATGCGGTCGCCGGCGCGGATCATGTCGATGACTTCAAGGCCCTCCACTACCTTGCCGAAACAGGTGTGGTTGCGGTCGAGGTGGGCGGTGTTTTCGCGGCTGTGGCAAATAAAGAATTGCGAGCCGCCGGTGTCGCGGCCTGCGTGGGCCATGGAAAGCACCCCGCGGTCGTGGTACTGGTTTAGGCCATCGAGTTCGCACTTGATGCGGTAGCCGGGGCCACCCATGCCGGTGCCATCGGGGCAGCCGCCCTGGATGACAAAGTCGGGAATGACGCGATGGAAGGTGAGGCCATCGTAAAAACCCTTGCGCGAAAGCTCAACGAAGTTCTTCACGGTATTGGGGGCGTCTTTTTCATAAAAATGAACCTTCATGGTTCCCTTAACGGTCTTGATTTCTGCTGTCAGCATGTGTTATGGTTTTAAAAATTAATATTTCGTAAAGATGGCCGACAATTCGTGGTCATAGGAAGATTCGCCCAGGGTAACGACCACGTCGTACACCATATTGATGATGTCGCCGGAAAGGGTGCCCTGGCCTTCAGTCCAGAAAATGTCTATGGTCTGCGATTCGATGTAGACGCGATTGCCAACGACCACGCCAAAGACATCAATATCTGCATTAAAAAAGTTTTCGAAAACGATCTCGTCTTCCGAATTGGAAACTTTGCGGATACGCACATCATAATAGGAAAGGCCTCCATCGGTATAGTTGAACTCTTCTACGTAATAGCGGCCGACAAACTGGTTGCGGGAGTCGATCTCCATGTCGCTGCAGGCCGAAAAGACCAGGAGCAACAGGACAATGGCTGTAAGGTTTCTTTTTGTTTTCATGGCCCTTGGTTTTAAGGGTGGATTAATCAGTTTTTCAATATAATGGATTAAGGATTCCAGGGGTCATCGGACTGCTGAATCCATGGAGTTTTTAAGGCCGCTGTATTCCGAGAGTTCGAGTTTTACGCTGCCCACCACCAGGCCTGATTCGACCAGGAGAGGCACACGGTTCTTGTCGTCGGAGATCCAGAGCGTCATGGGGTAGGGTTGTGAGAACACCTTGCCCTTGAGCACCATAGGCTTGAAGCGCATGGTGTTATAGGTGCCCATTCTCGTTTTCAGGCGTTCATAGCCATCAAAGACAATACGGGTCACATACACGGAATCGTCGAGGAAAAAGTCGACATTGAATTCATCGCCGACCTTAGGGTTCTTGATATCGAGGGTGCGGGCATAATAGAACACGGAGATGATGTCCTGCACATAGGCGGGGATGGGCACTGTACCTGTATTGCTGACGGCCACCTTCTGGAAGTGGTTAAACATCACATCCTGGCTTTTGCGGTATTTGCCTTCCTGCACCCTGCGGATAAACAGCATAGGGGCAATGGCTGTGTGGTCGATATATGTTTCGAAACGGTTGTTGACCTTAAAGAACAGGTTGAAAAGACCCTTGGTGCGCATCAGGCCTACCACCTGCATGGTGGAGCGTCCGCCAATCAGCTGGGGGTCCTTGCTGATTTCGAGGCTGGCTTCACCCGCTGTGACATTTCCAGTCAGCGCACTGCTGTAATAGGCTCTGAACACCAGTCTTTCCCCCGGGGAAAACGCGGTATTTTTGATCTGGCGGTACTCCTGCCCGTCAGCAGGAAAGGATATAGTAAGGGCAAGCAACAACAGGCCTAAAGAAAAAAACTT
>JAAYLH010000114.1 GCA_012521995.1 Bacteroidales bacterium | reverse complement strand
TTCAAGGGCTATGCCCAGGGGATGAGCGCCTTCAACGCGGCCATGAGCTACAACATGCTCAAGGCGGTGACGGGCGACTACCCCGATCTTGAGATCAGCTACGCGGATGTGCTGGTGTCGCGGGGCAGCCTGCGGGGCGTGGCAGAAGCCACCGCCACCGCCGCGGCCCTGCAGACCATCGAGGTGGAATGGGAGGACAACAGCGGACTGCTGAACGCCTCGGCCGACGACAACGCCACCCTGGTGGTGGTGAACGAGGCCAAGGGCGACATCGCCGTCAGCCTCGAGGCAGGCGCCCGGGGCGACGAGCTGGCCAGCATCACGGTGCCCGAGGCCTATGTGGGCGACACGGTGCAGGTCTACCTGGTGTTTAACACCCTGGAAAGCCTGATCGCCACCGGCGGCCGCGAAACCATCGCCGACAGCGTCTATGCAGGTGCCGTGACGGTACTCGCCTAGGCGGCTGAATGGATGAAAACACCTCCTCCGGGTTTTTGCGGGGGAGGGGTTTTTTTTGGTGTCGGGTGTCGGGTATCGGGTGTCGGGTGTTGGGTGTCGGGTATCGGGTTTCAGGTGTCGGGTTTCAGGTCATTGGTCATTGGGTTTTGGGTGTTGGGTGTCGGGTGTCGGGTTTCAGGTGTCAGGCCCCATGCCCCATGCCATTTCTTCCACTGATGTTCGCTGATAAAAGCGCTGATGTTCACTGATAAGAAATCTGTGTTGAGGAGTTGAGGAGTTGAGGAGTGGGTTGCCCCATGCATTTTTTGAACGCGGATGCCACGGATGAACTTCGTTCAGCGCGGTCACCGCTGATAAAAAATCTACTTTGCGTTCTTAGCGTCTTAGCGGTAAAATTTTTCAACGCAAAGGGCGCGAAGGCGCAAAGCCGAGTCTTCCACTGATGTTCGGGGATAAGAAAAATCTGCCGGTCACCACAACAGCACTTTATTCCTTTTTTCCGTAACTTTACAATAAAAAAATTATGTCCTCTCTGATATTAAAAGTCCCTGAGCATTTCGGCATTGATGAAGGGGAAGCGAAGATGACCCTTGCTGCCGGGTTGTTTAAGAAAGGGAAGCTTACCCTGGGGCAAGCTGCAGAGCTTGTGGGCTTGTCGAAAAGGGCTTTTATGGAGCTACTGGCAATGTATGATGCTGAGTTCATCCATTATTCGGAAGATGAACTGGATAATGATTTGACCAATGCAAGGAATCATAGTCGCTGATACAAGCTGCCTGATCTTATTACAAAAGATTGAGCAGCTGGATTTGCTCAGGAAGCTTTTCGGCCAGATCATCATTACCAGGGAAGTTGCCGGGGAGTTTAATGCCGTGTTGCCGGATTTTTTTCAAATTCACCATCCCAGGGATGTCAATTATTTCAAGATTCTGAGAACCTTTCTTGACAAGGGCGAAGCAAGTGTCATAGCCCTGGCACTGGAAGAGGAAAACTGCCTGTTGATCATTGATGAAGCCAAAGGACGCAGGGAAGCCCAGGCACTGGGCATCCAGATTACGGGAACACTGGGCATTTTGCTATTGGCAAAAGAAAAGAAGCTCATTCAAGCGATCAAGCCCCTGGTAGAACAAATCCAGAAAACCAATTTCAGGGTTAGCAAAGCCCTGGTGGGAAAAGCACTGAAAATGGCCAACGAATCGATGGACCAGTAACCAACAACCATCAGGAATTCCCAATTTTTTTGCATTTGTGGACTGGTTTTCTTTCCGTGTTATCCGTTAAAATCCGTGGAATCCTCTTGTACCATACGGTTGCCGCTACGCGGCTGAACCCCAGGTTGAGGTTGAGGTTAAGCCGGCCGGCCGGCAGGGTTGAGCCCCATGCCCCATGCCATTTTACCTTCTACAGATAAACACTGTTTTCTTATCAGAGAACATCCGTGTTTTCATCAGGGAACATCGGTGGATCATTCCTGTTCGCGTGAATTCGCCAAAAATTCGCATCCAATTCACATGACAATCCCAATGACCAATGACC
>JAAYLH010000113.1 GCA_012521995.1 Bacteroidales bacterium | reverse complement strand
ATGCAATTCAAAACCCCGGTTAAGAACCGATGCGGCGTTATATCTTACACGCTGGCCTTGTCCGTTACCAATATGACCGGGCGTTGAGAGTTCGATCAGAATATCATCTGTCACACGATTGTAAAAGTCAAATTCGCCTGTCAGCCTATTGTTTAGCAAACCTACCTCAAGGCCAATGTCTGTCTGCGTGGTGGTTTCCCATTTCAGGTCAGGGTTGCCGTTTTTAAGGTAGCTGGCTGCCGGGTTAGAAGCGTCAGGGTTGCCAAAAATTGCCAGCAAATCCGATTGCACCCTGGCAAATCGATCGAAATATGAAATCTTTTCATTTCCAATCATGCCCCAACTGGCACGGAGTTTCAGGTTGCTGATCATCATGATAGACTCCATGAACTTTTCATTGATAATATTCCAGCCAAGCGCAAAGGAGGGAAAATTGGAATAACGATTTTGTTCACTGAATTTGGAAGAGCCATCACGGCGGAATGTAACCGTGGCAATATACCTGTTGTCGAAGGTATAATTAGCACGGAACAGAAATGAGATCATCGAATAGTACTGGCCCGGATCCACTCCATTAAAAATGTTTTGCAACATATTAATATTGTTGGCATCGTCCAGAATATAGGGAGGAAGGATATACCAGAAATCACTATCATCACGGATGAGGTTTTGACCCGAAAGCCTGAATTCCTCCGAACGGGTTTGCTGCATGGTGAACCCAGCCACAGTATTCAGAGCATGCCGGGTAAAGACCTTGTCAAAACTTACCGTGTTTTCCCAAAGCCAGTTTAAATTGTCGTTGTTACCCTTATTGATATCACTGAATTCATTGTATTGCTGTGAAGCAGTTCCATCGGGATTATAAATGATATAGGCAGGCGAAAAACTCTCTGCCTTATTGAAGGAAGCATCCACCCCAAAACTCGACTTCAGGGTCAGTGCCTCAATGGGATTGGCCTCGGCATAAATGTTGCCAACACCACGAATCCCCCGAAGGTAATTGTTCGAATATTCAAGATCTGCCAAGGGGTTTCCTACATTATACACTACGCCAAAACTGCCATCAGGATAATAGGGTTCAAGTAAGGGCTGGGCCCGGTATACTGAATAGGTTACGTTGGGGGCATTTTGATGCTGATAAGGGGCAAGGGTGATGTTATTCCCCAGACGGAAATGTTGAGATAAATTATAGGTATTATTCATTTTTATTGTAAATCGCTGGTAATCAGATTTAGGAACAATACCATCCTGCATGAATAGCCCAATACCAACATAATATTGAGAAACTTCAGAAGCTCCCGTAATCGAAAGCTGGTGATTTTGTACCGGGGCGGTTTGAAAAATAAGATCCTGCCAGTCTGTATTTGGCAAAAGGTCAACATTATTATAGGTACCACTGCGAATCTCATTGGTGATGATGGCAAATTCCCTGCCAGTAAGCAGGTCAATCTTATTGGCAAGTTGTTGCATGCCCCATTCCGTTGAGAAGCTAAACAGGGGCTTTTCCTGTCCGATGGTACCTGTTTTTGTGGTTATGAGGATCACACCATTGGCCCCTCTCGAACCATAAATAGCTGTAGCAGAAGCATCCTTCAGCACCTCCATCGAGGCAATATCGGCTGAGTTTAGGAATGAAATGTCATCCAGGATAACCCCGTCCACAACATAGATGGGCGCTGAGTTGTTAAACGTTCCCACACCCCTGACCCGCACGGATGAGCCCGCTCCGGGTGCTCCGGAAGTAGATGTGATCTGAACACCCGTCACTTTCCCCTGAAGGGCATTCTCCGGATTCAGTGTGGTAATCTTTACGATGTCCTCCGACTTGAGCGAACTTACTGCACCCGTCAGGTCACTTTTCCGCACTGTACCATAACCAATAACAACAAACTCCTCCAGTTGAGTACTGGAAACCAACAGCGTGACATTGATTTCAATCTGGTCATCAACAAGGATTTCCTGTTCATCAAATCCGATAAAGGAAAAAACCAGGGTTTGATCTCCTGGTTGTAATTCGATTTGGTAGTCCCCATCAATCCCGGTGGTTGTTCCACGCATAGTACCTTTTACTACAACGTTCACACCTGGCAGGGTCTCACCTGTGTCTGAGGCCGTTACCCTCCCCCGAACGATGCGCTGCCCCTGAACCTGAAAACCCAACAGGAGCACCGTTGCAAAAACCATTAACAGCCTGGAGCATTGTCCTAAACCGATTCGATTTTTCATAGGCAAATGGTTAAATGGTGGATATTAAAATTTTAAACTGTGCCGTAAATAAATATATAAGAACAAAGTATTAAAATCTGCCAATAGCTTGCAAGTTAGGCCAAAGGCTGCCCATATGCAAAAATCAAACAACAACATGACTACTTCACCAGAAATGGGAGCCAATAAACCACCTCAACATTACCCCCTCACTTCACGTACTACAACAAACAACTTCCTATAGGTCAAAGCTTTTACCGACCCTAAAAGGTACAAAATTTTCAACAGAATAAAAAGATTTTTCCTGAAAAGATGAGGGGAAATTTTTGAAACAAACCAGGCTCCCTGTTAAAAGGATAAGATAAACTCGGAAAGGTTTTGTTCAGGAGGAAGTCCAATGCGTTTTCTGAGACGATACCGACGTTCTTCAACGCCCCTTACGGAGATATTCAGAAGGGGGGCGATCTCTTTTGAGGAAAGGTTCAGCCGAAGGTAAGCACAAAGCCTTAAGTCGCCGGAGGTCAGCTCAGGAGAAGACGCTTTCAGTCGCTGGAAAAAATTCTCATGAGCCTGGTCAAACAATTTTTCAAACAGTTCCCAGTCATGATCACTTTTAAAGTTGCCTTCAATTAACCTGTTGATCCGTGAAAAGTACTTTTTCGGAAACCTGCCCCCCACTTCTTCACGCAAGTGATTCAACTCCCCCTGAATCTCTCCAAGCAGCTCATTTTTGCGGATTATGGACATGGTGCTGTTGGCCAGCTGAGAATTTTTCATAGATATCTCTGACTGCAACTTTTCATTAGACAGCCTGATCAGCTCACTTTCTGCATGCTCCTTTTCCCTGATGATCTGCCTCTGTTCTTCCTTAAGGACTTCTTCGCGTTTTCTGTAGAACTGCTTTAAATACCGCAGCCGGATAAACCAGAATATCCCCAGCAATGCCAGGGCATAAAGGGTAAAAGAATAAAAATTCGCATACCAGGGCGAACGTACCCTAAAAGTCAGGACCCTTGGCTCTGTGATCAGGCCTTTTTTGCCTAGTGCCCGAACCTGAAAAGTGTAATTGCCGGCAGACAATCGCTGAAAGCTGACCCCTGAAGCCTGGGTCCAATCGCTCCATTCCTCATCAATTCCAAGGAGTCGGTATTGAAAATATTTGTTCTTGCCAACGGGGCCCGGTACAAAAAATTCGAACCTTAAATTGTTATAACCCCGCTTCATTTTCAAAACCCCCGGCTGGTTTGAAGGCAGTTGCAAAGTTTTGTCAGGGTTTTTCCAGCCAACAAAATTCCTTATCTCAGGCGATTGGCCTTTCGCAGGGAAACCATCCAGTCGCTCAAGGTTGAAAAGGGCAAAGCCATTCGAAAGACATACCACATGAAGGCTGTCGTTGAGGGCAACAATGTTTTCATAATTCTCCACAAGCTCCAAGCCATACATCTCTGGCAAAAGACGGTAAAGCAAACGGGCATTTCCATAACTGATCTCAAACAGCCCTGCTTCATTCTTTTTAAAAAACCAGTAACGATTTGCTCCAGCCTGCACAATCATATTCGACTTCTCAAACCCTTCCAATTCAGGGATGATTTCCTGGAAAGGCACAAGGGAATGGTTTACGGCATCCCACTGCAAGAGGGTCTCCCCTGTAAGGATCACGATACGGTTGTCGAGTTTAAACACCCTGTTGGTAGGGCTGTTCAAACCAAAGGAAGTATCTATCTTTATGGCTGGAGGCGATGTTTTCATATCCTGGTCCGGTTGAAGACGATAAATCCCCGCCAGCGAATGCCCCAGCCAGATACCTCCCAGGTAATCCATCTCCAGAAATCGGGCAGGCCCCTCAAAACCCTCAAGGACATGGTGTTCCCGCCATGCCCCACCCTCCTTTTTATATACAAGAAGAGGGTAATAGGTGCTTTGGACCAGAAAATCCTCCTTGGCGCCATAAGCGGGTTTCAGATTATATCCGCCACTGACAAGACTTACAGGAACCAGCCCACCCTCGCGTATCAGAAAAGTACCCTCATTGAGTCCGCAATATAAGTCTCCTTCAATTTCTTTTATAAACCAAACCTGCCCCTGCGACCCTGGGATCAGACGCAAATTCCCGTACCTCCCGTCAGTACCCGCAGTCAGGTAATGGATGCCCTGGTTGGTTCCAATATATAGCACACCCTTGTATAGAGCAGCAGTATATACAGTTCCAAGGCCTGGTTCCAGGCCGACATACAGGTCTATCGGCGATTGAAAAGTAATATAATCCAGGCCCTTATCCAAACCCACCCAGAGGTTGTTGTCCGGGTCACCTCTCAGTGCCAGCACCGTATTGTCTTTCAAAAGATTCCCGGCATGCAAGTGTTCCAGCAAACGCCCCTCCAGATCAAAGACATAAAGCCCTTTCATGATTGTGCCGAAAACCATCGCATCCCCAACTCTAACTCCATTGTTAATCTTGTTTTCCCTGATATCTGCTTCGGCATTGGATGGCATGGGGGTCCACGACTTACCGTCATAAACAAATAGCCCCTTGGAGCTCGTCCCAATAATTATCTTCCCTTCCCTGTAGGGCAATATGGCTTTCACTTCGGTATCCTGGAAAATCTCGCTCCCTTCAAGAAAACTCAGCTGATGCCCCTGCAGTTCAAACAAACCACCGTCATTTTCCTGGATAAACAAGCGGTTATCGCATTTGATGAGGAAAAGCACCGAGCCCGGCAAGGAAATTTCTTCCACCAGGCTGTCCTGGTAACAAAACAATTTCCCGAAACTTTGAAAAAAGATGGCATCCCCGTGGGGCTGAATTCTCCAAATCTCTTCATTCTTCAAATCGCCTTGGCTGAGCATTCCCGCAAGCGAATGGTATTCAAGTCCACCAGAATGGACAGGTTCCCAATAGCCAAAATCTTCAAACGAACCTGTATAGATTCTTCCCGCTATATACCTGACTGAACGAACAGGCGTTTCCAGCGGCATTTTGTACAGGCTGAAGGAAGAGCCCCTGAGAATCAGCAACCCATTGGAGTTGGCTACAAAAAGGTTACCCGTGCCGTCCAGATCGATGGCCCAGTTTTGATTGCCTCCGCCATAGGCCCCTTTCTCATAACTCGTCACGTGCAATGGCAACTGCCCGTCAGTTCTGGCGCAAATAAACAGCATGAAAATTCCCAGGACTGGCTTTGCCATTCTCAGCACCGAGTCTCTCAGGGGTGTCTTCATTTTGAGAAATTCTAATGAAATGCTTAACCAAAGGTAACAATTGTCAGATATTCTGCAAAAATCATCATTCAAGAAGAGAAAATTTAATCAGGAATGGAATTTCAGCCGTTGACCCTTACTGGAATGGCATTCAAATCAAAGCCTGATCAAAAGGAATGTTCTTTTTTCGTACCTTTGCACCACAAAAATCAACTGGTGGGTAGGATTTTAGCCATAGATTACGGACAAAAAAGGGCGGGCATTGCTGTCACCGATGAGTTGCAAATGATCGCAAACCCATTGGCCACCGTGCATGTCAAAGACCTCATCACTTTTCTGAAAGACTATTGCAACAGGGAAGAGGTAGAATCCATGGTGGTGGGCGAGCCCCTCGACATGAAAAGCAAGGCTTCCGATGCCTCACGTTTCATTGAGCCCTTCGTGAAACATCTGCGCAAGAAATTTCCCGAAATACGCATCGAGCGCATGGATGAACGCTTTACCTCGAAAATGGCAATGCAGACAATGATCGAGGCAGGGCTGGGCCGTAAAGCCAGGCAAAACAAAGCCCTGGTCGATACCATCAGCGCAACCCTCATCCTGCAATCCTACCTGGAAATGAAAGCTAACCAAATTCAACACAAATGATATTACCCATAATTGCATATGGCGACCCTGTCCTGAAAACTAAGGCCAGGGAAATCCCCAGGGATTATCCAAACCTCGGGGAATTCATTCAAAACATGTTTGAAACAATGTACCAGGCCAACGGAGTTGGACTGGCAGCCCCTCAGGTGGGAAGAAGCCTTCGCTTGTTTGTGGTTGACGCATCCCCCTTCGATGATGAAGACCCTAAACTTAAGGACTTAAAAAAAGTGTTTATCAATCCCGTCATCGTGGAAAAATGGGGAGAAGAATGGCTTTTTAACGAAGGCTGTCTGAGTTTCCCCGACCTCAGGGAGGACATTTACCGCCCCTCTAATATCAGGATCAAATACCATGATGAAAATTTCCAATTACAGGAAGAGGAATACGATGGTATAAGTGCCCGCATAATCCAGCACGAATACGACCACGTGGAAGGCATCGTAATGGTCGACCGCATTTCCCCTTTGAAGCGCAGGCTGATTCGCAATAAACTGCTCAACATCACCAAAGGCAAGGTTCACGCCGACTATCCCATGAAGTTCCCCCTGAAAAAGAAATGACCTACCTCTCCCACCGGTTGACAAATGGCATCCGGATCATCCATAAACCCACAAATTCTTACGTGGCGCATTGCGGGCTGACAATAGACGCTGGCTCGCGCGATGAGCATTTCCATGAACAAGGACTGGCACACTTCATTGAGCACGTCATCTTTAAAGGCACCCAGAAACGCCGTGCCCACCACATCCTCAGTCACATGGAAAATGTGGGCGGCGAGCTCAATGCCTATACAACCAAGGAAGATACTTGTATCCACGCTTCCTTTATGCACAACTTTTACCCACGCTGGTTTGACCTGCTTTCCGACATCCTGTTTAACAGTACTTTCCCCGAAAAGGAGCTGAAGAAGGAAAAGGACATCATCATTGATGAGATCAACTCTTATAAAGACAACCCTTCCGAGCAGATCTTCGATGACTTCGACGGCGTGGTGTTTAGCAACCACCCCCTTGGACGAAACATCCTTGGCCTCCCAAAATACCTGAAGACTTTTGACAGGGAACATATCCAGGGCTTCATGCAACGCACCTATGCCACCGAAGAAATGGTGATCTGTTCTGTGGGTCGCATTCCCTTTGCCGAGCTCATCCGCATGTCGGAGAAATACTTTGGTCATATCCCGCAGGGTAAACGTCAGAATGTACGCGAAGCCTTTGAAAACTATCAGCCTTTGGAACAGGTGGTCAAACGCCGCAACCACCAGGCCCACTGTGTCTTGGGTGGACCTGCTTATCCCGCAAACCATCCCCGGAAAACAGCGCTCATCCTCCTTAACAATATGCTGGGCGGACCCGGTCTCAACTCAAGGCTCAACATGGCAGTGCGCGAAAAACACGGCTTCTGCTACAACATTGAAAGCCATTACCTGCCCTATACCGATTCAGGAATCTTCAGCCTCTACTTCGGGACTGAAGCCGGCTACATCGACAAGACCCTCAGCCTGATCCGCAAAGAACTTAACCGGTTCTGCAACGGCAGCCTTGGGCACCTGCAACTCAAAAGAGCCAAACAACAGCTTATCGGGCAGGTGGCCATTTCCTTCGAATCCAACCTGGCAGAAATGCTCTCCATGGGAAAAAGCATTTTGCTCTACGACAAAGTCGATACCATTGAGGAAATCAACGAAAAAATTGAAGCCGTCACCGCTGCTGAGCTACTGGAGACAGCCAACGAGGTCTTCGACCCTAAACGCCTGAGTATGCTCACCTTTAAGCCCCGCTAAGCCATGATCCCGGAAAGGATAGAGGATTACGCCCGCCTAATGAGCGACCCCGAATCAGAGGTATTGCAGCGTCTCAAGCGCGAGACACAGGCCAAAGTCCTCAAGCCTCGCATGCTCTCGGGCCACCTCCAGGGAAAACTTCTGGAAATGATCAGCCTGATGCATAAGCCCAGCCGTATCCTCGAAATTGGAACCTTTACCGGCTATTCTGCCATTTGCCTGGCACAGGGCTTAACACAGGATGGCTTGCTCCACACCATCGACCACAACCCCGAACTGGAAGACTTCGCCAGACACTTTTTTACCCAGGCAGGCCTCCAAAACAAAATCATCCAACATATCGGGGAAGCCCTTGACGTAATCCCCGGTATGAACGAAGCCTTCGACCTGGTCTTTATCGATGCCGACAAGGAAAACTATGTCACCTACTTTGAAATGGTTTTTGACAAAATGCCTGTTGGAGGAATCATCCTGGCTGACAATGTCCTATGGGATGGAAAGATAATCAGGGTGCCCGCGCCCAATGATTCTGAGACACAAGGGATAATCCGCTTCAATCAATACATCCGCGACCACAAGGGGGTCCAGAAATTGCTCCTCCCCCATCGCGACGGCCTGAGCCTGATCAGGAAAAAATAAAACCTTCTGGATATTATTTGGGATGCAAACCCAGTTCCAGCCCCAGGCTAAACCGGGGGAATTCTTCCATCCCCGAATTTTCCTTGAAATGGTCTGAGAAGCGGTAACTGCCCCTGATCACAAAGTTATTGAACCCCAGTCGGGCAAGCACCCCATAATCAAAGGGCTGAATATAACTGAGCCTTGAGGTCTTAACCTTAACCCGTTCGTCCCTGGCATTATCGTAGGAATAAACATGGCGTGAAGAAAAGTTCCAGTACCCGTAAACGCCTAAGTCTAGAAAGCGACCAATGAAATCACCCCTACGTTTCTGAAAATTGATCCGCTGATAAATCCCCGGGCCTGTCTGTATCAACACCAGGCGTTCCTTTCTGATTTCTTCTTCATAGGGCAAAACAGCCATCCCCCAATCGCTGGGAATATATGCCAGCCGCTTGACGCTCCATTCAATTCCGCCCGAAAAAACATTGTTGAAACGGCGTTTGTAGCGAATCCCATATTCCATAGCCCATGAAAGCCCTGTCCTGAGCTTTCCAGAAGGTCCTTCAGAATCCCCCAAAAAGAAATGACTGCCTAAAAACGAATGCCGGTAATGTTTCCTGTTCATCCCGAAGGTTGGTTTCAGGGTATCCCCTTTGAGGTCCTCATGAATGACCACTTCCTGCGCATCCAGCGGGGCAGTCAATAGTAGCCCTATTATAAGAAGAAAGAAAAACCGTAACCGCATATATGAATTGATTAAAAATTCCAGGTAGCGGTATAACCCTCAAAATGCACAACGGCCTTTTGCCCTGGAGAAAAATCCGCGGGATCAAGCGTCAGCGCTTCGATCAGGTGTACCTTTACCACAAAATATTCGAGTATTTTTTCTTTTTCATCCTGCACCTGGTAAAACAAAAAACGGTCAGCAGGGTCTTCTTCTCCTTTCAGGCTTTTTATGTGGATCATCACCTTTACACCCTCGGGAGTACTGACAAAGTCAAAGGTAGGCCTGAAACTGTTGCCGGGATCCGCGAAAAAATAATTGGCCTGAGGAATGCCAAATCCGTGCGAATAATCGAAATAAGGATAAAGAGTGGCACTGTGCTGCATGGCATCATACACCTGTCGGTTGGTCCATTCAGGGTATTTCTGCCACAGGCAGGCAGCAAAGCCGGCCAGCAGGGGGCTGGCAAAGGAAGTGCCTGACGACTTCTTCAATCCGTTCTTCCCTGCGACTACTGCTGTGCCAAGGGCTGCCAGGTTGGGCTTCATACGTCCGTCGGCAGTAGGACCCTTAGAAGAATAATCTGCACGGATCAATGAAGGGAAATCGAGCGCCCCAACAGAAAGGACTTCCGTAACATCGGCTGGGGTGCCAATCACCCCCCAATACTTGCTCGAACCTTCATTGCCGGCTGCATTTACCACCAGGATGCCCTTTTGGAAAGCCTTCTGTGCTGCATGGGCTACCAGTGAATGCTGCCCATCCATTTCCTCCGGGAAATAACGGTGATACGTATACCCCAGGGAGGAATTGATGATGTCGGCCCCCATTCGGTCAGCCCATTCCATTGCTTCCAGCCAATATTTCTCTTCCGAAAAATACTCGGTCCAGGTCTCAGTACGTGCCAAAAGGTACTCTGCTCCTGTGGCAAGCCCCAACCGAAGGCTGTCATCCATCCCGCCGATCAGCGACATAACACTGGTGCCATGGCTGTTTTTTCCAAAAACATCCTGACGCCGCCTGACAAAATCGCGCGTAGCCACAATTTGGCCACCCTCGCGGATGTGCTGAAAGACAGGATGCTCATCCACCCCGGGAAAACCGGCATCGAAAATGGCAATCCTGATCCCCTGCCCGTCAAATCCATGCTCGAAAAACCATTGCCCCTTCATATGGGAGATCTGGGCCTCACGCAACTCCTGAAGTTCTGAAGAGAGATTTGCTGTAAGAGATATTTCCTCTTCCCTGCCCGCCGGTAATGCCACCAGGGTCATGGGTTGAATTCGCGCAACATAGGGAAGGGCAGCAATCCGTTCCAGTTGTGCCGGGTGGGCAAAGACACTCACGGCATTGAACCAGCGCGATACCACATCCGTGGAATCCGCCAACTGCCTTACACCCTGCAAATATTCTTCCCTGACCGGAAAATCCATTGGGTCCATCAAATCCTGTCCATGCCGCAGGCGGCGTTCAATGGCCTTAGGATGAAAAAAATCAAGGGGATCAAAGCGCACACCCTTCTTGTCGGTAAAAAACACCCACACATTCTCGACAGGCTCAGATGCTCTGTTAAACTCCGCCTGCTGACCCGTGGCAGAGCCTACAAACAAAAGGATCAATAACAAAGCCGGAGAAAAAAAGATATGCTTCATAAAGACGCCTATAATAGTTCTTTTATGGTTTCCGCCATACGTTCCATTTGCCAGAGGGGTGTAGAGGTTGCCCCGCTGATGCCTGCACTTTGAGCCCCTGAGAACCATTCCTTTTTCAGCTCTTTTTCACTGCTAACCAGAAAACTCCTTTGATTTACCTCCTTGCACAAACCATAAAGGTAGCGCCCATTGGAACTGCCCAACCCGCTTACAAAAATAATCACATCGTGCTTTTGTGCAAACTCTTTGATTGCTGGTCCCCTGCGCGACACCTGCCTGCATATTGTATCGTTGACTGAAAGTAAATGATCGGGATCTGCACCTGCCTCCTTCATCCCCTGCCTGATTCGCTCCGCCAAATCACGAAAACCCTCCTGACTCATAGTGGTCTGGCTGAACAGGACAACTGCTCTCTGAAAGTCGATCTTTTTCAGGTCCCCATCGTCATCCCCCACAACAATGGCTTGAAAAGCGGTCTGTCCTTCCAAACCAACGACTTCAGGGTGCCCCTTTTTTCCATAGATCAAAATCTGTGCCTCGGGACGCTCCTCAAAGGCTTTCCTTACCCTTTTTTGCAATTTTCTAACTACCGGGCAAGTGCCGTCAATCACCTGAATATCATTCTCCTGTATACGATCATAGGTCTCAGGGGGTTCCCCGTGAGCCCGAAGCAACACCGGTTTCCCCGAAAGCGCTTCCAACTGTCTGTGAGTGGCTTCTTCCATACCCATTTGGTGGAGCCTGGCAGTTTCCTCCTCATTGTGAACGATTGCTCCCAGGCAATACAATTCCTCTCCCTGTCGAAGGGCCGCTTCGGCCATTTCAATGGCACGTTTCACCCCAAAACAAAATCCGCTGCGGGCTTCTATCTCAATTTGCATTTTGATCGGGCAAGGAAGGAACACTGCCTCCCGGGTTAAACAAATCGCTGAAACTGGTGCTGATGGAGATGTGGTTGGGTGCACCAGCCAGGTGATAATTCGACCTGCCGTAATTCAGCTCAAACCGCGATATTTTCACCCCGAAGCCCCACGAAAAACCTACCGTTGACATGCGCGTGTCTATCTTCATCTCCTGGCGGCGGCGATAATTGTAGCCGAAACGGAAGGCAAAATTCTTTCCCGGGATGAATTCCATCCCCAGCACCATATGTCTCATCACTTTGTCAGAGAAATCGCCTACACGTTCGCTGGCGGTCTGGGTGTTATCCTCTTCACCCCAGTAGCTCTGCCCCGGCAACTGTATGGGCGAGACATAAGTCAGGTCGAAACGATGAAGGTTGTGTGCGGCAAAGGTAAAGCGCAGAGGGGCATTGGCCAGTTTTTTCGAGATGCCGATCACCAGGTCGAAGGGCAGGTTTTCACTGTTGTTTTCCCGGTAATGCACTACCTGCCTGCCGATGTTACGGGCCACCAGGCCCATGGCAAGCAGACGCCCGGGATTGGTATAACTCACCGCCACATCGGCCGCCACCCCCCACGAATAGTATTCTTCGAGGGATGAGTAAATCAGCTTCAGATTGCTTCCAATGGAAAAACGATCATTGAGGGGGCGGGCCCAGCCCAGCATAAAGCTGTATTCTCCTGCCCCAAACTGCCCGTAGGTCTGTCCCGTCTCATCGGCTTGAGTAAAAACCCCATAATCGATGTATTGCAACGAGGCGCTGAAAGTACCGGGTTTCTCGAAGGTCCTGGCAAAGGCAACGGTACCGTAATTGATGTCGCCAAAATAATCCACAAAGTTAAGGGAGAGGTGGTTACTGACCTCGGACCGCAGCAGGGAGGGGTAGAACAGGGCGGCACCCAGGTCGGGGTCAAGGTCAGGCGCAGGGTATCCTCCCAGGGCAGTGACCCGGGCCGTCACAGGAAGCCCCAGAAACTCATAGGCCCTGCCACTCTGCTGGGCAATCACCATAACAGGCAACAGCATGATGACAATCACAAAGAGGGACTTTCGCTTCGTTAACATCGGGGCAAAATGGTTATTAATCAAAACGCCCTTTTCTAAGGGCTTATTATTCAACAAACACGCAGGCTTCAAAATTGTTGCAAACTGCGCAGGCTTTGGTCGATGCAAAGTATCGTTGGAACCACCAGTTGGCGGTCGTCATTATGAATCACATAATCGGCGCGCGCCACCAGTTCTTCCTCATCAAACTGGTTGGCAGCCCTGCCCAGCACTTCCTCACGACTGACCCCGTCGCGATGCATCACCCGTGCTATGCGAACCTCCAGCGGAGCAGCTACTACGATGATCTTATCAAATTGTGAAGCCATACCCGCCTCAAACAGGATGGCAGCCTCTTTAATTATGTAGGGCTCTTCCTTGTTTTCACCGACCCACCCCAAGAAATCCTCACGCACAAGGGGATGTATGATGCCATTCAGTAGAGCAAGCTTTTCCTTGTCGTTAAACACAATTCCTGCCAATGTCCTGCGGTTCAGTTTTCCCTCAGCATCCAGGATCTCCTTACCAAAAGTTCCGGCCACCCTGGCCGTCACCTCTTCCCTGTCCATGATCATTCGTGCCCTGAGGTCAGCATAAAAAACAGGCACGCCCAGTTTCTCAAAAACCTTGCATACCGTGGTTTTTCCGCTTCCGATGTTTCCTGTCAGGCCTACCTGCAACATAGTGGGGCAGTCATTAATAAACAAATCATTCAAGAATCAGGAACTCAACCATTGAAGGCTTGATGCTCTGTATGCTCACAAAATCAGGAAAGGTATCCACAAATACCTCAAGCCTGTCCAAATCACCCGGGTTATCTCCGGGACAAAGCACATGGGCCACAAATTGCGATGCCTCAACCCTGCCATAGTCCTTCAGCGCCACCAGGCAGGTAAGGGCGACCCTGTTGGGAAACAAGCGCAGCTGATGCTCTCCACCCTCTTCCCCGTGGGGGCATGCAACAGCTATATAAAGCTCCACAAGGGTTTCCGTAAACTCTTCCACGGGAATCACCAGTTCCGCCTGATTCACCTCAAGCGACAAGCCCTGACCATCAGCAGGGTTAACCAAGGCCACAGGCTGGCGAACGCTTTCCATCAGGTTTTCAAAAACCAGAGGCTCCGTAAGGATGACCTGCAGGGTGTCGATAACCTGGCTGGGTCCCCTCACGCTAACACTGTCAGGAGTCAGCCTCACTTCACCGTAAGGTCCGAAACGGCGTTCGAAAGAATAGCTTGCATTCAGTTTCACGGGCAGTCTTTTCCTGGAAGCATAATCCAGCTTCACAAACACAGTGTCGGGCCATAGGGAAGAGAGCTGGCTGCTGGCATCGAGACGTTCCGACAGGCGGCTGCGCAACTGCAGGGGCGAAATATAATGCCATAACGCACCATTGCGGGTCACCTTGCCCAAACCGACTGCCTCTACCCTGAGGGTGTCGGCAGGCATAAAGTAACGGCTGAGCAAAAGCCGGGCCCCTGTACTCTGCAGGGTGTATTGTACCTTCGTACTGCTCTGCTGGCTGACAACCCTGTCAGCAGAGGCGTTGACAACCACCAGGGGCTGCTCAAACACCATCTGTGTCTCGCGCGAAAGTTTGATGAAAAGCCAGAAAAAGGCGCTGCATACAAGGCACACAAGAAAAACGTAGAGTTTCTTCTTGCTGCCTGGCTCACGCAGCCGCAGCCGCAAACGATGCCAGTATGCGTGCAGGCCTTTCATGCTTTTTCTCCTAATAAAAAAGGTTGCCGATGAACGTACCTGCCGGAAAACCTTGATTTCCCAAACAAACCCGCCCCTGCAACCTTCCTTGTTCAATTAACGGGTCTCTGCCAGGTTCTCTGTTACGACATTCTGGCTTACTGCCGACTTTTCAATCTTCAGACGATTCTGGCCTTCCACTTCTATCATGAAAGTCTTCTCGCCTATCTCAATGATCTTTCCGTGAATCCCGCCAATGGTGATGATCTTATCGCCTTTTTTCAGGTTCTCACGAAATTTGTTGAGTTCCTTCTGTTTTTTCATCTGCGGACGGATGAAGAAAAAGTAAAAAATTACAAGAAGAAGGATCAGGGGCAGAAAGGCGCCCAGGCCACCGGCACCACCCTCACCGGGGGGAGCCATTAAAATTACTGTGTTCATAAAATTCATGTTCAGGTTATTTTAGGGTTAAAAGTTCTATTAATTCTGGAGTACTTCCGCAGTAATCCTCAGCAAGTATTCCTGGGGCTGGGCGTTGGTCACCACCCGCACGCTTTCAGATTGGAAACCGCGACGCCCCGCACTGTTAAAGCTAACCTTTATGCGCGCCTGTCCACCTGGCTGAATAGGCTCACGGGGATAATCCCCTACGGTACATCCGCATCCGCTTCGGGTGTTTACAATGATCAGCGGACCATCGCCTGTATTGGTGAAACTGAAACTATAGGTCACTTTCTCCCCGCTGAAAATCTTCCCGAAATCATGCTCCATCTTTTCGAAGTTCACCTTAGGGAAACGGCTTTCTGAATTCCCCTCTGTAGCGGCATTTTCGGGGGCACCCCCAGAGGTTCCCCCGCCATTACATGAAACGACGAAAAAGGCCAGCATCACTGCAAAAAGCAGGAGCACCGGATTGTTATTTTGAGTCAGTATTTTCATTGCTATATCCAGTTGCAGGACAAAGATATAAAAATGGCAGCGGGTATCAGCCCGAAAGACCTTTTACGTGCTTATTGATCTTATTGTCGCGCACAAACTCCTCAACCAGTTTATCCAGCACCCCGTTGACAAACCCCTTGCTTTTGGGCGTGCTGTACATCTTTGAAAGCTCAATGTATTCATTAAAGCTAACCTTTAAAGGAATCTCACTAAACTTCAGAATCTCGGTAAGGGCCATCTTCATGATGATGATATCCATCAGGGCAATGCGCTCCAGGTCCCAGTTTTGGGCCTTGGACGAAATGATGCTGTCCAATTCATAGCGGTTGAGGATGGTGCGCTTAAACAACTCCCGGGCAAAAACCCTGTCTTCATCCTCCTTAAAAAGGTCCATCAACAGCAGTCCGCGGCCTTTCGCCAGATCCATACCTTTGATGTTCTTCATAAGCATCACGTTAACAAGCTCCCAGTCGTCGATCCAGTAAATGCTGTTTTCCTCATAGAACGAATGCAACAGCTCAAAATTTACAATGTCCTTCTTCACCAGGCGAACTACAAAATCCCTGTCCTGGTCGAAGCCTGTCTCCTCCTGAGTCATATAGGTGAAATAATAATGCTGCTGCTTGATATGTGCCAGCAATTTGCGCACAATGTCCAGGTCGTTATCCCAACCAATCTTGCGTTGCTTGCATTTTGACGCCAGGGCTTCGTGCCCTGCAATGATCTTCAGGGCCTGGTTTTCGACAAAACGAGTGTTTGGATTCAGGTCCTCCGCACTGAGCAGGTGTTTGTTGCGATTATCGGCCAGGATGCGCTCCTCCTGGCGATGCAATTCGGCCAAAAGGGCCAGCTGATAAAGATAAAGGTCGTAGATCTTTTCGATACCAAAAAGGAGCTCTTTTTCGCCGGCACCCAGATCGGTATTGCCCGACTGGAAAAAAGCATAAAGGCTCTGGAGCACTTTGACGCGCAAATGCCTTCGGTTCAGCATATTTTAAAAATTCAAAGTTACAAGGAACAATAACAATTCACCGAAAAACGCTCAAAAAAAGCCTTACGGAAAACTCTGCAAAAGTAATGGAAATTTGCTTGTCACCTGCCAAAAATTACCGGCTCACACATCGAGTGCAATTTTTCTTGCTTAAGATCGTTTTTGGGATGAACCCTCTTCATAAGAAAAAACGTTTCTTAATAAGAAATTCATTAATTGCCGGGCCATTAAAAAAACCTGACAAATGCAAAGCCAGGGCATAATTTTTGCAGGGGATAATGTTTTTGGCAACCCCACAGTTCTTTTAACGAAAAGGAAGGTATATGGACAATTTTGGCAGTCAAAACACAAGAGAAGATGTTTATTCAAAAGCCGTAAGGGCAGGAAAAAGAACGTATTTCTTTGATGTAAAAGCTACGCGTAACGAAGAATTCTACCTCACCATCACCGAAAGCAAGAAACGCATAGAACAGCCCAGTGGCAAAGTCTTTTATGAGAAGCACAAAATCTTCCTGTATCGTGAAGATTTTGAGAAGTTCAGGGATGCCCTGAGCGAGGCTTTCAGCGCCATAAAGGAAGCCCAGCCCGAACCTCCCCATATGTTCCGCACCTACCGCAACCAAAACGAAGAGAGCAATTACGGCAGTAAAGCAGCAGAAGACCCTGCTGAGTATTCCAACAAGAAGGAGGACAGCGAAGAATAAACAGCCGCCACTTCTTCGGGTATCCCTGCTGTTTGTAATTTTTAACAAAAAAAAGGCTCCCAAGCATCCTAAAGTTGTAAATTTGCATCGGAGTAAAAACAGCTTCAGCCCGTAAGCCTTTGTCTTTTCCTTTGCTGAGAGCAGAGCAGGAAGCAGAACAGCCTTACAGACATAAAAATTAAGGAACAAAACCATCAACCGGCTTATTGCCCATAACACAATGCCTCCTTGCCTGGTTTCACTTGATCAATGTCTTTGAGTGAAACCAGCATTTTTTATGAAAGGAATATGAGTAAAGTTATTGCCATTGCAAACCAAAAAGGAGGGGTAGGAAAAACCACCACCGCCATCAACCTGTCAGCCAGCCTGGCCGTCCTCGAGCACAAGACCCTGCTCATCGATGCCGACCCCCAGGCCAACGCCACCTCCGGGGTGGGATTCGACCCCAAGGTCGTCAAGACCAGCATCTACGAATGCATCATCGATGAGGTGGAGCCCCGCAACATCTTGCTCAACACCACCACCCCCAACCTCGACCTTATTCCGGCCCATATCGACCTGGTAGGCGCCGAAATCGAGATGATCAACCTGCCCAACCGCGAGTTGATGATGCGTAAGGTCATCGATAAGGTGAAGGATAATTACGAGTTCGTGATTATCGACTGCTCGCCCTCCCTGGGACTCATCACCGTCAACGCCCTTACCGCCGCTGACTCGGTGATCATCCCAGTACAGTGCGAATACTTTGCCCTCGAAGGGCTGGGCAAATTGCTCAACACCATCAAGATCGTTCAGTCGCGTCTCAACACCAAGCTGGAGATTGAAGGCATACTGCTGACCATGTACGACAACCGTCTGCGCCTGTCAAACCAAGTGGTGGAAGAGGTGCGCACCCACTTCCAGGACCTTGTGTTCGACACCATCATCCAGCGCAACACCAAGCTGGGCGAGGCCCCAAGTTTTGGCGAGACCATCATCATGCACGACGTGCAGAGCCGTGGCGCCATCAACTACCTCAACCTGGGCCGTGAGATCCTGCAGAAAAACGAATTGACAAAAATCACTCAATCCGAGAAAAACATAGAAGTAGAAGAATGAATGCCAAAAAACGAGCATTAGGAAAAGGATTAAGCGCTTTACTCGACCAGTCGGGCATTGAGCCCCAACCCATTTACGACATTGAAAAGGATCTGCTGCCTGTGGGCACCGTGGGCAAGGTTCTGCTCGAGAGCATCGAGAGTAACCCCTACCAGCCCCGCACCGACTTCGATGAAGAAGCCCTGCAGGACCTGGCCGCTTCCATCAAGGAACAGGGGGTGATCCAGCCCGTCACCGTTCGCAGGGGCCAAGACGGCAAATTCCAGCTCATCTCCGGCGAGCGCCGCTGCAAGGCAGCCCGTATGGCAGGGCTCACAGAAATTCCTGCCTACATCATCATCGCCACCGACAACGCCATGCTCGAAATGGCCATCGTCGAAAACATCCAGCGCGAGAACCTTAACCCCATCGAGATCTCGCTCGCCTATAAGCAACTCATCGACCAGTACGACCTCACACAGGAAATGCTCAGCGAGCGCCTCGGCAAGAGCCGTTCGTCCATCGCCAATTACCTGCGCCTGCTCAACCTGCCCGGCGAGATCCAGATCGGCCTGCGCAATGACCACATCAGCATGGGCCACGCCCGCGCCCTTGTCTCCGTCGACGACATCCAAACACAGCTCGACCTCTACCAGGACATCCTGGCACAAGGCCTCTCGGTGCGCGAGGTGGAAGAGATCGTCAAAGGCCTGGGCGAAGAAGAAAAGCCCGAACCACCGGCTCCGAAACCAGCCGTCTCGCCCGAAATGAAGGAGAAATACCTGGGGCTGCAGAAGAAGCTGTCAGGCTTCTATGGCTCCAAGGTTCAGGTCAAGGGTCGCAGCGGGGGAAAAGGTTCTATTGTGATCAACTTCTCTTCCGATGAAGACCTTGAACGCATCCTGAACCTGATCCAGCACTAAAGCCCGCACCCAGTGTCAGCCCTGCCCGAATACCCGTCGCAACATTGCTGCACCCCAAAAGGTCCGGCATCCTGCCCGCGTATGGCCCGGCGACTAAGCGGGCTCTTTCTTGTCCTGTTGGTTTTTACAACTCCCGCATGGGGCCAGACGCCCCTGCCCAGCCAACCGCAGCATTCGCCCGAGGCACTGCCCCTTGATACCCTGACAGCTTCTCCCCGCCTGCCCTCACCGGGGCGTGCCGCCATGTTGTCGGCTACCCTGCCCGGTCTGGGCCAGGCCTATAACCGCGCCTACTGGAAAATCCCCATCATTTATGCAGGATTTGGCGCGGTGGCCTATGCCGTCAACTTCAACAACGACAACTACCAGGAGATGCGCAGGGCCTACCTGGCAAAGGTGGATGGCAACCCCAATACCCCTGACGAATACCCCTTTTACACCGACGCCTCCCTGAAAAGGGCCATGGAATATTACCGTCGCAACCTCGAACTATCCTATATCCTGGGGGCTGCCCTTTACCTGCTCAACATCCTCGATGCCAACGTACAGGCCCACCTGATGGACTTCGACGTAAGCGAAGACCTCAGCATGAGCATCACGCCCTCAACAGGCCCCCGCTCTGCCTTCGCAGGCCCTGTCAGTCACCTGCCCTCACTAACCCTTACTTTTCGGTTCTGATCATGGAAAAACCACTTAAAATAGCAATTATCGGTTACGGCAAGATGGGGCATGAAATAGAAATGCAAGCCCTGGCAGCAGGCCATCAAATTGCCTGTAAAGTCGATAATGAAAACGACTGGAACTGCTTTCCCTCGGGTGCCGATGTGGCCATCGAGTTCACCACTCCCGACACGGCCGTCAACAACATCTTCCGTTGCTTCGATGCCGGCGTCCCCGTAGTATGCGGCACCACGGGCTGGCACAGCCGCCTTCCCGAAGTGAGCATGATTTGCCTGGCCAACAACCAAACCCTGTTTTATGCCTCCAACTTCAGCCCCGGCGTCAACATCCTGTTCGAAATCAACCGCCGCCTGGCAGAGCTGCTCAACGGCTTCCCCCATTATCAGCCCTTCATCAGCGAAACACACCACGTCCAAAAACTCGACGCCCCCAGCGGCACAGCCATCGTCCTGGCCCACGGCATCATAGACCACAATCAGCGTTTCAACACCTGGAAACTCAGGGATGAAACCCAAAGTCCTACCGAGATCCCCATAGAAGCCCTGCGCATCGACAAAGTGCCGGGCACCCATCGGGTAGAATGGAAAGGCCCCGAAGACACCCTCGAAATCAGGCATACCGCCCACAACCGGACCGGTTTCGCCCGGGGCGCCCTCCTGGCCGCCCAGTGGGTGTGCAAGAAAAAAGGCGTTTTTACAATGAAAGATTTACTCAACCTATAAACCTACCGCCATGAGCATTTATATGATTTTGACCATACTGTTTTTCCTGGCCTCGGCAGCAGGCCTGTGGAAGATATTCGAAAAAGCGGGCAAGCCCGGCTGGTATGCCATCGTGCCCTTCCTCAACATTTACCACTGGCTCAAAATCATCGACAAGCCCCTGTGGTGGTTTATCTTCGTGCTGGTGCCCTTCATCAACGTCTTCACCTTACTGCTGATGGTGGTCGAGACCCTGAAGTGTTTCAACAAACACGGACTGGGTCAGCAGGCCCTGGGGGTGATCTTCCCCTTTGCCTACCTGCCTTACCTGGGCTTCGCCCCCAGGGAGAAATACGTACACCCTTCACAATTGCCCGAGATTAAAAAATCGGGCTGGCGCGAATGGGCCGATGCCATCATCTTCGCCGTGGTGGCCGCCACCCTCATCCGTATGTTTATGATCGAGGCCTATACAATCCCTACCCCCTCGATGGAAAAATCGCTGCTGGTGGGCGACTACCTCTTCGTGAACAAGGTGACCTTTGGCCCCAAGATCCCTAACACCCCCATCGCATTCCCCTTTGCCCACCATACCCTGCCCCTGACCAAGTTCACCAAGTCGTACCTCGAGTGGATAAAGCTCGATTATTACCGATTCCCGGGCTTGCGCAGCATTAAAAACAACGACGTGGTGGTGTTCAACTATCCCGATGGCGATACGGTGGCCCTGCAAAGACAGAACGAAAGCTATTACGCCCTGGTACGCAACATGGGGCGTGAACAGGTTTGGCAAAATTACGACGTCGTGGCCCGGCCCGTCGACAAGCGCGAGAACTACATCAAACGATGTGTGGGCATCCCCGGCGACACCCTCCAGATCGTCGACGGCGCCATCCTGGTGAATGGCAGCCTGCTGCCCGACCCCGAAGGCGTACAGCACAACTTTCAGGTGACCACCGATGGTTCGCCCATCAACCCCAGGGTGCTCGAACGCCTGAACATCACCAACTGGGGGATGATGTCAGCGGGGATATATATCCTCGAGATGACACGTGAGGCGGCAGAACAGATTAAAACCATTGCCAGCGTGGCCAGCGTCGAGCAGCTCAAACGCCCTGCCGGACGCTACGAGCCTTACATCTTCCCCCACAAGCCCGGTTTTGCCTGGAATGAAGACAACTTCGGTCCCATTTACATCCCCAAAAAAGGCGCCACCATCGCCATCAGCCTTGCCAACATCGATCTCTATGAGCGCATCATCGACGTCTATGAAGGCAACGACCTGGAAATCAGGGGCGACCAGATCCTCATCAACGGCAGCCCCGCCACCTCCTACACATTCAAGCTCGACTATTACTGGATGATGGGCGACAACCGCCACAACTCGGCCGACTCGCGCTTCTGGGGCTTCGTTCCCGAAGACCACATCGTAGGCAGCGCTATGTTCGTCTGGCTCTCCCTCGACAAGGAAAAGCCATTCCCCGGGAATATCAGGTTTAATAAGACGTTCCGGGTGATAAGATAAGTTTGGAGTTTAGAGTTTGAAGTCTGGGGTTTTCCTCAACTTATCAACTCTTCAACTTATCAACAGTTTCAAAGCCAAGCCCCATGCCCTTTCATCGACCTACCCGGGTCGGGTGCAGCAAGGCCCCATACGAGCCTTGTACGAGGATTACACGAGCATGGTACGAGCATGGTTAAATGAATAATGAAAATTTAAAAATGAAAAATAAAATTTTTAGGATGAGCATACTATTTGGTTTTGGTTGAAGAGACCAACTGCTCCTTGCTTCCCCCCAACCTAACCACACTAAATTGATTGACAGTTATTTATATGATCGATCCTGGTTTTTTAACTGCTTTTTTTTGACTGGAATCCCAGCTTTCTCACTTTCTACTTTACGCAGTTTACGCAGTTGCGCACTGGCGAGGTTTACGCAACTTCCGCAACTTCCGCAGCTTACGCAGCTTACGCAGCTTACGCAGCTTCCCAAATTTGCGCAACTTCCGCAGCTTTAATTTTTTTGAATTATTGCGGATATCTTCCATAATGCATTGATCTTTAAACCTCTTCCTTAACGTAATAAATTAAAGGATTGATCAAAAAAATGCTTTAACAATCTGCTTTCCAACAGGAAGCTGTTCCCTCCATTGTTTTAAGGCTTTCAACAAATGGTCACCCAAAAGAAACAGGATCTGGCCTGGTTGGAGGACTCCTTGCAGATGAAGGATCAGTTGCAAGAAAAAAGTGACGCCCCGTCCTTACGATTAGTTTACTTATAATATTATATAAATATATATTGATACATAGATATGTTATATTTAGCAAGAAACGCCCTTCCCATGGTTGCCGCCAGGCAGGAACTGCAAGCGGAAAGATGCTTCGGACAATGATGAACAAGGGCCACATACATTGGTCGATAAAGGAAAGGGAGAAAAGGGAGGGTTTGAATATTTTGAAAAAATGATCAGGAAAACCAACACCTGCCAATTGAATGAACTTTTGCCAAAAGAAAGGATTGCACAATTTGGGGAAGCTGCGTAAGTTGCGGAAGTTGCGTAAACTGTGCAAATGCGCAATTTGGGGAAGCTGCGTAAGTTGCGGAAGTTGCGTAAGCTGCGTAAAGGTAAAGCCAGCATTAACGATGAGTCTATTGATTCCCGGGTTTGGTTGGATAAACTGCATGGACAAGGCAGGCCCTCTCCCCCCTGGAAAAATGCCCGGATCTCCACCCAAAAGGGATGGTTTTTTTATATAAAAGAAGAATAGACTTGATCCAATCTTTGAATGATCATCTGCCGTTCAAATTCATTGATCAAATCGTCGGTTTTCATCGCCTTCGGTTTAAAAAACATTCGTTTTTGCACAAATAACAAAAATCAAAAAAAATATATTAAACTTACAATCAATAAGTTAATGTAGTTAAAGATGACCTATAGATGTCTATACCCGAAAGTTATAAGTCTTGTATTTACGAAAGTTTTAAATTTATTGCGTAAATAACACGTTGTGTGCAAGCAAAAAGAACGACCACACTACATCATTAAAATCTAGAATGGAAATAAAAGTTGTACATACAGCTAAAGGGCTGGTTGAATATTCAATTGTCGGTAAAGGAACACCTGTTTTATTCCTGCATGGAGGACACTCCAATTGCAAAGAGACCCTATTTCATAAAGGGTTTGACACAAATAAATTTCAGCTTATAACGCCTTCACGTCCTGGATATGGAAAAACTCCACTCGACGATAAGTATACCCCAAAAAAGACAGCTGATCTTGTAATTGCATTATTGGACTATCTGAAAATTGATAAAGTAATATTATATGCGATATCCGCAGGTGGATTAACTTCAATCGAATTGGCTGCAAGTCATCCTGAAAGAATTGAGAAACTAATCTTAGCTTCTGCAGTGAGTAAAAAGTGGTTGGATAAGAATGGTAAGGTATACAAGACAGCAAAGAAACTATTTAATCAAAAAACAGAAAGAATTGTATGGGGGATGATTCGGTTTATTTCTGGCATCTTTCCCAAGATGATTGCTAATAATTTTTATTCTCAGTTTTCAAAAAACAAACCTCATAAATTAGAAGAATCTGACATAAAAGAATTGTTGTCTACCTTTAAACACTTCAATTCAAAATCTGGATTTATGAGTGATATTGAACATGATGTTGAAACCGGACTAATTTCAGAAATTCAATGTACAACGCTGATAATCCATAGTCGAAATGATAACAGTGTTCCGTTTGAACACGCTGAACATGCAAATAGAATGATAAAGGAATCAAAACTTGTTGGATTAGATAATGAATGGGGGCATTTATTTTGGATTGGAAAAGACGCAAGTGAGACAATAGAAATGATAATAGAATTTATAGAACAATGTAATGCCAGCACACAACATGCAATTTAGAAAAAGGCGGTTTTCGTGGCTATTCGAAGCCTTCTGCCCCGCAACAAGTTTTGTAACGGTAGACAATGACGATACCCGCATTCCGCCTCATGCCATATTGCCAGACGTTGCATATTACCCTGTCATCAACCCAAAAAAAACAGGATGGCTCAACCTATCTGAAGCACTCGTACAGGGTGCAGGTTGGCGAGGGGGGAATGGCTATCGATCGCTATGACACCTCTATGCGGTATGAATAATTCCTTTTCCATACCTTTTGCCTGAACACCTCCCCCTACTGCCCAGCAAGGGTTTTTAATTGAATGCCTGAATCAAAAATCTTCATTCGGGTTTGATTTTAAAAAAACACCCCGATTTTTTTGATTCCATAAAGAATCTATTTTCTTATATTTGTGGGTTCAATGAAAAAGTAAATCACCTGGATTTGCCTTTCTTTTTAAAAGTAACTCACTTACTTTATTCGTTTCATTAAAAACCGGTTTAACAGGGAATGAAGAACAAATACATCGACCTGATAGAACAAACCTTCGAGTTTCCGCAGGAAGAGTTTAAGGTGATTGACAACGAGCTGTATTTTCACGATATCGCGCTGATGGATATCATCAAGCAATACGGCACCCCGCTTAAGATCAGTTACCTGCCCAAGGTCAGCCAGCAGATACAGAAAGCCAAGCGTATGTTTAACGTGGCGATGGCCAGGGTGGACTATAAGGGTGAGTACAACTACTGTTACTGTACCAAGAGTTCGCACTTCAGCTTCGTGCTGGAGGAGGCGCTGAAGAACGATATCCACATCGAGACTTCTTCGGCTTTCGACATTTACATTGTGGAGGAGCTGTACAACCTGGGTCTGATAGACCGCAATAAATTCATCGTTTGCAACGGCTTCAAAAGGCAGCTTTATACCCAGAAGATCAGTGAGCTGATTAACAACGGTTTTGAGAACACCATCCCTGTGATTGACAACAAGAATGAGATCAAGGCCTACTCCGAGCTGATTGAAAAGGACAAGCGGGTTCAGCTGGGCATTCGCATTGCCTCGGAAGAGGAGCCCATGTTTGAATTCTACACTTCCCGCCTGGGTATTCGTTATAACGACATTGTGCCTTATTACAAGGCAAACATTGAAAAGGACCCGCGTTTCAGCCTGAAGATGCTTCACTTTTTCATCAATACGGGCATCAAGGATAACGCCTATTACTGGAACGAGCTTTCGAAGTGTGTGAACGTTTACTGCGACCTGAAGAAGATATGCCCTGAGCTGGACAGCCTGAACATAGGGGGCGGCTTCCCCATAAAGAACTCGCTGGCCTTTGAGTATGACTACGAATACATGACCGAAGAGATTGTGGCGCAGATCAAGAACATCTGCAATCAGAACGGAGTGCAGGAGCCACACATCTTCACAGAGTTCGGGGCTTTCACCGTAGGAGAAAGCGGTGCCACGCTGTTCAGCATCCTTGACCAGAAACAGCAGAACGACCGCGAGCACTGGAACATGATCGACAGCAGCTTTATGACCACCCTGCCCGACATCTGGGCTGCCAAGCAGCGTTTCATTTTGCTGGCCGTCAACAACTGGGACAGCGAGTACCAAAGGGTAAACCTGGGCGGGCTGACCTGCGACAGCCAGGATTACTACAATGCCGAGCTGCACTCGAACGCCATCTTCCTTCCCAAGATCCGTGAGGGGGTGAGCCAATACATCGGGATGTTCCATACAGGCGCTTACCAGGAGAGCCTTGGAGGCTTCGGTGGCATACAGCACTGCCTGATCCCTGCCCCCAAACTGGTGATCATCGACCGCGACGAAGAGGGAGAATACAACACTAAGTTGTTTGCCAAGGAGCAAAGCTATAAGTCGATGCTCAAGACGCTGGGGTTCTGATCCTTTTATTTTTACAATTCTGCTTGCGGGGGGATTTCTTATTGGAGAACGTTGACCATTCCATTAAGAGGCAGGATGGGGTTGTTCTTGCCCCCGGGGAGCCACGGGAAAGAATTACTCCCTTGCCATTATAAGTTCAGCCCTTCTTTAACGTTATGAATAATAGCGAAGGTGGACTGATGATATTTCCGTCTTTACAATACTTTTGTTAATTTTGCAAGTCAAAAAAACATTCCCCCCTACGGATGCGAAATAAACCCAGGAACCTCAAGAAGAACGCTTACAGGGCAAAGAAGGATAAAAAAACCGACCTCGAAGGCAACGAATTGTCGCTGGGGTCCATTAAGGAGTTTATGCAGAACAAGCGCCTGCGCAAGATCATCGGCCTATTCTTCATCCTGCTGTCGCTGTTTTTGCTTCTGTCGTTCATCTCCTACCTGTTCAGCTGGAAAGCCGATGACGACTTGCTCAACGGTCGGGTGTTCAACTGGGATTTGCTGAAGGACGCCAGCATAGTGGCCGATAACCTGATGGGGCGCCTGGGAGCCATTACAGCCCACCTGTTCATCAAGAAGTGGTTTGGCATCTCTTCCTTCCTGTTTGTGCTGATGTTCTTTATTGCGGGGTTCAAACTGCTTTTCGGCCATGGGTTGCTACCCGCCTGGAAGACGCTGCGTTACTCGAGTTTTTTCCTCATATGGACATCCTTGTTTTTCGGTGCCATCATTCACAAAGGCCCGTGGCTAATTTTGGGTGGCACCTTTGGCTTCCAGGCCAATGTTTGGCTCAAAGGAGTCATAGGCGGCTTTGGCACTGCCCTGTTCCTGCTGTTCTCACTGGGAACCTTTCTGATCCTTGCTTTTGACCCCAATTTCGTAGCAGTTGGTCAGTTTATTCGCAATCTGTTTTCGGGCAAGGCAAAGGAACCCGAGATGGAAATCGCCACGTCCGGGGATGACACAGAAGAGATCACCCCTGACCCCTTTGCCAATGAAGAAGAGCCCGAGCAAGTGGATGATTTCCCGATTGAAATTGCCACGGGGGAAAACGAGCCCATGGTGCCTGTTGAAGCCATTGCCAGGGATCCTGTATCAGAAGATCGGGGCCTTCCCCTGGAAATTGTTGAGGGTGACGGGAAGATCACGGGGCATAATTACCAGGCCATTGACGACCCCAACCAGCTTGGGGACGACAGCGATATGCCCGACTTGTCGCATCTTGGGCAATACGACCCGACATTGGATCTGCCCAAATACCAGATCCCCGATCTGAGCCTGTTGGATGACCGCGGCAGCAGCTCCATCCACGTGAACAAGCAGGAGCTGGAGGCCAACAAGAACAAGATCATCGAGACGCTCAACAACTACTCTATCCAAATTGAGCGTATCAAGGCCACGGTAGGTCCGACGGTGACCCTTTATGAGATCATCCCGGCGCCGGGTGTGCGCATCTCACGCATCCGCAACCTGGAAGACGACATCGCCCTGAGCCTCTCGGCATTGGGTATCCGCATCATCGCCCCCATTCCCGGAAGGGGGACCATCGGCATTGAGGTACCCAACAGCAATCCTGAGATCGTCTCGATGCGTTCGATACTTGCCAGCGAGAAGTTCCAGAACTCCACCTTTGAGCTTCCTATTGGACTGGGCAAGACCATTGCCAACGAGACCTTCATTGCCGACCTTACTAAGATGCCCCACCTGCTGATGGCGGGGGCGACGGGACAGGGCAAGTCGGTGGGGCTAAACGCCATTCTGGCTTCCATCCTTTACAAGAAGCACCCTGCCTATGTGAAGCTGGTGCTGATCGATCCCAAAAAAGTGGAGCTAACTCTGTTCTCAAAGATTGAGCGCCACTACCTGGCCAAGCTTCCCGATGCGGAGGATGCCATTGTGAACGACACCCGCCAGGTGATCCGCACGCTGAACTCTTTGACCATAGAGATGGACAACCGTTATGACCTGTTGAAGGATGCCCAGGTGAGGAACATCAAGGAATACAACGCCAAATTCGTGGAGCGCAAGCTGAACCCCAATCACGGTCACCGTTTCCTGCCTTACATCGTGCTGTTCATTGACGAGTTTGCCGACCTGATCATGACGGCAGGCAAGGAGATCGAACTGCCCATTGCGCGCCTTGCGCAGTTATCGAGGGCGGTAGGGCTTCACCTGATCATTGCCACTCAAAGGCCTTCAGTAAACATCATCACGGGCACCATTAAGGCCAACTTCCCTGCAAGGATTGCCTTCAGGGTAGCCTCAAAGATTGACTCACGCACCATTCTTGACACAGGTGGTGCCGATCAGCTCATAGGGCGGGGCGACATGTTGTTGTCGACGGGCAGTGACCTGATCCGTTTGCAATGTGCCTTTATCGACACACCAGAGATAGACCGCATCACCGAATTCATTGGCTCGCAGCGGGCTTATCCTGATGCTTTCCACCTCCCCGAATACTATGACGAAGATGGGGGTGAGGCAGAACCCATAGACCCCTCAGAGCGTGACGAGCTGTTTGAGGACGCCGCCCGCATCATCGTAGCCACCCAGCAAGGGTCCACCTCCCTGCTTCAGCGCAAGCTAAAGCTAGGATACAACCGAGCGGGGCGCATCATCGACCAGCTGGAAGCCGCAGGAATCGTTGGCCCGTTTGAAGGCAGCAAAGCCAGGGAAGTTAAAATAAAAGATTCGGTGGTTTTGGAACAGATTTTGCGGGGAGAATAATAAACCGAAGGAAATCATGAAAAAATACCTTTTTGCAGGCATCCTGTCCGTATTATTTTTAGTCTCTGCAATGGCGCAAAGTGAGCAGGACCGCGCAGCTGAAAGCAAAGGCACAGCCTTGATGAAGCAGGCTGGCGAGAAGTTGAGATCGTACCGCAGTATGAAGGTGCAGTTCACCTATGAACTTGGTCAGGCAGAGCAGGTCGTAGAAAGCATGAAAGGCGAGCTGGTATCGCAGGATGACAAGTATCATATGGAGGTGGATGGCAACCTATTCATTTCGGATGGCATCAACACCTGGTCATACCTTGAAGAAATGGACGAGGTTTATGTGAACCTGCTGGAGCACAATGAAGGAGGCCTCACCCCCACTTCCATCCTGAATAATTTTGAAAGCCAATTCAGGGCCAAGCATATCCGCCAGGAGACTTACCAGGGGAAGAGAGTGGAGATCATTGACTTGGTACCCAAAACCCCCCAAGCCTTTTATAAATTCAGGGTGGCATTGGATGCTTCCACCAACATGCTGGTATACACCACGGCTTATGACCGCGAGGGTGGGAGCTACACCTACCGTATTGACCGCTTTGAAGCCAATCCGACAGTGGCCGGCGGGATCTTTTCTTTCAACACCTCAGCTTTTCCGGATGTTGAAGTGATTGACCTGCGTTAGTATTCTGGTTGGTCGCTGAAAGGACGGGTTACGTCTTCCCGTCTGAATTCACGGTGACGGTAAAGAGTAAATTTCAGGTTTTCCCAGCCATCATTTTCTGATTGCAGCCGCTCGAATACAAAGGGGCACTGGGGATTATACCGGTTTATATGGGGGATGCACCTGGGAAACTGCTTCCCATAATGCAGCAGGGCGTTAAAGAAGAAAAACCCGGTTTGTACGCCTTTGAAGGCATCCACTGTGGGTTCGGTGCGGAATATCTGTCGGTACCTGTAAACAAAATCGCGAATGTGCTGATCGCGGTATTCGACGAAATCAGGGGTAAAGATGTGGACCTTCAGGTTTTGAAGGTATTGTGGATCGATGGTTTGATAATCAGTCCACTGAGGGGTTCCAAAAAGGGTGAGATCATACTGATTGGTTAACTGATTGAGCTCACGCAGGTAATTGGAAAGGAAGGCTTCGCCCCCAATCAGTGTAATCACTATGTTCTTTTTTTCCTTGTCAAAGGACCTGATCAGGCCTTGCAGGTGATCCCTGTTGTAGATGATCTCCTTGAATTCACGGGGGGGAGTCTGGCTGCGCCTGAGGCGGGTCTGGTTCTGGAGGAAAAGGCTGTCGTTCATCACAAGTACATTGGTTCTGCGCTTTCCGACAAAAGTCTCGCTGAAGTAGTACCCATCGACCCTTGACAGGGAGAGGGTGTCAACGGGCCTACTCATATCAGAAAACTCAATTCTGAGGGCATCCCTGAAAACACTGATCAGTTCTTTTGCCTGGGGCTGGTCGTTATGAACCAGGATGATGTTTTCATCGGGGTAGGCTTTGGCGAGGTAACCAGCCAAGGCACTGAGCTGTGTTTCCATGGAAGGACTTACCTGGAAGAGGTTTGGGAAGCCTTTCAGCTGGGCAGAATTATTGAGAAGGGGTGATACGACAGGGATGCCGTGCTGAAGTCCAAAGCGGGCCACCAAGTCAACATTTTCGGGATAAAAAGGTCCGATGATCAGGTCGAGATTGCTGAAGCCGGGTTCGCGGAGAAGTTCCTTGAGAGGTTCCTGATCGCGCCCCACATCGTGTACCTGCAAAGCAAGGTGATATCCCAGCTTTTGAATGGAGTCGAGGGCAATCATTATGCCCTGATAAAATTGGATAAAAGTGAAGGAGATATGGTCGGCAGGCATTGAATGAGTATTGCCTTCAAACTGGTTGAGAAAAAGCGGGATGAGAAGGGCAACATTGTAACCGGTTTTGAGTTCCGGATCGAGGCAGTAATCGTCGTAAACAGTGGTTTCACCCGGAATGGTGTCCGGGACGAAAACAAGCCCTGCTTCGGGGGGCGGTAAGATGTCTGGTTCGGGCAGGGCCTCAGCAGGGATACGAATACTCTGTCCGGCAACAAGTCCCAGTTCTACGATTTCTGGATTCAGCATTTCAAGATTTTCCTGGGGAATCATAAATTTTTGTGCCAGGCCGAATTTAGTATCTCCTGCTTTCACTGTATACAGGAAGAATTCAACAGGGCGTGAGACTGTACGGGGGATTCTCAGCACTTGTCTGAAACGCAGGCCGCTTCGGGCTTCAGGGTTGTTTTTCAGGATTTCCTCCTGGCTTATTCCATACTGTCGGGAAATGCCATAAAGAGTTTCCCTGCGGGCTACCTGGTGTTCAATGAACTCGGTAAACTCCAAATTGGCATGCATCACCTGTGGCCTCCCGGAAGGCGGTTGAGCCGCCGGGGCAGGGATTGTCGTCGTTAGAGGGGATGGAGCGGAGACCCCGGCACTGACGGGGATACGGATCTTTTGCCCGCTACGCACCACTTCAAGCAAGTCAGGGTATTCAGGATTGGCATCTGAAATGGCACGGGGCGTTACCTGGTAAGCCCTGGCGATACTGAACAAAGTCTGATCCGGCTCAATTGTATGGATATAATAGGTTTTGCCATCAAGGGTTTCGGTGACTGAGGACAATGTCACGGGGGCAGGCTCAAACTGTGCAAGAGCCACAGGTATTCCAAGCCACAGAAAAAAAGAAAGGAAAATAATTCTGTTTTTTTTCACAACCCAAAGTTTAGGTTCATAATCATTTCAAATAGGGGAATGCCTGTTTCCCTGGCAAGGGATCATTCCCATTCAATGGTGGCAGGAGGTTTAGAGCTGATGTCGTAAACGACGCGGTTCACTCCTTTCACCTTGTTGATGATATCATTGGATACTTTGGCCAGGAACTCAAAGGGCAGGTGAACCCAGTCGGCGGTCATACCGTCAGTAGATTCAACAGCCCGCAATGCAACGACGTTTTCATATGTTCGTTCATCGCCCATAACGCCCACCGAATGTACGGGGAGCAATACTGCCAGGGCCTGCCAAACCTTATTGTATAATCCATTGTCACGCAAAGCCTTAATGAAGATGTAGTCCACTTCTTGAAGCACCCAAACTTTTTCGGCAGTGACCTCCCCAAGGATACGAATTCCCAAGCCAGGGCCGGGAAAAGGATGACGCTGAAGCAGCGCAGGGGGAATCCCCAGGGTAGTACCCACGCGACGCACCTCATCTTTAAAGAGCGCATTTAAAGGCTCAACCACCTTAAGCTTCATGAATTCGGGCAATCCCCCTACGTTATGGTGTGATTTGATGGTTGCGGAGGGTCCCTTAACCGATACCGATTCAATGACATCAGGATAAATAGTACCTTGGGCCAACCATTTGACATCCTGTATTTTATGCGCTTCTTCGTCAAAGACCTCAATAAAAACCCGCCCAATTGTTTTACGTTTTTCTTCGGGATCTGATTTTCCCTTTAAGGCTTGCAGAAAACGATCGCCAGCCCTTACGCCTTTCACATTGAGGCCCATATCGCGGTAGGAATCGAGCACCTGCTCAAACTCATTTTTACGCAGCAGCCCGTTGTCAACGAAGATGCAATGCAACTGCTTATCTATGGCTTTATGCAACAGCACTCCAGCAACGCTTGAATCGACGCCACCCGACAAACCAAGGACCACCTTATCGTTACCAAGCTTTTCCATAAGGCCATTTACGGTACTATGGATAAAGGATTCGGGTGTCCAGTTCTGGGTGCAGCCGCAAATGTCCACGATGAAGTTGTAGAGCAGCTCCATACCCTGGGTGGAGTGGTAGACCTCTGGGTGAAACTGCAAGCCAAAAGTAGGTCTGTCGGCAACTTTATAGGCAGCAATACCAATATCATTTGTACGAGCGATGATGCTGAACTTTTCGGGCAGACGTGTAATGGTGTCGGCATGCGACATCCAAACCTGCGACTGCAGTTCAATGCCATGCAGAAGAGGTTCATCCCGTTCGACAAAAGAAAGATTTGCACGCCCATATTCCCTGGTTGAAGAAGCTTCCACCTCTCCCCCATTTTCCTGAACGAGCAACTGTGCGCCATAGCACACCCCCAGCAAGGGGACCTTACCATCAAAACGGGCCACTTCAATGCGTGGAGACCCTGCATCGCGGACGCTGTAAGGGCTGCCACTAAGAATTACGCCCTTTACATCCGCTAGGTTTTTGGGTAGGTGGTGGTAAGGATGAATTTCACAATAGACATTCAGCTCTCTTACGCGCCTGGCAATCAGCTGAGTATACTGAGAGCCAAAATCGAGGATCAGGATTTTTTGCTGCATATGCAAAGATAGTCAACTGAAGTAAATCTGCGACTCGAAAATTTCATAATATGCGTTAATTCACTGCATTTACTAATTTTGCCATAATTCAAATCTAAAACCGCTATGACCTCTGCTGAAAAATTCATTGCCTTTAAAAAAATTTTGCCCGAGCACGTCCAACTGGTTGCGGTCAGCAAGACCAAGGCTGAGGATGAAATCCTTGAGGTTTATCAGGCAGGACAACGTTTGTTTGGGGAGAATAAGGCCCAGGAACTGGTTCCCAAATATGAAGCCCTTCCTAAGGACATCGAATGGCATATGATTGGGCACTTGCAGACCAATAAGGTAAAATATATTGCGCCTTTTGTGGGGATGATCCATTCGGTTGATAGCCTGAAACTAATGAAAACCATCAACAAGGAAGCAGGAAAGAATGAGCGGGTCATTCCCTGTCTGCTGCAGTTTCACATTGCAGAAGAAGAAACAAAATATGGGTTCAGCTTGGAGGAAGCCCATGACATCCTCGGCTCGGAGGCCTTCAGAAACTTAAAAAACATAAAAATAAGGGGAGTGATGGGCATGGCTACCTTTACCGACAACAAAGAAAAGGTGCACAGGGAATTCAGGCATTTAATACAGATCTTTGATCAACTCAAGAAAGAATATTTTGCTGAAGACCCAAAATTCAAAGAGGTTTCAATGGGGATGTCTGACGATTACCTTATCGCCATAGAAGAAGGGAGCAGCATAATTCGTGTGGGCAGTGCCATTTTTGGCAGCAGGAATTAAGAAGCCCCCGGGTATGATTTTTGCCGGAAGAACAATCATAAAAAAACCTTATATTTGGCAAAACACAACAAATGATTATTATTGGCATAACAGGTACCCTGGGGGCAGGGAAAGGCACAGTGGTTGAATTCCTGACAAGGTATTATGGCTTCGTTCATTTTTCAGTCAGGGCTTTTATTTCAAGGGAGCTGGAGCACCGAGGAATACCTGTAAACAGGGACACCCTGACAGCACTTGCCAATGAGATGCGTGCCAAGAACAGCCCATCCTATATTATCGAGGAGTTGTTCATTGAAGCCGCACAGCAAGATAAAAACTGCATTATTGAAAGCATACGCACCCCTGGTGAGATCGAGGCCCTGCGTAGCAATCCAGCGTTTTTCCTTTTGGCTGTAGATGCAGACCCCCGCATTCGGTTCAACAGGGTAAGAAAACGCAACTCAGAGACAGACAAAGTCTCCTTTACTACCTTCATTAATAACGAGCAGCGGGAAATGCATTCAAATGACCCAAACAAGCAAAACCTTGCTGAATGCATCAGACAGGCCGATTATGTAATAGAAAACAACGGAAGCCTGGAAGAATTGCACGAGAAAACTGCAGACTTTCTAAAATTCATCAAACACAGAAACCATTGATGCCATGGCAAATCAGGCTGAAATGAATAAATATATTCGTCCCAGTTGGGATGAGTACTTCATGGAGATTGCCCATACTGTAAGCAAAAGAGCTACCTGCGACAGGGGCCGCAGCGGATGCGTCATTGCACGCGACCGCCAAATCCTGGTGACTGGTTATGTTGGATCACCCAAAGGATTGCCCCATTGCGACGATGTTGGGCATCAAATGAAAAAAATGCTTCATGAGGATGGGCACGTAACCATGCATTGCGTAAGAACAGTTCATGCAGAACAAAATGCCATTTGCCAGGCAGCCAGGCTGGGCATTAGCATTGAGGGAGCAACCCTTTATTGCAGAATGACACCCTGCAGGGTTTGCGCTATGCTGATCATCAACTGTGGGATAAAAAGGGTGGTTTGCGAAAAAAAATACCACGCCGGCCTAGAGTCAGAACAAATGTTCGCTGAGGCAGGCGTGGAGATTTCTTATTTCACAGATGAGATACTAAAATACCAAAACCAATAGTTTACTCAAAAATACTGACCTTCGTTTCTCCTGTTGATTTTATGTATCCCCTGAACATCCCTGTCGTATTGAAAGGCATGGCCACATTGCCATCCTTGTCAACAGCAATGATTCCACCATCTCCGCCCTGCTCTTTCAGCTTTTCCATCACAACTGCATTGCCAGCCTCTTCGAGTGACTTACCAAGGTAGATCATTTGGGCCGAGATATCATATGCAACCACATTACGGATAAAATACTCCCCGTGACCTGTTGCTGAAACAGCACAACTCTGGTTGTTGGCGTAATTGCCTGCTCCGATGATGGGGCTGTCCCCAATACGCCCAAAACGCTTACCGGTCATTCCTCCGGTTGAAGTACCTGCTGCAAGGTTTCCATGCATGTCAAGCGCCACTGCTCCAACAGTGCCCATCTTATTGTCAGGGTCTGCAACGCCCCTCAATTGGGTGCTGTTTCTGAGATATTCCCTGTACTGATCCCAGCGCCTCTGGTCAAAGAAATAGGACGGGTCAACGATCTCAAGTCCCTGCTCAAATGCAAACTGTTCAGCTCCGCGGCCAGTAAGCATCACATGGGACGATTGTTCCATCACTTTTCTGGCAGCGGTTATTGGGTTTTTTACATTGGTTATACCTGCCACTGCCCCTGCCTGAAGCGTACTTCCATCCATGATGGAGGCATCCAGTTCATTGCGTCCTTCATAATTGAAAACCGCACCCTTCCCTGCATTGAATAAAGGAGAGTCCTCAAGCACCTTAATGGCAGAAACAATTGCATCAAGACTACTTCCACCCTCTTTCAGTATGGCCTCACCAGCCTGTAAGGCTTCATTCAATTTTTCAAGGTATACTGCTTCCTGCTCAAGGCTCATTCGTTCCCGGGATATATTTCCCGAGCCACCATGAATCACCAGGGAATATCGGCCTTGGGCGCCCCCGTGAAAGGAAATCAGTGTAATAAAGGCAAAAACAAAAACAGTAAACAGTTTTCTCATTTCCGGGATAATTTATTTAACATCAAGGCTCTCAGAATACTCCTGATTGAGCTTTTGCAAAACATCGTTGGTAATATCATACTTTTCCTTGGCGTAAAGAATTCCACCGCCTCTGGAAAACCCGAGAATGTAATCATAACCTTGATCTTCATTATAACGGGACAGGAATTCTGTGATCTTGTCAAGGAGTTCTTTGTTCATCTCCATCTCCTTTTCCATAAGCCGGGATGAAAAGGATTCATTCAGCTGATAAATTTCCTGCTGAACCTGCATCAGCTCTTGTTCTTTCGCTTGGGCGAGCTCCATGCTGATGCTGCCTGCCTGGATATCCCGCTGGAATTTTTCAACTTCTGACTGGAAGTTACGCTGACGCCTGCTCAGGTCATTTTCAAGTTTCGTTTGTTCTGCATCAAAATCATCGCGCATTTTTTTGGCCAGTTCATAGTGAGCCATTAGGCTGTCTGAGCTTATATAGGCAATTTGGGCAGTACCTGCCTCAATCTCGGCCTCAAGACCAGCGACCTCTTCCCTGGCTTCTTTACCCCGTATCCCTGTAAAATAAAGGGCATAAAGAACTATCAGCCCTAAAAAGAGCACCAGGTTAATCCATGTGGAAAAACCAATTTTTCGCCCTGCTGGCTTCACTTCTGAATGGAGGATTTCTTCCTGACTCATGTTTTGATCTTCTGTTGTCATATTTACTTTTTTAAATTATAATGGCCTGTTTGAAGGTTCCTCACAGGCCTGAAAATTAATTATCAATAAATTACGATTTATTAATTGCCCATTTCAGACATAAACCTGATGCGCATCAGCCTGATTTCCTCCTCAGTATAATCATCTTCACCAAGATCCTGAAGGGCAAGAACATAAGAATCCGTTTCAGCTGTCTTGAAATAATCAAAGATTTCTTCCTGTTTGTCAACATCGATCACCTGGTTGATATAATAACGGATATCAATTTTAGTACCGGAGGCCACTATGCTTTCAATTTCATGAAGCAATTCATCAAATTCAATACCCTTGGCTATGGAGATGTCTTCAAGGGAAACTTTCCTGTCGATGTTCTGGATGATGTAAACCTTTAGGCCCGACTTATTAACAACTGATTTGACAACCATATCCATGGGGCGTTCAATCTCATTCTCTTCAACATAACGGGCAATGAGTTCCACAAAAGGCTGGCCAAAACGTTCTGCCTTTCCCGAGCCCACCCCTGTAATCTGCTTCATCTCATCAAGCTTGACAGGATATTGAATTGCCATATCTTCCAATGAGGGGTCCTGGAAGATCACAAAGGGAGGAAGGTTGTTTTTCCTTGCAATTTCCTTGCGCAAGTCTTTCAACAGGGCGAAAAGAACCTTATCGGTGGCACTGGTCTTCTGCCCCATACCTGTCAAGCCTTCTCCTTCTGAAGGATTTTCATAATCGTGATCCTTGCTCATTTTCACCGAACGGGGCTTATCCAGAAACCCTTTCCCTGCTTTGGTCACCTTCAGGGTGCCATAATCTTCAATATCTTTTTCAAGCAGACGCTCCACAAGGCTCTGCCTCATAACGGCATTCCAGAACTTCTCATCCTTGTCGGCTCCCTTGCCAAACACCTCCAATTGGTGGTGTTTACAGTTCTTTATGGTTGTGGTGTTTTTTCCCATCAGAACGTTTATTACATGTTTTGGTTTAAATAGCTGCTTAACGGCCAAAACGGCTTCTATCAACAGGCAAATATATTCTTTTCCTTCAAATTTCTCTTTAGGATTTAAACAATTATCGCAGGACCCGCAATTTTCCTCCTTGTAGATCTCACCAAAGTAGTTCAGTAAAGTTTTCCTGCGACAAATGGAGGATTCAGCATAAGAAACCGTTTCCATAAGCAGTTGCATCCCAACCTCCTGTTCTGCAACAGGCTTGCCTTTAAGGAATTTTTCAAGTTTTTGAATGTCCTCATAAGCATAAAATGCAATACAGTTTCCCTCGCCTTCATCCCTTCCCGAACGCCCGGTCTCCTGGTAATAGGCTTCCAGACTCTTTGGCATGTCGTAGTGGATCACATAGCGTACATCAGGTTTATCAATTCCCATGCCAAAGGCAATGGTGGCAACAATTACTTCGGCATCCTCCATCAGAAATTTATCCTGGTTGGTTACCCTTACCGCTGAATCAAGACCTGCATGGTAGGGAAGTGCACGGATACCATTGACTTGCAGGGTCTCAGCCAGTTCCTCAACCTTCTTTCGGCTCAGGCAATAGATTATCCCTGACTTGCCTTCCTGGGCCTTTACATAACGGATGATATCTTTTACAGAGCTTTCTGTTTTTGGCCTGATCTCATAATACAGGTTTGACCTGTTGAATGAAGATTTAAACACCCTGGCATCGACCATGTTCAGGTTTTTCTGAATGTCCTGTTGCACCTTTGGAGTAGCGGTTGCCGTTAAGGCAATGACAGGAACACGCTTATCCAGCTCCTGGATAATGGGGCGGAGCCGCCTGTACTCTGGTCTGAAGTCATGCCCCCACTCTGAAATACAGTGCGCCTCATCAACGGCAAAAAAAGAAATATCAATTTCCTTAAAGAATTCAACATTCTCGTCCTTGGTGAGGGATTCGGGTGCGACATACAGCAATTTTGTCAGCCCATCCAGGAGGTCTTTCTTTACCTGTTGGGTCTCAGCACGTGTTAAGGACGAATTGAGCACATGGGCAATGCCATTATAGGATGCAAAATTCCTTATGGCATCTACCTGGTTCTTCATCAGGGCAATAAGAGGAGAAACAATAATGGCAGTTCCTTTGCTGATAAGGGCAGGTAACTGGTAACACATCGACTTGCCTCCTCCTGTGGGCATGATTACAAAGGAATCCCCGCCTGCAAGCAAATGCTGGATAATTTCTTCCTGATCGCCTTTAAAAGTATCGTATCCGAAGATTTCCTTCAGCAACTTCTTTAACGACACTTCACTTTTGACTTCCATTATGCCAAAAACTAAAAATAGAATGATTAAAACAACAAATACAAAAACCCCGGGTTACGTAGAACAACCCCACTTATTTTCACAGCCACTACAAGGTTTGCAAAAAATCATGTAGGTTTGTAGAGTAAATTTAGCACTTATAACGATCAGTACAAAATTATTTTCCCAAAGCTTTACCGTGAAATCATCAGAAGAAATCCAGGCAATTGCCTTACAAACCATCGAAACGGAATTAGTTGCGATAAACAACCTTAAAGGTTATATTGATAATGATTTTGCACGCTGTATTGAAAGTATTCTCCATTGCAAAGGCCGGGTGGTAATTACGGGGATTGGCAAGAGCGCTATCATTGCCCAGAAGATCGTAGCAACTTTTAACTCCACAGGGACGCCTGCCATTTTCATGCATGCTGCCGATGCTATCCACGGTGACTTGGGTATCGTTCAGCCCGATGACATCGTGATTTGCATCAGCAACTCCGGAAACACTCCCGAAATCAAGGTGCTTACCCCCATGCTCAAGTCTTTGGGTGCCTTACTGATCGGGATGGTAGGCAACGTCCATTCATACCTAGCACGCCAGGCCGACCTGATCATCAACACCGCTGTTGAAATGGAAGCCACACCGGGAAACCCTGCTCCCACTTCCAGCACCACGGCACAACTGGTGATGGGCGATGCAATGGCGGTGGCCTTGTTGCAATGCAGGGGGTTCTCCACCAGCGACTTTGCACGCTACCACCCTGGAGGATCCCTTGGAAAGCAACTCTATATCAGGGTCAACCACCTTTACCCCTCCAATGAAAAACCACAGGTACAAAAGGATACCCCTCTGCGTGAAGTCATTATTGAGATCTCAGGAAAACTGCTGGGAACAACCGCCGTCCTTGATGGCAAAAACCTGGTGGGCATCATTACCGATGGCGATCTGCGGCGAATGCTCCAGCGAAATACCGACCTGGGCAATGTTAAAGCTTCCGACATCATGTCACCCAACCCTAAGACCATCAGTGGCGAAACCCTGGCGGTGGATGCCCTCCAACTCATGCGCAAGCATAATATTACCCAGTTGCTTGTCGTTGATGATAACAACTACAAGGGTGTTGTACATTTACACGATATTCTCAATGAAGGAATCATCTAATTCAAAATCCATGAATGGCCTGGTTAAGAATTTCAACGACTACCGTCAGCAAATGAACGAAAAGATCTTGGAGGCCGACAACCTGGTATTGAAAAGGCTGTTTAACCTTGATTCCAACACCTATACTGATGGGGCAATTCCTGCCAAAACCAAAGAGATGATCGGGCTGGCTGCCTCTATGGTGTTGCGCTGCGATGACTGCGTGCAATACCATTTGGAGAAATGTCACGAATTGGGCCTTACAAAAGAAGAAGTTTTCGAAGTTTTCGCCATTGCCAACATCATTGGCGGCACTATCGTAATTCCCCATCTCCGCCGGGCCGTGGAATACTGGGAAGCCCTTCAGAAAGAATAAAGAAAAACTTACCTGTTTAAAGAATCCCTTTCAAAAAAATTTACTTATGAGGCTTTACACCGATAATCTGGTTAAAAAATATAAAAAACGGGTGGTCGTGAATCACGTCTCAGTTGAAGTCAGCCGGGGTGAAATAGTAGGGTTGCTGGGACCAAACGGGGCGGGAAAGACCACCACCTTTTATATGATTGTCGGCCTCATCAAACCCAACGAAGGGCGGATATTTCTGGACGACACCGAAATTACCTCAGAACCCATGTACCGCAGAGCCCAGAAAGGCATCGGATACCTTGCACAGGAAGCCAGTGTTTTTCGCAACCTGAGTGTTGAAGACAACATAAAAGCCGTACTGGAATTCACCAAAATGTCGAAAGCCGACCAGAAAGTGCGGCTGGAAAGTTTGCTTGAAGAGTTTGGCCTGCAGAACATCCGAAAAAGCAAGGGAATCACCCTCTCGGGTGGTGAACGCCGCCGCACCGAAATTGCCCGCTCACTGGCAGTAGATCCGAAGTTCATCCTCCTCGATGAGCCCTTTGCAGGCGTTGACCCCATTGCCGTGGAGGACATCCAGGATATTGTCTCAAAGCTCAAGGAAAAGAATATTGGGGTCCTTATCACCGACCACAATGTGCACGAAACCCTCTCCATTACCGACAGAGCATATCTTTTGTTTGAAGGCTCCATCCTTAAGGCAGGGACTTCCGAAGAACTTGCCATGGATGAAGAAGTCAGAAAGGTGTATCTGGGTGCTAACTTCCAGCTAAGGAGATAAATTTTCTGATAAGAATTACTTCTTTAGAAGTACTACGGCATAGGCTTTCATGCCTTCCTGCCTGCCAGTGAAGCCAACACCCTCTTCGGTGGTGGCTTTTATGGAAACCAACCCGGTTTCAACGCCCAGGATATCCGATAGCACTTTTTGCATCTCGGGAATATGAGGGGCTATTTTTGGCTGCTCAATGCAAATGGTCATATCTGCATTGCCAACAGAAAAACCCTCTCCTTTGATTAACTCCATGGTTTTTTGAAGTAGGATTTTACTGTCCATATTTTTCAGGGAGGGATCTGTATTGGGAAACTGATATCCAATATCCCTTAATCCAGCAGCACCCAGCAAAGCATCTATCAGGGCATGAATGAGCACATCAGCGTCCGAATGGCCCTGACCACCCTTAGGATGCGGAATGGCAAGCCCGCCAATCACCAGCAAACGCCCGTTTTCGAGGCGGTGCACATCATAACCAAATCCAATACGAAAGTCCATAGGCAAAAATAAATAAGGGCCATTGATTTTCCTGTACTTCCAGGTACAATGGCCCAAAAAATTACAAACCCTTGTCTTCAGTCCTATTGTTCGCGCTGAAGGGCATCAAAGTCAAAGTGCAGGGTAAAACGCAAAACGTTTTCCAGGGGACTGCGCTGGGCCAGGGGCACCAGGTAGGCAAAATCCAGCCCAAATACATTATATTTCAAGCCAATGCCCAGGGTGACGTATTTACGGTCCCCCTTGGTCTTATGTTCGTGGAAATAACCTGCACGGATGGCAAATTGCTTATCGTACCAGTATTCAGCACCCACCGAATAGGTCAATTCATTCAATTCCTCCCTGAATCCGCCGGGGGCATCCGAAAAGGAACCAAAGATGCCCGCTACCACCGAGCGGTTCGGGTCTTTCCCCGAATCAATCACATATTCCCCGTCATCACCAATAATGAGCTGTCCTAAGTCATCACGGGCATAAATCGGTGGCGTTGGTACCAGCAACTTATTAATATCAACCATAAAGCTCAACTGGTTGTAATCATCCAGGATGAATGTAAGCGAGGGTCCCAGACGGAGGTTGATGGGAATGAAGTTGGCATTGATCTCATCTGAATAGGAAATCTTGTTCCCAATATTGGAGATATTTACCCCGGCTGAGAAAATGGAGGGAGTCCTTCCAATATCCATTTCTCGGGTATAAAATGCAGAAACATCAGCTGCAAGCGCCATGCCTGGCTTGGTTTCAACACTGCCGACAAATTGCCCCTGAGTCAGGTTGCTGTATATGAAACGGGTGGTAATGGCACCTGAGATGTGTTCACCCAGTTTACGGGCATAGGCCACATCTACCGAAAACTCATTGGGTTTCACGGGAAAGAGAAATTCCCCGGCAGCATCTGTAAAGTTGATTTCTCCAAGAGAGAAATAAGTTAGCGAGAACGCGAGGGTTTGCAGGTCATCCAGGCGCTTAAACCCACTCAGGTAGGAGAGGTTAATGTCGGGGACCAGGGCCCGCAGCCAGGGGGTATAGTTCATGGCAAAACCCATATCCTGCTCAATAAATGCATATTTGGCAGGGTTCCAGTGCATGGAATTGGCATCGGGCGATGAGGAAACTCCAGCATCTCCCATAGCACCTGCACGCGAATCCGGTGCAATCATTAAAAATGGCACCGCAGTTGTAATGGTGTTCAACCGCTGACCCAATACATCGGTATAATCCTGTGCAAAAAGCCCAAAAGGCAAAACCAACATCACCAAAACAAGCAAAACCTTGTTAATCTTATCCTTCATGTGAATTTTATTAAAAATACTTTTTATGCGATTTCTCGAGTAATTGTTCTTCAATGCTAAATTAATTTTCACTGTTAATAAATACCCTTGCGGGTTGCTCAAGAAATGACATGTTAGTTAATTTCATAAACCAAAAAATGAGCCCCTTTTTTCGGGATGCAAATATAACGAATAAAAGCCTTCCATATTGTAGTTAAACGAATATCCCATCCTTTTGTTATCAGCAGGCTATTTATTCATCTTAACGCAATACGACAAGCTTTTGAGTAAGGGTTGAAACATTCCCGTCGGGTGATTGCAAAATCAGCCGGTAAAGGTAAATCCCGTTGCCAATGGTCTTTCCTTCACTATCCTTTCCATCCCAGGGAATGGGAGGCGACTGATAACCGGGCGAGTTCACCGTAGTTTCAAGGGTTTGCATCAGGCGTCCACTGAGGTCGAATATTTCAATCTTCACATCCAGCTCTGAGAAGGGCTGGTTATGCGTGAATTTAAAATGCGTGATATTCTGGAACGGATTGGGATAATTCATCAGATTCTCCAGGGCAAGGGCAGCCGTTCGGCTGACGATAAATTCAATGGTGGCAGTGGATGGATTATTGTGAATATCCCAGGCCCTGAGTGACAGGGTATGACGCCCTTCAGACAACCCAAAGAAGGGATAGACCACCTGTCCCCTTTGAAAATCATCCAGGTCAGCTTCAAAAAAATTATTTAGTACCAAGGGATGGGAAGTCTCGTTGTCGAGGATAGCCACAATGTCGTGTCCAATCCTCCCGGTAATATTAATGCCACTTTCATCAAACAACAAGCCGAGCAAAACCGGATTCGGATTGGTGGTCTCCCCTGAAACAAACGAAGTGTCATTCAGGTATAGCATGATTTCGGGCCCTTCATTATCAGGATCGTAATTGGCCAGGCTTCCTCCAATGATAAAGTCATCAAAATAGCCATTGCCATCAGAAACACCATTATCAAGATAATAGGTAATCTTACCCTGTCCAAAATTATAGGCAATATCCCTTGGAACAATAAAGGAGAAACTAAACCGGCCATCTGTAACGCTTGCCTTTCCTTTATAAAGCAGTGAATTCCTTAGGGTGAAATCCAATGGCTGGCTGTCTGCATCTTGTCCAAGAGTGGTGTAATTCATTTTCTTGTCATACACACTCGGAAAGACAACTCCCTTGTATCCCGGGACAGGGTTTCCTGCCTCATCGGCAATAAACCCGCTAATGGTAACTTCCTGGAAAGCCCTAATGGTATCTGTAACGTTTTCTGTAATTACCTGGTATTGCGGATATGCCATTTGCATAGAGGGGTCGCCAAGCAATACAAAGTTCCGTATACGCCAGTGCTCAAGCTGCCCTGTGCTGTTCACCTTAGAGAGCCTGATCAGGTCACCCAAACGGTAATACTGCCCCTGCTCATCACGCTCAAAGGCCACATTCATAAAGTTCCTGTTCAGGGTCAGGTTAGGACCCGACCAGGCCAAGCGGGTGGTGGTGAACAAGGCGGCGGCCCCTCCGTCAGGCTTCATAAAAATCCTCACCCCTGCAGTGACATCATCCGGATTGGGGTGATCAAAACTGGAAAACTCACAGGTTGCCGTCATAAATACAGGCATATTATAAAAATTGTTCCAGGTGGCAATATCATCAAATGTAACGATACGCTCGTGAGCAAGGCCCATAATCCCCCCGTGCCCGATATAATTAATCAGCAAAGCCCCCTGATTAACCCGGTCATTGATGGCCTGATTTACATCAGGATAACGGGCGCCACCTGCAAGGGTTATCTGCTGATAGGCGTCAAGGTAAATCTTATCCACATTAAACCGTGGAAACTGTGAGTCCATAATCCCTGCCAGGGTTTCTGAATCCTTTATATGGGTGTTGTTATCCTGGTCATCGGCAATCAATACCACCAGGTTCCTCCAGTCAGCATAATTCGAAATGACCCCAATGTTCTGCATGTTTTCCTCCAGGGGATTCAACCCGGGAATGCGCTGATCATACCTGATGATCTTATCTACTACCGACATGGCCTCTTCAAGGGTCCTGACAGGCAGGCGTCCGATTCCGATGTCCAGGTTCCCGTTTGCGTCCTGTCCTTCTCCATCGTCAAGTAGCCCAAAAAAGTCATCAGTCATATAAGAACGGTCCGGTTGCAGTGAGTTCAGGCTCTGGAAAGTAGGGATGGGGTTGCCCCCAAAACCCAGCAGGTCGCGGTTGTCGATGGTTCCATTCCCAAACAACAGCAGATAACGGGGCACTTGTGCCTCCGTATCCGCCCGATCATAAAACATTTTCATGAAATTCCTGATGGCGGCAATATCAGGAGCGCCTGATGAAAATTCATTATAAACCTGTGCTGTAGTCACCAGCGAAACACTCAAGCCATCGTGCTGCGAACGGAAGTCCGCCAAACGCTGGGCCTCTGCTTTCATAAAATCAGGCACTACGATGATCATATCCGAAGTTTGCATGGCATGCAGATTCTGATGCTCCACCTGCCCTGCCTTCCTGGGTCTTTTATAAGAGCTGCCATCAAAAACAACAAACTCACGCATCATATCTGAAGTCTGCCTGAACAACAGGACATTCCCGCTGATACTGGTTTGCTGCTCCCTGACAGCAAACGGATCAGTGACATCCCACACCCGCAGTTGGCTGGTGGCATTGCCCAGGTTGTATTGAGCAATATTGCCTTCCCCGTTTACATGAACATTGCGGAAAGCCATCTGGGGCCCGTTGAAGCGAAGTTGTCTGGTCACGTTCAAGGCTAAATAATTCAGCCATCCCCTCGATCCGGCCACTTGCCTGTTATAGGTCAGGCCAACCTTCACTTGGTTCGGCTCTGTTGGGTTAAACCATAAGGAATCCACCGAGATGTTGGCATGCGGACCATTGTAGTTGGAAATGAATATCCTGTTAACCGACTGCACCATCTGCCCATTCCCTGCCGTAACCGAAAATGTGCTGTTTTCTGTGGAACGGGCTGCCACATATGACTTTAGCCTTGCAGGCTCATTCAACACCAGGTCAGGAAAACTGAACACAAACTCCCGGTTCAGGGTGGCGTCAAAAACTTCTCCAAACCAGATCCGCCCACTGCCTATCAGGTTCTGAAGCTCACGGTCGTGAAAGGCATAATCCTGAAACGTGGTAACAGTATGGCTTGGAGTTACGGAAAGATTTTCCTGGGCAGTGATTCTTTTTCCGGGGCCATTGTCGGTGGTCAGAAAATAACAGGTTTCCGTGGCATAAAGGTGCAACTGATGATTGAACACTTTCGTGGAGGGGTCAAAGATCCATTGGTTTGGTGATTCCCCGTAGAAAAGGACAAAATCATTCTGGTTGAAACTTCCGCTCTGGCTTCCCGAAACCAAAAGAGGCACCTCTTCCAGGTCATCGATGCGAGGGGCGCTGCTGTCTTCCGGAAGCATCCCTCCCCGGTGTCCAAAGACCCTGATATTATTCTTTTGCAGCCCTCCAGTATTAACCCCTAAATCATTCAGGTCAGCATGCGTCAGTTGGTAAATCCCTGTTTCATCCACACAAATTTTATACCAGCTACCACTTGAAAGCACTGAATTCGAGACATACTCCTGTATGGGTTCATAAGTGATGGTGGCATCATAAACAGTCTCCTCCAATAATTCGAATGAAACCAGTTTTTCATAAGCCCCTGAAGAAGGCTTCCTGCGGATGGGAAAGAAAGATACCACGGAATAAGCTTCCTTCCGAACCAAATTTTGCCCCTGGTACAGGATAATCTCCGTGTCCACGAAGCCGGCCTCCTCAAGGATGCGCTGTTCTTCCATGCTTACAGGCACAAACACTTCATTACCCAAGCTGAATACCGATTTAAAATGCGGCACCGTATTTTTCACCCGGTAGGTAAACATAGGAATATGCTCAAGCGAGTCCCCATAAACAGCGCCAGAGAACTTCATGAGGTCTATGTGATAATCCTGGGCAGGAGTAATCCTTTCTGGTGCTTGCCAGCTTAAGCTGATCGAACGCCCTTTCTCCTGAGCCAATAGCAGGATCGGAAACACCAGTAAAAACAGAAGGGAAAAGCTCTTTTTCTTCATTTCTATAATAGATTTCTGGGCTCAGCCCCTATAGCTCGCGGCCAACCGTGAGCAGTACACTTTAATTTATTGAGCCCCGAAATATAACAGGAAGCAAAGGTACTTGTTTAGAACGTTTTTTTTAAATCAATATTTTTCAAACCCCTTTTCAAAAAATATTCCAAAATCCATACGCTAAACATTACCTGCAGTGTGGTACATCGATGATTTTCCCTCACATCGTAACAATTGCCCGATTTTGACGTTAAAGTATTAGCGAATAAAGCAATCACCCTTTAATGGAAAAGGCAAATATTCGGTTCGTATTTATTTTTGTTACCCTGACCTGTGCTTTTAAAGCCACAGGGCAGGATGCCATTTTCTCCCAGCATTTCTCCACCCCTACTTATTTAAACCCGGCTTTTGCAGGCACCTACGAATGCACACGCCTGGTGTTCAATTACCGTAACCAGCCCTATCCTGACTTTGGGACCTTTTCCACCTTTAACTTCTCCTACGATCAGCCTGTGGAAGCCCTGATGGGTGGCCTGGGCATTCTGGCCACCAGCGATCACCAGGGCGGGCTGATCATGCGCAACCACATCAGTGCAATCTACAGCCTCCACCTCCGGATCACCCGTGACCTGCATCTCAATTTTGGAGCCCAGGCAGGATACCTGAGAAAAGACCTGAACTGGAACAACCTGGTCTTTCCCGACCAATTCGACCCAGCCACCGGAGAAACCCTGCCCATTACGGAAACCCCTCCCGGGCAAACCTGGAGACATGCAGCCGACTTTGCTGCCGGTATACTGTTATATAATGAACGCTTTTATGGCGGAGCGGCCATCCACCACCTCACAAGACCCGAAGAAAGCCTTTTTGGCGAACACCCCCTCCCCATAAAGTTTACTGCACACCTCGGATTTCACATCCCTTTGGGGCAACACGGCCCGGCATATCAACGTGAAGAAAGTTTCTTTTTTTCACCAAACATAATATTTCAGCACCAGGCTCCGTTCAATCGTATTAATTATGGCTTGTATGCCGGAGTCTCTAAAATAATTGCAGGGGTATGGCTGCGCCAGGATTTCCGCCTCCCAGAAACCCTGATTTTTATGTTGGGGCTCAACCAGGGGAAATACCGGGTAGCCTACAGCTATGATCATTCACTATCGGGTTTTTCAGGCATTTTCCACGGAGCACACGAAATAAGTGTTTTACTGAATTTGCACTGCAAGTCCAAAAACCTGCGCTATCGCATACTAAACTGTCCGAGTTTTTAGTTATTTTTGTACACATTCAAAAAACACCTCTATGTCAAGGAATCCCAAAAGTCTGATTGCAGTTTCTGTGGCCATTTTGGCATCTGCATTCCTTTTCTCCTGTAAAAAGCAGTCCTCCCCCACAACTGGATGGCTTTATAACGATTCTAAAACAGGCGGCTTCGAAGTTGCCAGCACTCAAGAACAGGAAACCGGACCTGGTCTCGTCTTTATTGAAGGGGGTACCTTCGTGATGGGACGTACCGAGCAGGATGTCATGTTCGACTGGAACAACATCCCCCGCAGGGTTACTGTCTCTTCCTTTTATATGGACGAAACCGAGGTTCGAAACCTCGACTACCTGGAATATCTGTATTGGATCGATCGGGTTTTCGGAGAGACCTATCCCGAAGTATACCGTAAGGCCTTGCCCGACACCCTGGTTTGGCGCGACCCCCTTGCCTACAACGAACCCTTCGTTCAAAACTACCTGCGCCACCCTGCTTACAATGACTACCCAGTCGTCGGGGTAAGCTGGGTTCAGGCTTCCGAATATGCCTCCTGGCGTACCGACAGGGTCAACGAAATGATCCTGATCCGTGAAGGCATCCTCGACTGGGATCCTGATCAAAGAAATGAAAACAACTTTAATACCGAGGCTTATCTTGCAGGGCAATACGAAGGCATGGTAAGGAAAGGTATGCGCGACCTTGACCCCAGGGGAACCGGCGAACGCCAGGTCCGCTGGACCGATGGGATCCTGCTCCCCTCCTACCGCCTGCCAAGCGAGGCTGAATGGGAATTTGCCGCCCTCGGCTTGATCGGCAACACCGTTTACGAACGCGTTGTTGAACGCCGCCTCTACCCCTGGAGCGGGCACAACGTGCGCAGCAGCGAAAGAAAAACCATGGGCATTTTCCTCGCCAATATTCAGCGCGGTCGCGGTGACTATATGGGCGTTGCAGGCAACCTGAACGATGGAGGTGAAGCTACCGTGCCCGTTTATGCCTACTGGCCTAACGACTATGGACTTTATAACATGGCCGGCAACGTCAGCGAATGGGTGTTGGATGTGTATAGACCTCTTTCTCATGAAGACGTCTCCGATTTCCGGCCCTACCGTGGTAACGTTTTTCAAACCCTGGAACTTGATGCGGAAGGCAACCCCGTCCCAAAGGATGAATTCGGAAGACTTATTTCCCGAGATGTTACCACGGAAGAAAATGTTACCCGCCGCAACTACCGCTACGCCGACAACATCGGCTACCGCGATGGCGACCTGATGTCAAGCATCTATTTCGCCGATGAAGATGGCGAAGATCCTGAAAAAATTATGTACGAATACAGCATCTCCAGCCTCATCAACGACGAAGCCCGTGTTTACAAGGGCGGCAGCTGGAAAGACCGCGTATACTGGATCGTCCCCGGCAACCGCCGCTTCCTCGACCAAAACGAAGCTACCAACGACATTGGCTTCCGCTGCGCAATGATTCGCGTGGGAAGCCCTGTTGGATACTAATAAGGGATTCTGCTCATTTACCACCCCATCCGACACAGCGGATGGGGTTTTTTATTTAATTTAGCGCCCATGAACAGGCAATTGCTTGAGAATCTCGAACTCCTCGTTTCCAAAGGACATCCCATTTGCACCGACAGCCGGCAGGTGGAACAAGGCGCCATCTTTTTTGCACTAAAAGGGGCTTCCTTCAACGGCAATCAATTTGCCCTGCAAGCCCTGGAAAAAGGTTGTGTTGCTGCAGTCGTCGATGAAAAGGTCCCCCTGCAGGATGAGCGCATTATTGAAACCACCGATGTCCTGCATACCCTTCAACAGCTTAGCTTATTCCATCGAAAGCAATTTACGCTTCCCGTTATAGGCATCACCGGTTCCAACGGAAAAACAACCACCAAGGAACTGGTCCATGCAGTGCTGGCTACAACCTGCAAAACCCTGGCGACAAAAGGGAACCTCAACAACCACATAGGTGTACCCCTGACCTTGCTGGGGCTTAAACCCGAACACCAGCTGGCCATCATCGAAATGGGAGCCAACCATATAGGGGAGATCGGTGAACTCTCTGCCCTGGCTTTGCCCGATTTCGGAATCATCACAAACATCGGCAAAGCTCATCTGGAAGGCTTCGGCAGTCTAGAAAACATCGTAAAAACAAAAACTGAGTTATATAGCAGCGTTCAGAGCCGAAACGGAAAACTATTTGTAAACGGAGACAACGAGCTGCTTATGCATGAAGCAGGCCTTGCCAAAAGCATCCTGTATGGCCGTAAACCTTCAAACCTCTGTTCTGGCCTGATCATCGGCGAAAACCCTTTCCTCAGCATTTCCTTCCGGGTAAACCTTCCTTTCGGGAAAGCCCAAAAAGGCCTCGCCGGACAAATCCATACCCGTTTGGTGGGTGCCTATAACTTCGAGAACGTCATGGCGGCACTTACGATAGGCTTGTATTTTGGGGTCACTCCTGAAGATGCAACCCGCGCCATAGAAAACTATTCACCCTCCAATAGCCGCTCTCAACTGATCAACAACGGCCGCAACCGCATCCTCCTCGACGCCTATAACGCTAACCCAACCAGCATGGCGGCAGCCATCGGGAACTTTTTAGCTTTCGGGAAACCACCCAAAGCAGTGATCCTGGGCGATATGCTCGAAATGGGTGACCAAAGCCGGCAGGAACACCGGGAAATAATTAACCTGCTTTTGAACAAACCTTTCCGGTTGATCATCCTGGTAGGGTCGGAGTTTAAGGCAGTGGCAAAACCATCAGACCCTGTGATGATTTTTGACGATGTTCAGCAGGCCAGCCTATGGCTGAAGGCAAACCCCCTTCAGGATTACAATATCCTGGTGAAAGGCTCACGCGGCATCAGGATGGAAAAGGTCCTCGATGTTTTATAAAAGCAACATCCCTGACGGATTTTTGCCCGGGCTGAGCTTTCTTTCAGCAAAAAGATTTGGTGTCCTAAAATGCCTGCACGAAAACTTTTGCTTGTGCTTTTATTTCTTTATTTTTGCCGCCACAACCAGCCATTGGACCTTTTTCAACATTAGTTGCTAACCTAAATCCTTTTTAGGCAATGTTTCTCAACAGCGGATAATATCAATCAGCCCCTCTCCATCCAATTCACTTCTCTTAAACCATCAAACCTCTTTCCATGAACACCTATTTGCTGATTGTTGTTGCCTATTTTGTCCTGATCACCCTGATTTCCCTGTTAACCAAAAAAGTGGCCAGCCGTTCCGCTGCCGATTATCTCGTTGCAGGACGCAACCTGGGCATTGTTGCCTGTGCTGTGGTAGTGGCTTCCGAATGGCTCGGCGGAATGAGCACCATCGGGGTAAGTGAAAAAGCCTTTACCTCGGGAACCCTGCAACCCATCCTTTATAACATCTCCACTGCCGTAGGGATGATCATCATAGGCTTTACCGTAGCCCGTCACTACCGCGAAAACAACGTGCATACGGTTAGCGAGATGCTGGAGAACCTGTTCGGCAAACGCGCCCGTGCCATTTCTGCCATTGCCTTCCTTTTTGCATACATCATCCTGGCTTTTGTCCAGCTGCAAACCGCCTCCAGCGTCATCTCAGCCATGTTTGGAACCCCCTGGCTCCAATCGGTCATCATCTCTTCCGTGGTCATCACCATCTACACTTATATTGGCGGAATGCACGCCCTGGCAATCACCGGAATCATTCATGTTTTGGTAATGTTCTTCGGCATCGGGCTTGCGACCTTTCTGGGTGTGCACGAAGTGGGAGGCCTTGGCGCCCTCAAGGATGCCATGATTGCCCAGGGCTCGCCTACCAACCTGTACAACCCCTTTAGCGGGGGCTTAAGCTACGCCTGGAGCCTTATCCTGGGTGGTGTGCTCGGTGGCATGGCAGGACAGGCCAGCATCCAGCCCATCTTTGCCGCCCGCAATGCTTCCATTGCCCGAAAATCGGCCGTCCTCTCCGCTTTCATCATCGCCCCCTTTGGAATCCTCGTGGCAATTCTTGGCCTCGTTGCCAAAACTGGTAATTTCTTCAGCCTTCAAGGCCCTGCAAGCCCCTTATGGGATCCCGCCCACCAGGTGATCAACCCAAAAATGGTGTTACCCACCCTGATGGTCACCCCTGAATTCATCCATCCTGTCCTGGGCGGCATTGCCCTTGCAGGAATCCTCGCTGCAATACTCTCAACGGTAGGACCGGTCAACTTTGCAGTGGTCACCATCGCCACCAAGGATATTTATCACGGCCTGATCAACAAAACCGCTCCCGACCAAAAGCTCATCTCCACAGCCCGTAAACTCGTAATCCTGGTCAACCTTTTTACAATTCCTCTCGCCTATTACGGCTCAGGGGCCATCCTCGATACAGCCTATATTTCCTATGGCATCCGTGCCATTGGGGCCATCGTAATAGTTATGGGCATATACAGCCGGGGTTGGATTACAATCGAAGGCGTCAGGCTGGCATTCATCGGGGGCACCCTTGCAGTGTTTGCCAACATTATCCTGCGGCGATTCGAAATCCTCAACATTGAAGACACCTATGTGGCCATTGCCGCTGCCGTTCTGTTCATCATCATCGGCAACTTCATAGGGAAAAGTAAACCTAAAAACCTGAATTCACGTTCGGAAGACCCAAAAACTGAACTATAGAAATATGCAAAATGATTTGCCCTTATCGGGAATAAAAGTATTGGAGCTGGCCGCGGTACTGGCGGGGCCCAGCGTGGGAATGTTCTTTGCGGAACTGGGCGCCAAGGTCATTAAGGTCGAGAACGTCACCACCCAGGGCGACGTCACCCGCAACTGGAAACTCCCCAAAGAAACCGCAGATACAGATATCTCAGGCTACTTCTCCTGCGTCAACTGGGGCAAGGCCTCCTTCGCAGCCGACCTCTGCAAGCCCGAAGGCCTGCAGTTGATTTATAATCTGGCCGGGCATTGCGACATCGTTTTGGTTAACTACAAACCCGGCGATGCCGAAAAGCTTAAGGTCGACTACCCTACCCTGAAAAAATTTAACGAAAAGCTGATCTACTCGCACATCACCGGTTACGGCCTGAAAAACCGCAGGGCAGGCTTCGATGCCATTATCCAGGCTGAAAGCGGATTTACCTATATGAACGGCGAACAAGGCGGCCCTCCCATAAAAATGCCCGTGGCCCTGATGGACCTCCTCGCTGCCCACCAGGTAAAGGAAGCCATCCTCCTGGCTCTGATCCATCGCGAACGAACCGGAAAAGGTCAATTCATTGAGGCTTCCCTCTTCAGGGCCGGCATTTCCTCCCTGGCAAACCAGGCTTCCAACTGGCTGGTTGGACAAACCATCCCACAGCGCATGGGCTCCGACCACCCCAACATCGTCCCCTATGGCACCATTTTCCATACCGCAGATCAAAAAGGAATTGTAGTGGCCGCAGGCACCGACAAACAATACCGCGAACTGGTAAAAGCACTGGGCAGACCTGAACTGGCCGAAGACCCCAGGTTTGCCCGCAACCAGGATCGGGTGGTACACAAGGCCGAAATCAACGGCATCATCCAGGATTGCATCGGCAAATACAAGCGCGAAGAAATCCTCCAAATCCTGGAGGAGAAGCGTATCCCCGCAGGGGGCGTGTTCAATATGAAAGAAGTTTTCGAAGCTCCTGAATCGGAAGGGATGATCTTAAAGGGGCAATACCCTTCTGGGATGGCCATCAAGGGGGTGCGCTCGGTGGCTTTCAGCACAAATGACCCCATGACCGTCGAACAGCTCTCACCCCCTCCACATTATGGCCAGCACACAAGGCAGATCCTGAGGGAGCTGCTGGGCTTTGCGGAAACCCAAATTGACAACTTAATCAATAAAGGAGTAGTTTATGCAAGAAAAGACTAAAGGGAACAGGGTCCTCATCGATGGCTCGCGTCTGATGATCGAGGCCCTGGCCCGCGCAGGGGCTGATGCCTTTATAGGATATCCAATCACGCCCGCCAACCTGCTGTACCAGTATGGCAGTCAGCGCTTGAAACTCATGCTCCCCGCCCCCGACGAGATCACCACCCTGCAATGGATGAGTGGCCTCTCGGCAACGGGACAACTGCCGGTCACGGCCACTTCTTTCCCTGGATTTGCCCTGATGCTCGAGTCCATCAATATGGCTTATATGATGGAACTGCCTATGGTGATCATCCTCGTTCAGCGCCTCGGGCCTGCAACGGGCACTGCCACCTGCGGCGCCCAGGGCGACCTGCTCCTGCTCAGGGGAATGATCTCCGGCGCACACCCAATACCCGTGTTGGCCACCGCCGACTTCAACGACTGCTGGGACCTTGCAGCAAAAGCTGCCGAAGTCGCCATTAACCTCAGAACCCCGGTAGTGCTGCTTACCTCCAAGGAAGAGGTCATGACCCAGAAAAGCTTTGACATGGGCACCCTGGCGAAAGTCATTCCGGTAGAACGTAAGCATTATGACCTGGAGTGCGAATATAAATCCTACAAGCCTACCGACTTCGTGCCTGATTTCCTGCCGGTCACCCAGAACAAACACCAGGTGAGGCTGAATGCTTCTACCCACGATCAGACAGGCATCCTTCAGCATTCCAATGAAGAATCCATGGCCAACACCCGCAGACTCGAAGAAAAGGTGATCCAGAGAATGAAATCACATTATTACTACTCACTCGACGAACAAAAAGGGGCCAAGAAGCTCATTGTTGCCTATGGCATCACCTCCTCGGCAGCCCTCGATGCCACCGAAATGCTAAGAAACAACGGGGATAAAGTTTCCCTGCTTATCCCCAGGACCCTCATCCCAACCCCCGCATTCTACAGGGAACTGATGATGAAACATGAGCGGGTGGTCATCGCCGAAGAAAACATCAATCATCAATTCGGGAAACTCCTCTTTGGGGAGAACACTCCCGCTAACGTTGCCTTCGTTGGCAGCCTGGGCAAAATGATCAGCCCGGAGGAAATTATGAAGGAGGTCACAGCATGAACATTCCCTTTCTGAAAACTGACGCCCTTCCGTTCTGCAAGGGCTGCGGCCACGACCTGATAGCCAAAAACACGACCAGGGCCCTCGAGAAACTGGGCTTCAACCCACTGGATGTGATCATGGTCACCGACATTGGCTGCCACGGAATCATCGACAAATGCCTCAATACCCACACCGTCCACGGCTTGCACGGCCGTTCGTCTGCTCTTGGCGCAGGCATCACTTTCGGAATGGAAGAACCGGGCAAAAAGGTGATCGTCTTTATTGGCGATGGCGGCTCCACAATCGGCCTCCAGCACCTCATGGAAGCATCGCGCCTGAACCTCAACATGACCGTGGTGGTCCACGACAACTTCCTTTACGGGATGACGGGCGGACAAACAAGCGGCCTCACCCCCCATGGCTTTAACACCACCACCTCACGCGACGGCAACCCCTTCTTCGGCTACGACATCTGCGCCTTGGCCCATACCGCAGGAGCCAGCTATATCAGCAGGGTAATGGGTATTGGTGACATCTCCGACAAACTCGCAGTGGCATTCTCCACCAAAGGATTCTCCCTGGTGGAAGTCCTGGAGATTTGCCCAAGCTATGGGATGAAGCTGAACCCCAGACGCAAACTCAGCGAAATTGCCGAGAGCTCAGGCAAGGAAATGGGCGAATGGCTCAACCAAAGGCCTCCCTTCAGCCCCCAACAGGGACGGAAGTCAGAAAACCTGTTGGAGAAAGTCGATCCTATTGCCCCCAAGTTCAAAAGCTACCTGAAGAAAACCACTTCGATCATCCTGAGCGGGTCAGCAGGGGAAGGCGTGCAGTTGGCAGCCAACGTCCTTTGCAAGGCAGCCATGCGTTCGGGCCTTTCCATTACCCAGAAGGGAAGCTATCCCGTGACCGTTGGCGTTGGCTTCTCCACCGCTGAGGTCAACCTTTCGCCCAGGGAGATCCACTTCCATGGCATCGCTGTGCCCGACATGGTAGTCGTCACCTCGGCCGATGGCCTGGCACACAACAAGCAGAGAATTGCAAAAATGCAGGGGGGCTTCCTCTTTATCGACGAAAGCCTCGAAGTGCCTCCCACCGGAGCAGAAGTCATCTGCCACGACTTCCGTGGAATGGGTGCCCGCAACGCTTCCATTTTCTCTGTCTTCTTTTTGGCCCTGAAAACAGGAATCATCAGCACCGAATCCCTCTTCAAGACCATTGAAGAAGAAGGCCTGAGCGAAAAACTGCCTGTGGCAAAAATCAAGGAAGCCCTGGTTGCATAGGACTTTTTTCCGGAAACCGGCAAAAAACTGTAAATCAACAAAAAAGGGGACTAATGGTCCCCTTTTTTGTGTTCTTTGTTTTGCCCCCTGATCTTCCCCAGCACGGCCCTGAGATGCTCCATTTCCCTCTGCTTTTCTTTCAGCCCATCGGTCTCATAAGCATTGATAAGGTTGTTAATCATCCGCAGGATAATGTCGCAATTGCTGCAGGGCTCAAAATAGGATGGCACAGGGTCCAGATTAAGGCGCTCGATGAACTTTTCCACCTCCACCGACGAAAACACCATGCCACGGCTGAAAGGATTTATATAAAACAACACCTTATTGTCCTCCATGCGCATGGTCTGGGTGTCAAAGGCTTTCCCCGTAAAGGCAAGGATAAAATGCTCAGGGAGGTTCACCCCATACACAGGCAGGTCAAGACTCTGCGCCACAAGCATATATATCACACTCAGCGAAAGGGGGTTGCCCTTGCGGCTTTTCAACACCTGGTTGACATAGGTGTTGCCTGCCGCATGATAATTGTCGATGTTTCCCGAAAACCCGTGGATGTCAAAAAACACGTGGTTGAACACCTTGACCTGCTCGAGGGCGGTCAGGTTGTCATTTAGCTCCAGCCAGATGTCCTTGCGGATCTGGTTGAGTCCAAACTGAATGTCTTCGTCACTCAGATCGGGATGCGCATACCTTGAAAGAGTAATCCAGGCCGGCAAGATGTTTTTGCAGTCTTTCTCAAAAGCCTTTTTCAGGTCCCCGATGATGTGGTCCAGGTGAATCTGGTGCATCAGCGTCTCAATCCTGCTTTGCACAAGAGGGTCAAAGCAATTGTCCCAGGCATCCTGAAGGTAGGGAATGGCGTCGGGGCCAAAGCCATGGATCTTTTCCGATACCTCACGAAAAACGTCAATGTCGGGGTCATCCACCAGGCTGACCAAGGCTTGCATCTCGCGGATTTTGGTTTCGCCTTCCATGGCCTTGCGCTTTATGAGGTGAGCCTTTCAAGCACTAGCCGTATCATCTTGTCCACCGACACTTTGTAGTCCTCGCTGAATTGCTTGGTCAGGCGGTTGGCAATTATCGTACAAATGGTCAGGGTGTTATGTCCAAGGGATTTCCCGAGCCCGAAGAGCGCCGAGGTCTCCATCTCAAAATTGGAAATCTTGTATTCGCCAAAGCGAAACCCTTCAATTCTTTCGTTCAGTTCAGGAAAAGCAAGGGGAATGCGCAGCCGCCTTCCCTGGGGGCCATAAAAGCCGTTGGCGGTGGCTGTGATGCCTGCAGGTAAATCATAAGCCAGTTGCTTCAACAACCGTTCTGACGACTTAACGATGTAGGGATAAGGCAGGCGTTCGTTCCAGCCCGTATGCCTGATAAAGGCATCTATGATCTCTGTTTCCAGGATTTTCTCGTCATAATCATAGAAGTTCAGCAAGCCATCGAAGCCAAGTCCATAAGCTGAAGCCACAAAGGTGTCTACCTCCAGTTCGGGCTGCAAGCCGCCGGTAGTGCCCAGCCTGATGATGTCGAGGGCGGTATGTTTTTCCTTAATCTTCCTTTTCTCAAGGTCAAAGTTGACGGCGGCATCCAGCTCATTGACAACGATGTCGATGTTGTCCGTCCCGATCCCCGTTGAGATCACCGTGATTCGCTTCCCGTTCAGCCAACCCGTATGGGTGGTGAATTCCCGGTTGTCCTTCCTGGAATCAATCTTGTCAAAATACTTGGAGATCACAGCCACCCGTTGCTGGTCGCCAACAAGGATCACCGTTTCTGCAACATCTTCGGGCTTAAGTTTTATGTGGTAAAGGCTCCCGTCGGGATTGAGGATAAGTTCTGATTCCTGGAAATTTTTCATAAGATGAATTTTTTGGAAAAAAACAAAGTTCCAATAAAGAACAAATTTATGAATAAATCGGGTAAATACCTATTATTGCTAACTTCGCGCAATCAAAAAATCATAGGGAGATGGACGCAGAGATCATCACCATAGGAGACGAGCTCCTGATAGGCCAGGTCATCAACACCAATGCCGCCTGGATGGCCGAAAGGCTCAATGAGGCAGGCATTGCTGTAAAACAAATTTCTGTAGTCAGCGACACGGAAGCTGAGATAAGCCGCATCCTCGCCGATGCCTTTGGGCGATCGGGCCTGATCCTGATGACTGGCGGGCTGGGCCCCACCCGCGACGACGTGACCAAGCTGGCCCTGTGTCACTATTTTCAAACCGGAATGGTGCTCAACGAGGAGGTCCTCGAAGATGTCAGGGCCCTTTTTTCCCGGCGCAATTACCCCCTGACCCATTTGAACCAACAGCAGGCCATGGTGCCTGCCAATGCCACCGTCATCCGTAACCCCAATGGCACAGCCCCGGGCCTCTGGTTCGAGCAGGATGGCCATATCTGCATTGCCATGCCGGGCGTGCCTTTTGAAATGAAGGCAATGGTCGATGACCAGATCATTCCCGAGCTGAAGCGCAGAAGGAAAGACCAGTACATCCTCCACCGCACCGTCCTCACCCAGGGCCTGGGCGAATCCTTCCTTTCGGAAATCATCTCCGGCTGGGAAGACCGGCTCCCCCCTTTTATCAGCCTGGCCTATCTCCCCTCCCCGGGAGTGGTTCGCCTGAGGATGAGCGCCAAAGGACCTGATGAAGCCGCCCTGAAAGAAGCCCTGGAAGAGGAAGAACAAAAGTTAAGGAGCCTGATCCCGCAATACATCTGGGGCTACGACCGCGACACCCTGGAAGAAGTGGTGGGCCGCCTGCTCACCGATAAAGGCCTGAGCCTCTCCACCGCCGAAAGCTGCACCGGGGGCTTCCTGGCCCATAAGATCACCAGCGTGCCCGGCAGCAGCGCCTATTTCAAAGGCAGCATCATAGCCTATGCCAACGAACTCAAGAGACGTTTCCTGTGGGTGGATGAAAAGATCCTGGAGAAACACGGAACCGTAAGCCGTGAAGTGGTGGAAATCATGGCCTTGCACGGCTGCCAGGTGATGAGCAGCGACTTTTGCATAGCTACAAGCGGCATTGCAGGCCCCTCAGGCGGCTCCCCCGAAAAACCCGTGGGCACCGTCTGGATCGCCGTCGCATTCCGCGAACAGGTTACCAGTAAACTTTTGCACCTGGGCGACCAACGCGACCGAAACATTACCCGGGCAACCCTCGCCGCACTGGCTCTGCTCAGGGAATTAATTACCCAACTTTAGCCCCAAATCGGTCCAAAGCCTTATCAGCTCCCTGTCTCATTCACTTTTGCTGCCTCTTTTCGAAGGAATCAAACACCCTTCATAATTTAATTTAAGTCGGGGTTAACTTAGAATTTGACTATGCTTTTTAAGAGATTAACCAACACCATCCAATGGGCATAAAAAACCATTGTTTGTTTAATATTTATCTTAAGAATAACTTTGGAATAGATAAAAAAATTTGTTTACTTGCAGCATCAAAACTCACACGCCATGGTAACTCGTTATAAAATCAAAACCCTGACCGAATTCGTCATTGAAAACCAGTCGGAATACCCGCATGCCAAGGGCGCGCTGACCCGTTTGCTGAACGATATCGGGACGGCTGCCAAAATTGTCAACCGTGAAATCAATGCTGCAGGCCTGGTGGATATCCTGGGTACGGTGGGCTCGACCAATGTTCAGGGCGAGACCCAGAAGAAGCTTGATGTTTATGCCAACGACACCTTTATCACAACCCTTCGGGGAGGGGGTGAGTGTTGTGCCATTGCTTCGGAAGAAAATGAAAAGGTGATTTCTTTCCAGAACAATATTGCCGAATTGGGGAAATACGTAGTTGCCATTGATCCTTTGGACGGGAGCAGCAACATAGAATCGAATGTTTCTATCGGAACCATTTTCTCCATTTACCGCCGCCAGAGTGAAATGGGGCCCGGCACCCATGAGGACCTTTTACAGCCTGGGGTAAACCAGGTAGCTGCAGGTTATGTGATCTATGGCTCTTCCACAATGCTTGTATACACTACGGGTAAGGGCGTAAACGGCTTTACCCTGGATCCTTCGGTAGGGATTTTCTGCCTCTCCCACCCCAACATGAAGTTTCCCGACAATGGCAACATCTATTCGGTCAACGAAGGCTATCACGTATATTTCCCGGAAGGGGTCAAGAGATATATAAAATACCTCCAGGAAGAGGACCCCTGTACGCGCAGGCCCTATACCTCGAGGTATATTGGATCACTGGTGGCCGATTTCCACAGGAACCTTATCCGTGGCGGGATATTCCTGTATCCTGCAACACGAAAAGCCCCCAATGGCAAATTACGCATGCTGTATGAGTGCAACCCCATTGCCTTCCTCGCTGAGCAGGCAGGGGGCAAGGCCAGCAACGGCTTCGAACGCATCCTGGAAATCCAGCCCAAAACCCTTCACCAACGGGCGCCCCTGTTCACAGGTCCTAAAAAGATGGTGGAAAAAGTGGAGGAGCTTATGCGGATCCATTCCCCTGAAGTGAAAGACACCCCTTTGGTGGAAGAAGAGGGATAGGAAGAATTGACTTTAGGGGCTTCAGTGGCGATAGAGACTTGAAACCTCTGAAAGAAGCAGGCGCGTTTTCGGGAAAAGGAATGGGGATTTGTGTTCATTTTTATTTTTTCTTTTGCCAGTTACAATTTCCCGGGATTAACTTCATATTGAAATTGGTTTATCGAGGTTCAATGAATTGATGCCTCCGGACTTGGCTTTTTCTAAATAATACAAGGGTATTGATTTTGGTTTTTGAATTGGCAAAGGGTTTCAATAACTTTGCAGCTCTAAAACTCCAAACTGTTTTTGAAGCCTGAACAATTCATTCAGCATTTTTCCAAAGGGGAATACCTTGGTCACTTGTCTGCCTTTGCCAATGAAAGCGGACCGGGAGCCATTGCCCTGCAAGGGCTGGCGGGCTCAGCACCTGCTGTGCTGGCGGCAGCGGTGATCAGGCAGTCACGCAAATCTTTTCTGTTCATCCTTTCAGAAAGGGAGTCGGCAGCCTATTTCTTCAACGACCTTGAAAACCTGCTGGGTGAGCGTGACCTGAGCTACGAGAACAGGAACATCTTCCTTTTTCCTGCATCCTACAAAAAGCCTTATGAGGTCAACGAGACGGATAACGCCAATGTATTGCTGCGCTCGGAAGTGGTCAACCGCCTGGCCTCACAGGGCAATAAAACCATTATCGTCAGCTTTCCCGAGGCCATCAGCGAAAAGGTGGTATCGCGAAAACTGCTGAAAAAGAATGTGATACAGATCGTACGTGGGGAGCCGCTTTCTGTCGATTTCCTGCTGGATATGTTGCTTGAATATGGCTTTGAGCGGGTCGAATTTGTGGTTGAGCCCGGGCAATTCTCCCTCAGGGGCGGCATCATCGACGTCTATTCCTTTTCCAACGACTACCCCTTCCGTATAGAGATCATGGGCGAGCAGGTGGAGAGCCTGCGTTCCTTTGATCCCTCCACCCAGCTCTCGGTAAAGGTGCAGGAGAAGATCAGCATCCTGCCCGATATCGGCCAGATGGAGGTTAAGGCCGGGGGCAGGGAATTCCTGCTGGATTCGATGCCTGCCAACACTCTGGTATGGTGTGAGGACACCCGTCTGGCAGAGGAAAAAATGAAGGCAGGTCTTGAAAAAGCCGCCAACATTTATCATACGCTTCACCCTGACCTGAAGCACCTCAGACCCGGGGAAATGTTTGTGGATCCTGAAACTTTTATTGACAGACTCAGGGAAGTAAGGCTGGTGGAGTTTCACAAGTCATATCTGGCAAAGGATGCCTCCGGGAAGTTAAGCTTCGACTTTGCTCCCCAGCCTTCGTTTAACAAGAACTTCGACCTGCTGATCAAAAGCCTGGAAGAGAACTCGGCGGGCGACATCACCAACGTGATCCTGTCGGACAATCCCCGTCAGATAGAACGCATAGAGTCGATCTTTGAGACGATCCACAAAAACGCCGAGAAGGAGATGCGCTTTGCCTACGACGCGCTTTTGCTTAGCCTGCATGAAGGTTTTATTGACCGTCAGAACAAAATTGCTTGCTATACCGATCATCAGATCTTTGAACGCTATCACCGTTTCAAGGTGCGCGATAAGTTCCCGGGCAAACAGGCTATGACCATCAAGGAGTTTCAGAACCTTAAGCCCGGCGATTATATCACCCATATTGACCACGGCATTGGCATCTTCAGCGGGCTGGAAAAGATTGAGGTGAACGGGAAGCTGCAGGAGGCCATCCGGCTGATATACAAGGACAATGATGTTTTGTATATCAGCATTCATTCCTTGCACCGCATCTCGCGCTACAGCGGCAAGGAAGGCACGGCACCCACCCTGCACCGGCTGGGCAGCAATACCTGGTCTAACCTGAAGAACAAAACCAAGAACAAGGTTAAGGACATTGCCAAGGACCTGATCAAGCTGTATGCCCGAAGGCGCGCCCAGCAGGGCTATCCCTTTGCTCCCGACACATACCTGCAGAACGAACTGGAGGCCTCGTTTATTTATGAAGACACCCCTGACCAGGAGACTGCTACCCTCGACGTCAAAAAAGACATGGAATCACCTTATCCCATGGACCGCCTGATATGCGGGGATGTAGGCTTCGGCAAAACCGAGGTGGCCATACGGGCTGCTTTTAAGGCTGTGGCCGATTCAAAGCAGGTGGCTGTGCTGGTGCCTACCACCATCCTGGCCTTACAGCATTATTACACCTTCCGCGACCGTTTGAAAGAACTGCCCTGCAGGGTAGATTATATCAGCAGGTTTCGCACCCCAAAGGAAAAGAAAACGGTGCTGGAAGAGCTGAAGGCAGGGAAGATCGACATCCTCATCGGGACGCACCGCATCATCAGCAAGGACATAAAATTCAAGGATCTGGGCTTGCTGATCATTGATGAGGAACAGAAGTTCGGCGTTGCTGCCAAGGAAAGGTTGAAGCAGATGCGGGTGAATGTGGATACGCTGACCTTAACAGCCACCCCCATTCCGCGCACCTTGCAGTTCTCAATGATGGGTGCGCGCGACTTGTCGCGCATCAATACGCCCCCACCCAACCGCTATCCCATCGTCACCGAGCTTCACGTCTTCGGGCAGGAGCTGATCAGAGATGCGGTGATGAACGAAGTGACCCGGGGTGGGCAGGTGTTTTTTATCCACAACCGTGTGCAGACCATTCTGGAGGTGGCAGGCATGGTGCAGCGCCTCTGTCCCGATGTCCGCGTTGCTGTGGGCCACGGGCAAATGGAGGGTGCCAGGCTGGAACAGATCATGGTGGATTTCATCAATGGCGATTACGATGTGCTGGTGTCCACTACCATTGTTGAATCGGGTCTGGATATTCCCAACGCCAACACCATCATCATCAACAACGCGCACCACTTCGGGCTGAGCGACCTGCACCAGATGCGGGGCCGCGTGGGGCGAACCAACAAGAAAGCCTTTTGTTACTTGCTGACTCCGCCCCTGAGCACCCTTACCGATGAGGCACGAAAACGCCTGCGCGCCATTGAAGAATTCTCAGAGCTGGGCAGCGGTTTCAACATTGCCATGCGCGACCTCGATATCCGCGGGGCAGGCAACCTGCTGGGAGCCGAGCAAAGCGGATTTATTGCTGAGATAGGATTTGAGACTTATCAGAAGATCCTCGATGAGGCAATCACCGAGCTGAAGGAGCAGGAATTTATAGAGCTTTTTGCCCAGGGGGTCAACCAACGAAAGTACCAGGTGGGTGACTGCCAGCTGGAGACGGATTTTGAACTTATGATCCCCAGCCAATATGTCAGCAATACTGAGGAGCGTCTGAGCCTCTACAAGGAGCTTGACGGGCTCGAGAACGAGCAGGACCTCGAAGCCTTTGCCTCCCAGCTTGTTGACCGTTTTGGGCCACTACCAAAGGCCACAATAGGCCTGATGAAAGCCCTCAGATTACGTTGGGCAGGAAGGGAGATCGGTTTTGAGAAAGTTATTTTGAAAAGCGGCCTTATGATCGGGTATTTTGTCAGCCGGCAAGACTCCCCTTATTACGAAAGCGAGGCCTTCAAAAGGGTGCTTCATTTTGCCCAGGAGAACTTCAGGAAGTGCCAGGTGAAGGAAAGCAACGAACGCTTAAGCATCACCATCAAGCCAGTGAACGACATAGACCAGGCACTTGAAATTGCCTGCGATATCCTAAAGATGGAAACAGTCTAATCTTCTTCTCCTCTCAGCAGTTCACTGATGTCCATGATCATCTTCTTACCCAGGTTCTCAGCCTTGACAAGGCTGTCACTTTCGCAATAGATGCGGATGATGGGCTCGGTATTTGAACGCCTCAGGTGCACCCATTCCTTGTCAAAAAGGATCTTGGCCCCATCGGTCTGGTCGATGGGATGCTTGGCATATTTTTTTATGATCTGGCTGAAGATCATGTCGAGGTTGACCTCGGCGGGGAGTTCAATCTTGTTCTTTGAGATATAGTACTCGGGATATTTCTTTTTCAGGGCGGTGCAGCTTTTCCCGAACTTTGCCAGGTGGGTCAGGAAAAGGGCAATCCCCACCAGTGCATCGCGGCCGTAGTGGAGCGCAGGATAAATCACGCCTCCGTTTCCTTCCCCGCCGATGATGGCATTGTGTTTCTTCATGGCTTCCACCACATTCACTTCACCAACGGCGCTGGGGAAATATTCCTGCCTGTACGCGTGGGTCACCTCGGCCAATGCCTGTGTGGAGGATAGATTACTGACAGTATTTCCGGGCGTATTCGACAGCACATAATCGGCCACGGCCACCAGGGTATATTCCTCGCCAAACATTTCGCCGTCTTCGCATACAAGCGCCAGGCGGTCTACATCAGGGTCAACCGCAATCCCGATATGGGCATTCTTCTTGACGACTTCTGACGAGAGTTCGATCAGGTTCTCGGGCAGGGGCTCAGGGTTATGCGGGAAAATGCCATTGGGCTCACAATAGATCTCGTGGACGGTTTTCACGCCCAGGGCCTCCAACAAGAGCGGCACGGCAAGGCCTCCACTGGAATTGACCCCATCAACCACCACCCTGAAATTGGCTTCACGAATTGCCTCCACATCCACCAGGGGCAGCCCCAGAATTTTTTCGATGTGCATTTCGATCATGCCCTCTTCCCTAATATTATGTCCAAACTTTTCAACGGGGACGAAATCAAAGGCATCCCAATCCATAAAGCCTTCCATTTCCCCGGCCTGGGCAACAGTGAGGAACTCCCCATGCTCATTGAGGAGTTTGAGGGCATTCCAGTTCTTGGGGTTGTGGCTGGCAGTGATTATGATCCCTGCATGGGCCTGGAAAAACTCAACTGCCATGGCGATGGTCGGGGTGGTCGACAAGCCCCCGTCGACAATATCTATCCCCATGGATTGCAGGGTAGCCGTCACAATCTTATTGATAACGGGGCCCGAGATGCGGGCGTCGCGACCCACAACCACCCTGAGGCGTTCTTCAGGAAAGCGGCTCCTGAGCCACATGCCAAAAGAACCAGAGAACCTTAATACCTCCACGGGAGACAAACCCTCGCCGGGTTTCCCTCCTATTGTCCCCCTGATTCCTGAAATGGATTGAATGAGCGTCATTATCCTTCTGTGTTAAAACGTGCAAAGATAATATTTGAAAACCACTGGCAGCACCCTGAGATTGTACTTTATTTTAAAAAAAATCTTTAGATGCTGAACCACATGCCCTTGTACTCTGTTTTTTAACCTATCAAATTTAGTAAAGTTAAATTTTATATCAAAACTATTTTTTTTATCCTAAAATAATTATAATTGACTCCAGGAAAAGATTTTTTTCAGAATTTACTATAATAATAATCTGAAAGAATACTTCTTTATTATGTTTACAGAATGGCTAAATTTGTTTTCTGTTTAACGGATAAGTACGTGTTTAAAAACCCCAATAGATTCCTGTTGTATTTAGGCTTTGTAATCCTGTTGTTTACAGGGTGCAATCCTGCCCGCAACATTCCGTCGGATCAATATCTCCTGAACCGCAACAGGATCAAGGTAAAGGAGGCTGAGGTTAAGAATGAGGCCTTAAAACCCTTTATCAGGCAGCAGCCCAACCGCAGGATCCTTGGACTATACCGCTTTCACTTGCAGGTCTACCAGTTGGCAGACCGGGGTCCTGAAAACGGCTTTAAGCGCTGGATAAAAAACGCCATTGGAGAGCCCCCTGTTGTTTTTGACCCCGTGCTGATGCAAAGCAGCCAGCGGCAGTTCGAGCTGTTTATGCAGGGGAAGGGTTATTTCAATGCAGAAATTGAAGCTGAGGTCAACACCAGGGACAGGAAAGCAAATGTCACCTACCATATCAAAGGCAACACTACTTACAGGGTCAGGGATTTCAACTACAACATCCCCGATGCGCACCTGGCCTCATTCATCCTGAACGACACCCTGAATGCCCTGCTTCACCCACAGGAGCAGTACGACGCCGACCTTCTTGAAAATGAACGCGAACGCATCACCAGGCAATTGCGAAACCAAGGGTTCTTCAACTTCTCGAAAGATTTTATCTTTTTCCATGTCGACAGCATGGTTGGAGACCACCAGGTGGACATCGAACTGCATATCAGCCAGCCCGGGGTCATGAGACCCCAGGGCACAGACAGTATTCCGGGCGCAATACATAAGCGTTATATGGTTGACCAGGTCTTTGTTTACCCTGACTTCTCCCCTTTCTACAGTGGCACCATCCCCTACGATACCACCTTCTTCGCCCCTTCCAAACTGGGAAGAGGCCCTGTGTATCAGTTTCTTCACAACGACCCGATGAGCATCAGGCCCCGGGCCGTGGCACATAACATTCTGATCGAGCCGGGGCGTTTCTTCAGGGGAAGAGATGTAGAGCTAACCTATAATTACCTGAGCGGATTGCGCAATTTCAGGTTCATCAACATCCAGTTCTCCGAGAACCTCAACCCCCACCAAGGCATGCCTTCTGACACCCTGGGCTTCCTGGATGCCCGTATCCAACTCGCCCGCTCCCCCTCCAATGCTTTCACAGTGGAGGCCGAAGGGCTGAACTCCTCGGGCAATCTCGGGGTGGCAGGCAACGTCATGTTCACTAACCGAAATATCTTTGGGGGTGCCGAGCGGCTCAACATCAGGCTGAAGGGAGCCCTTGAAGTGACCGGTGAGTCGGCCAGCCAAGAAGTGATCAACCGCCTTCCGTTTAACACCCTGGAGCTGGGTGCGGAAGTCAGCATCGACTTCCCGAAATTACTGGCGCCCATCCCCATGGAACGTCTTTCTAAGAACGCCAGGCCCCGCAGCACCTTGCTGACGGGGATTAACTATCGTCAGCGTCCTGATTATACACGGTACATCTTCAATGTGAGCTATGGATTTGAATGGAGTGAAAACATCAGAAAACGCCACTACCTCTACCCCATCGAGATCAGCTCTATCAAGGTGTTTAACGACTCCATCCTTCAGTCGAGGATTCCGGAGGGCAACCCGCTGATCCTGAGCCGTTACAAAGACCACTTAACCGCCGGCATCAAGTATTCCTATGTCTTCAGCTCACAGCAACTGGGAAGAGATGCCGACTTTATGTACTTCCGCGGGAACTTCGAATCGGCAGGAAACCTGATGCAACTGGCCAGCAGTATTTTCGATGCAGGGATCAATGAAGACGGCAACTACACGATATTCAACATTCCCTTTGCGCAATACCTGAAAGGCGATGCCGACTGGCGCTTTTACAAAGTGTTCAACCACAGAAGCAGACTGGCCTTCCGTTTGATGGCTGGTGCTGGTATTCCTTATGGCAACTCAACCGTGATGCCCTTTGTAAGAAGTTTTTATGGTGGTGGTGCCAACAGCGTCAGGGCCTGGAGGATATACACCCTGGGGCCCGGTTCTTACCGCGACACCCTGGGCGTGCGGTTTGACCGTTACGGTGACATTAAGCTGGAGGCCAATATTGAACACCGTTTTGCCATTTACCGCTTCTGGCATGCTGCCTTTTTTGCTGATGCTGGCAACGTTTGGTTTATAAACGAAAACCCGCAGTTCCCTGGAGGGGAGTTCTCGGTCGATGACTTTTACAAGGAAATTGCAATTGGTGCAGGCGCGGGCCTCAGGCTCGACTTCGACTTTTTCGTGGTAAGGGTCGACGCCGCCTTTCCGGTCCACAATCCCTCGCTTGACCCGGGCAACCGTTGGATTTCAGCCTGGCCGGGCCTGAAGGAGTGGAACTTTAACCTGGGGATTGGCTATCCCTTCTGATGTATGCCTATGACTCCCAATAACATAAAGCAAGCCATCCTGAAGGAGTTTCCTTACTCGCCCACGGAGGATCAGGACAAACTGATCGGCCTGCTTGCCGAATACATTCGCGAAAGCGAACGCGCCTCTGTCTTCGTACTGAAGGGCTATGCAGGAACAGGAAAAACCACAATTGTCAGCAGCCTCGTCCGTATCCTGCCCTCCCTGCAGGCCCAAAGCGTCCTCCTTGCCCCTACGGGACGGGCTGCCAAGGTGCTTGCAGGGTATTCAGGCCGCAAAGCCTTTACAATCCACAAAAAAATTTATCGCCTGATGCCTGCGGCCGATGGTTCGGTTCGGGTATCCCTTCAGCAGAACAAGCACAGGAACACCTTCTTTATTGTGGATGAAGCCTCCATGATCGGGGGAAACAGAAGCGAGCAAACGGAATTATTCGGGGGAACCAACCTGCTCGACGACCTGCTGCAGTATGTCAGTGAAGGGGAGAATTGCAGGCTGATCCTGATTGGCGATACCGCCCAGCTTCCTCCCGTGATGACAATAGAGAGCCCCGCCCTGAGCGAACAATATCTAAGGCAAAGGTTTCACCTGAAGATCTGGAGTTTTGAGCTCAGGGAGGTGGTACGCCAGGCCAGAGATAGCGGCATCCTCCATAATGCCACCATGATCCGCCATATGCTGGGAGCCAGGGAGGAAGGATACCCAAAGATGCAACTCAGCGGGTTCAGCGACATCCACCGTCTGGAAGGTCCAGACGCCGCCGATGAAGTCAACAATGCTTATATGAGTTCCAATATGGAACAGTCGCTCATCGTCTGCCGCACCAACAAAAGGGCAAACCTCTTCAACCAGCACATCCGCAAAGGGGTATTGTTCAGGGAGGATGAAATCAGCGCAGGCGATTTGCTGATGGTGGTTAAGAACAATTATTTCTGGCTGCCCGAGTCAAGCCAGGCAGGCTTTATTGCCAATGGCGACATCATGGAATTGAAACGCCTCAGGCGCATTGAAGAAATTTACGGCTTCCGATTTGCAGATGTTACCGTGCGCTTGCTCGACTACCCCGATGAATCCGACCTGGAGGTAAAGATCCTGCTCGACACCCTGAATGCCGATGGCCCTTCACTGTCAGCATCCGAAGGGCGCCGTCTTTACGAGGAGGTGGCTGCCGACTATGCACATATCTCCAACAAAAGTACCCGCCTCAACCAGATCAGAAACAACCCCCATTTCAATGCCTTGCAAGTGAAATTTGCCTATGCCCTCACCTGCCATAAAGCCCAGGGCGGGCAATGGGCCAATGTTTTTGTCGAAATGGGATACATCCCCAACAAGGAACCTGACACCGAATATCTGCGATGGCTCTACACTGCCCTTACAAGGGCAACCGACAAATTGTTCCTGCTCAATTTTACGGAGCCTTTCTTTCAGTAGAAGCCTGTATTAGCCCGTCCATTAAAGGGAGATAAAAAAGTATGAAATAATAATTTCACCCATGAAGCCCATCATCTATCAACTATTGGTCAGACTGGCAGGGAACCGCAACAGCACGGGAAAGCCCTTTGGAACCATTGAAGAGAACGGCTGCGGGAAGTTCGATGACCTCAGTCAGCATTTCCTGTCGGAGATACGGGCATTGGGGGCCACACACATCTGGCTTACGGGGGTGATCTCGCATGCCACCTGCACCGACTACTCCGGCTTTGGCTTGCCTGCAAATCATCCCCTGGTGGTGAAGGGCAGGGCCGGCTCGCCCTATGCCATACGCGACTATTATGATGTGGATCCCGACCTGGCCGTGGAGGTCCCAATGCGTATGCAGGAATTTGAAGCCCTCATCGGCCGTTGTAAGTCAGCGGGCCTTGATCCCATCATCGATTTTGTACCCAACCACGTGGCCAGGGAATACCATTCAATAAACAAACCGGAAAGGGTTTCAGACTTGGGCGAGCACGACCGGGCTGCACTGTCCTTTCATCCGCAGAACAATTTCTATTATATCCCGGGGCAGGAACTAAGACTTCCCGAAGAAGTTCAACAGCTTCCATATACCAGGGAGAAGGCATTGAAACCATTTGCTGAAAACCCTGCAAAGGTAACCGGCAACGATCAGTTCACGGCCTCGCCGGGCATCAACGACTGGTACGAAACCATTAAGCTGAATTATGGGGTGGATTACCAGAGTGGAGGAAAAAAATACTTTGATCCGCTCCCCTCCACCTGGAAAAAAATGCTGGATATTCTGCTTTTCTGGGCAGGAAAGGGCATCAGGGGCTTCCGCTGCGATATGGCCGAAATGGTGCCCGTAGCGTTCTGGAAATGGGCCATCAGAGAAGTCAGGGAAGCCTACCCCGAAGTCCTGTTCATCGCTGAGATATACAACCCCGCTGCTTACCGCCCATACCAGGAGGAAGGGGGCTTCGATTACCTGTACGATAAGAACGGAATGTACGACACCCTCCGTGAAGTCCTTGGCGGCAATCAACCGGCCTCGGGCCTGACAAAGGCATGGCAGCAACTGGATGGAAGGGACCCCTCAATGCTCAGGTTCCTTGAAAACCACGACGAACAACGCATCGCCTCCCCGCAATTTGCAGGGGATGCACGCCCCGGGATCCCCGCCATGGCCGCGGCCGCATTGATGCACAAGGGCCCCCTGATGATTTATTTCGGACAGGAAATAGGGGAAGATGCCATAGGAACAACAGGCTTCAGCGGAGATGACGGACGTACCACAATCTTCGATTATTACCATGTGCCTGCTTTCCAAAATTGGTTCAACGAGGGCAAATGCAACGAACAACTCCTGAGCCCCGACCAAATCAGCCTTCGGAAGGAATACAAAACCCTGATTGAACTGGCCGCCAACCCAATCATTACCCGTGGAAATTTCTACGACCTGATGTGGGTCAACCAGGGAAAAGACGGTTTTGACGACCGTCACCTCTATGCTTTCCTGCGCTGGTCACCGGTAGAATCCTGGCTTGTGGTTTGCTGCTTCGGACAAAACGATTCGATCACAACAAGCATCAGGATCCCCCTGGATTTCTTTGAAGGTTCAGATCAGGACCTTCCTAAAGGGTTGCGAATTAAGCCCATTTATGGAACCACAGCCAATCCGATAAGGGTTTCAATAAAACAAGCCGAAGAAAACGGAATCCCATTGGAAATAGCTCCTTTAAGCTACGCTATCCTTTCCATTACCCCCCTGGAAACAAGCTAATCACCGGGCTTTTTAAGGGGTTTTTGTTATTAAATATAAATTGTAATATATTGAATTCTAAAACTTATGCTCCTTTTAAAAAAAAATTTAATGATTTTGGCCTGAGTTTTGTTAATAAGTAATTAAAGTAAAAATATTCCCTTGTTTTTTCATAATATTTTTACATTTGTCTGCTTTTTTAACCATTAATCAAATTACTTATGAGCGAATCCCGTATCACTACCCAGTCTGTTTTCAAGACTTTCTTCGCAGCGATCCTTTTGGTAACCGTCCTGTTTGCTGCCCCTGCCCGCTCTTACGGCCAGGAAACTGAAGAACCGAAAAAGGAATTCCGCTTTGCGGATCAGGACCTTTTAAACTTTTATGACGTGAACCAGGAGTTAAGCGTACTCCAGAAAGAAACCAACGAGAAGATCGTCGCTGCCGTTGAAGCCAAGGGCCTCAGCATGGATCGTTTCAACCAGATCGCCCGTGCAGCCGAGATTGGCGCTTTGCAAGGCGGCATGTATTTGGATGAAGAAGTCGAGTCCTTCAATCAAGTGGCTCCTGAAATCACCGCCATCCAGCGTGACATGCAGGGGATCCTTCAGGCCACCCTTATGGAAAAGGGCCTGACCACTGACTATTACCAGGAAATCATGTCCGAGTTCCGCAGCGATGCTGACCTTCAGAATCATGTCCGTGAGCTCTTGCGCGAGCGGGCTCGTCAGGCCGCACGTGAGGCAAGGCAACGCGAAAGAGAACTGGAAGAACAGAACAAACAATAATCATTCAAACCGGGCGCTGCCCGGTTTTTTTATACCACTTCGGCTACGACAAAGGTGCTGCCTCCCACAAAGATGAGGTCGTTACGCGAGGCATCCTTTTTAGCGGCCCTCAAGGCTGCTTCCACCGAAGTGAACACCTCCCCTCTCAAGCCTTCCAAAGCTGCAGCAGCGGCCAGCTTTTGCGGGTCCAGCCCTCGGGGAACCCCGGGCTTGCAGAAATAATATGTGGCATCCTGGGGAAAAAGAGACAACACCCCCTTGACATCCTTGTCATCCACCATACCCAACACGATTCTGAGCTTGGCATAGCCAAGGCTTGACAGTTGACTGGTGACCATTTTAATCCCATCGCTGTTGTGCCCTGTGTCGCAAATGATCCTTGGCCTTTTGCCCATCTGATACCAGCGCCCTTTAAAGCCCGTATTCTCTTTCACCTGCAACAAGCCTTGGCGCAGGGCCTGTTCTGTGACCCGGAACAGCCCCTGCTGCTGGAGAAGGTCAAGGGCAGCAAGAACCGTCGCAAGATTTTCCCGCTGATATACACCCAGCAAATCCGTCGCATAAGTGTTCAATGCTCCACCCGGGCCCTTAAAGATAATCTCCTGGACAAGATGCCCTCCCGGGTCTTTGGTATCCGCGCTGAAAAAAGCATAGCTGTCGCTTGCCATATGAAGCGGGGCATTCTTTTCACGTGCAACGGCTTCAAACACTTCCTGCACCCCCGGCTGATGCTTGCCAACAACAATGGGAATTCCCTCCTTTATGATGCCTGCCTTTTCTGCTGCTATCTTTTCAAGCGTGTCACCCAGCAGGTTCATGTGGTCCATCCCGATGTTGGTGATTATGGAGATTTCGGGGGTAAGGATATTGGTCGAATCAAGCCTTCCTCCAAGACCGGTTTCAATAACTGCAATATCCACCTGCTCGCGGGCAAAAAATTCGAAGGTCAGGGCTATGGTGATCTCAAAGAACGAGGGGTTGAGTTGCTCAAAAAAGCCCCTGTGCTTTTGAATGAATTCACTTACTGCGGTTTTGGAGATCATTTCCCCGTTGATCCGTATCCTCTCCCTGAAATCCTTTAAGTGGGGAGAAGTAGCCAGGCCGGTCTTGTACCCCTGCTGCTGCAGCACCGATGCCAGCATATTGGCTACCGAACCCTTGCCGTTGGTGCCCGCAATATGGATACTCCTGAATTTCTTTTCGGGTTCGCCCAGGTGTCTGCTCAGGGCCAGGGTATTATCAAGGTTTGCTTTATAAGCCGCCGGGCCTATACGGTGAAACATGGGCAACTGATTGAACAGATACCCCAGGGTTTCCTTGTAGTTCATTTAATTCTGGATAACGAAATTGTAGGTGATGGTGCCCGTTTGTTCTTCGGGGGCATTGAGGTTCCTGTCGAAGCGAGCTTGGCGGGCAGCATCCTCTGCCAGCTGCCACAGGATGCGATTGGTGGTTGTGGTACCCCTGGCCCCTGCTGTAGCCCTAACCACCCTGCCCTCGCGATCGACGGTGATGGAAACCACCACCTTGCCGGCCTCCTGGATGTTATAGCTGGGTTTTGGAAGCACATTAGGCCTGCGGCCTGTAAGGGAATAACTCACCCCGCCCTGGCCTACGCCATCGCCTTCTCCTCCTGGAGCCCCTGTAGGGCTGCCCTGGGCACCCTGCTGGCCGGTAGTGCCTTGCGACTGGCTGCTGGTGCTGCGTTGATCAGCGCCGGGAAACAAAGCCCTGGGGTCCACCTGTGGCTGGGGCTCCTGGGCAGGCGTCTGCTCAGCAGGCTGCTGCTGAGTCTGGTTGGGTTGCTGAGGCCGCGGACGGGTGGTAGTTTGCGGGATCGGAACCGATTCCTCGGTGTTCTGCGTGGCAACCTCCTCCTGCACAGGGTTGGGCTGGGCAGGGACAGGCATGGGCGGTGAACTCGACAAGGGGATCAGGTCACCCATCCCCTGATCGGAATAACCAAGGGCCACCAACACCCCCTGCTCCTCAGGCAATGGCAAAGGCGTGCGCAATCCCAAAAAGAAAAACAGCACCAGCAGCACCACATGAAATGCGATGGTGCCTATAATGGCATACTGGTTATCTTTCCTTTCAAGTTCTTCCATTTCACTGAGCAGGTTGCGTGGCAAGAATTACTTTATGCCGCGTCTGGTTGGCGTTATTGATGCTGTTTACCACATCAATAACATTCACGATGTATTGTACGGGCACCGTCTGATCGGCCCTGAGCACCACGGAGCCCTCTTCCTCTATGGCCAGCATTTGCAGCAGCCCGCTGTGCAATTCCTCTGTAGTTACAGGGGTCTCTTCCAGGAACATCTGGTAATCTTCGTTGAGATAAACGGTAACCGTCTGTTTTGCCATGGTGCGGCTTTCGCTGGAAGGCAACAGAAGCTTGATGGCGTTGGGCGCAACGAGGGTCGAGGTCAGCATAAAAAAGATCAGCAACAGGAACACCAGGTCCGACATCGAAGCCGTGTTGAACGAGACGTTGCGTTTATTGCGCATTTGAATGGCCATAGCAGATCGGGATTAGGAGGCGGGTTCGTGCAAAAGGTCCATAAATTCGGTGGCACGGGCCTCGAGGATGAAGACCACCTTCTCGATGCGGGCCACCAGGATATTATAACAGATGTATGCCAGAATACCCACGGCAAGACCAGTGACGGTGGTCACCATGGCTTCGTAGATACCCCCTGCCAGCAAACTGATATCGATGTTGTTTCCTGCCATTGACATATTGTAGAACGCCCTGATCATACCAATAACCGTGCCCAAAAAGCCCAGCATGGGCGCAGCACCGGCCACCGTTGCCAGCACGGCGATATTCTTCTCCAGTTTCGATATCTCAAGCTTACCCACGTTTTCAATGGCGGCATTGATGTCGGGAAGCGGGCGCCCTATCCGAACAATACCCTTGGCAATCATACGGGCAATGGGCGACTGGTTGTTCTTGCAGAGCGACTTGGCTGAATCAATGCGACCGTCGTGAATGAAATCCCGGATGTTGTTCATGAAGTTGTTCTCCTCTTTCGAGGCATGGCTGATGGCCAGGTAACGTTCGATAAAAATATAAATGGCCCAGATAGAGAGAATGGCCAGCGGGATCATCACAATCCCACCTTTCAGCATCAGGCTCCATAAGGTCATGGTTTCAAAGGTTTGCGCGGGAGCTTGCGCCAGGGTGTCAACAACCTGGGCAGTATTGCCCATCTGAACCTGCAGTAATAGGTGGCTAAACATCTGTTTCTTTTTTGGTTTTAGTTAGATAACTATTGGGTCGCTGTTTTATTTTATACGCTGCAAATTTAATAATGTTTTGCCGTTTCTAAAGCTTTCGCTGCAACTGTCTGTCCTTCATTCATAATAACCGGGAAGGAAGGCGAAAAACCACCATCAGCCATCGAACCGCAGACACGCGTTCTTTTTCCTTCCCAACCACAGCCCAAAGCAAACTTTCGCAGTATAAAATTATCTTTATTTAGATTAAATAACGCTTATTTTTATTAATTTTACGCCTCCAAAAAATTCAAAACATAAAAACTATGGCAAAAATTAAAACCGCTATCAACGGCTTTGGTCGTATTGGCCGTTTGACCCTGAGAGCAGCCCTCAAAAATGAGGACATCGACATTGTAGCAGTAAACGACCTGACCGACAGTGCCACCTTAGCCCACCTCCTGAAATATGATTCCACACATGGTAAATTTCCCGGAAGCGTAAGTGCTGAAGGCGACCACCTGGTTGTAAACGGAAAGAAGATCCGGGTATATTCTGAAAAAGACCCCGCCAACCTGCCCTGGAAAGAACTGGGCATCCAGGTCGTTGTTGAATCGACCGGTGTATTCCGTGATCGCGAAAAGATCAGCAAGCACCTCCAGGCCGGCGCCGGGAAGGTGGTGCTTTGCGTTCCCTCAAAAAGCGAAAGCGATGTGGATGCTACCGTGGTTCTGGGTGTTAACGACAACGACATTAAGCCCGAGCACAAGATCTTCTCGAATGCATCCTGCACCACCAACTGCCTTGCCCCCATGGCCAAGGTGATCAACGACAAATTCGGCATCAAGCGTGGTTTAATGAACACCATTCACTCGTACACCAACGACCAGATCATCCTCGACGCGCCCCACAAGGACCTGCGCCGTGCGCGATCAGCCGCCCTTTCGATCATCCCCACAACCACCGGCGCAGCCAAGGCTGTGGGCCTGGTGATCCCCGCCCTTAAAGGCAAATTGGATGGCTTCGCCATGCGCGTCCCCACACCCGACGGCTCAGTGGTTGACCTTACCGTGGAGCTCGAAAAATCTGTTACCAAGGAAGAAATCAATGAAGCCCTCCGCCAGGCTGCTGATGGCCCTATGAAAGGCATCCTTGAATACTGCATTGACCCCATCGTTTCGGCCGACATCATTGGCAACACCCATTCTTCCATCTTCGACAGCCTGATGACCCAGGTGATCGATGGCAACTTTGTTAAGGTTGTTTCATGGTACGACAACGAGTTTGGTTATGCCAACCGCGTGGTTGACCTGATTGCCAGGATAGCTTAAGCATTCCTTTATCATTTCTTTCAGGAAGCTGCTCCAACTTATGGGGCAGCTTCTTTTTTTTGCCTGCCCCTCCGTTGTCCCCTCATCCCTTCTTTCAGGATAGGCATTTTCTGAAACAACCCGGGGCAGGGAACATTCCTTAGCTTTTCCATTCTTCCCGGCACGAATCACCTTCCATTGCCCTACCATGGTCGTAGTTTATACGGTTTAAACCGTATAAACTACGACCATGGTAGGGCCGAGGTACGACCCTGGTCCCGGCTTGACATAGGGTAAACACCAGGAATGAATCCTTTTTCAAACCGTTTTAATGTTTGAAAAACATACGGATCAACATTTTTGAAATCAAAAAAAAAAGAACACAGGAAAAGAAAAAAATGATGGCATTTGAATCCTTAAACCCCGGAAAATGAACCAGGATTCAAGTAAAAAAAACTTTCTGTTTGAGTAAAACACTTAAAAATAATTCTATTTTTGATTGTACTATTGAACCGTGTTTTTCGTCCACCAACCTTAATGATTCATCCTATGAAAGCCAGGTTTATTTTCATCGTCACGGGGATGCTATTTTTCCCTGCCGTATTGTTTAGCCAGTCGGCCGTTACCCTTCAAAGGGGTGAACAGGCCCAGTTCTTTTCCAGTTTTACCGAAGCCCTGGCCGCAGCCCAGCAGGGCGATGTGATGTATTTGCCAGGTGGTACTTTTAACATTGGCAATGTGATCATCAACAAAAAAATAAGCATTGTAGGAGCCGGACATTACCCTTCACACACGGCAGCCACGGGGATTACCTATCTTTCGGGCTCCGTTTACCTGGTGTCAGGGGCTGATTCCACCATGCTTCAGGGATTTTACCTGACGGGCGATATACGGCTGGGTTCCACAGGCGAAAACCAGGAAGTGCACTTTATCAATATCTCGCGCTGCAGTTTCAATGACCTGTATCTCAGCTATAATGGCTATTCAGAGACGTCAGCCACCATGATCAGCATTTCTGAGAATGTCATCCGCGGAGGCATTTCCTGAGGATATGCACAACATGTCCTGATCAATAAAAACCTGGTAGGAATCACCATTGCTCATTTCAATCAGAATGCGAATTTCAGCAACAACATTTTTCTTTACAATGGTCCTTCCTATGCTCCCCTGATAACCAATGTCATGGCGACAACATTTTACAATAATATTTTCCTGGCGGCGAATTATCTGGTAGGAACGAATTCTTACGGCCTTGGTTTTTACAACAATCTGTTTGTAAACAGTTTTGCCATTCCCGGCGGATCTTTTGGGGCGGAAAACATCACAGGCATTTCGCAAGCAGACATATTCATAAACCAAACGGGTAATTCCTTTAGTTATGATCATGATTATCATTTAAAACCCACTTCGGCGGGTGTTGAAGGGGGCAGCGACGGCTTCGATATTGGCTTGTACGGCAGCAGCGTACCTTACAAGGAAGGAGCCGTGCCTTTTAACCCCCACATCACGGACCAGGCCATTTCGCCCGGGACGAATCCCCAGGGCCAGATTGAGGTCAACATCCAGGTAGAGGCCCAGCCAAGATAATCACCCTAGATCTTTAACCATTTTAAATCCTTTTAT
>JAAYLH010000015.1 GCA_012521995.1 Bacteroidales bacterium | reverse complement strand
TCTTGTGTTTCATGCCCTAAGTTACACATTAGCAGGCATATAAACAAGATATTATACAATATTTTTGTCAGTTTTTTGTAAATAAAAAAGAGGCCGTCTCGACTTTTGAGACGGCCTCTTTTTTATTGTGATAAGCTAATGATTAGGCGGTGGTGTAACCAGCGGCGCCTTTTTTAGCGAGGTTTTCGCGGACCACGGCCTGTGCAGCAGCCAGACGAGCGATGGGCACTCGGAAGGGAGAGCAGCTCACATAGTCCATACCCACGGTATGGCAGAATTCTACTGAACTGGGTTCACCACCGTGCTCGCCGCAAATACCGACTTTCAGCCCCGGGCGTCCCTGGCGGCCACGCTCCACACCGAGGCGAACGAGCTGGCCAACGCCTTCCTGGTCGAGGACCTGGAAGGGATCGTGTTTCAGCAGGCCTTTCTCCAGGTAAACAGGGAGGAAGTGCCCTGCGTCGTCGCGAGAGTAGCCAAAGGTCATCTGGGTAAGGTCGTTGGTGCCAAATGAGAAGAACTCGGCAGTCTGGGCGATCTTATCGGCGATGAGGGTTGCACGTGGGATCTCAATCATGGTGCCAACCAGGTAATCGATACGCTCGTTGTTTTCTTCCAAAACCTTTTCACAGGTGTTGCGTACGATTTCTTCCTGGAGTTGCATTTCTTCGTAAGTACCGGTCAGGGGGATCATGATCTCGGGGATTGCTTTGATGCCTTTTTTCTTCAGGTTTACGGCAGCCTCCATAATGGCGCGTGCCTGCATCTCAGAGATTTCGGGATAGGTGTTGCCCAATCGGCAGCCACGGTGGCCCAGCATGGGGTTCAGTTCGTGGAGGCTATCCACCTTAGCTTTCACTTCCTCGGGGCTGATCCCCATTTCCTTGGCCATAATAGCCTGGTTCTCGGGCTCCTGAGGCAGGAATTCATGGAGGGGAGGGTCAAGCAAACGAACGGTAACAGGCAGCTCATGCATGGCTTCGAAGATGCCTTCGAAGTCTTCACGCTGGATGGGCAGGAGTTTCTTGAGGGCTTTTCGGCGTCCTGCTTCGTCGCTGGCAAGGATCATCTCGCGCATTGCTTTGATACGCTCACCTTCGAAGAACATATGTTCGGTGCGGGTGAGTCCAATTCCTTTTGCCCCAAACTCGCGTGCTACGCGGGCATCCTTGGGGGTGTCGGCGTTGGTACGGACATACATGCGGGTGTGTTTTTCGGCAAGGCTCATCAATGCAGCAAAGTCGCCACTCATTTCCGGGTCAACAGTTTTCACTTTACCCTGGATTACTTCACCGGAGGTACCGTTCAGCGAGATGAAGTCGCCTTCTTTCAAAACATTGCCATCGATGGTCATGGTCTTGTTCTTATAGTTGATGAGGCATGCACCGGCACCCGAAACGCAGCACTTACCCATTCCACGAGCCACAACGGCTGCGTGTGAGGTCATCCCGCCGCGGGCGGTGAGGATACCTTCGGCGGCGTCCATCCCTGCAAGGTCTTCAGGAGAGGTCTCCAGACGTACCAGGATCACTTTTTCGCCTTTGGCAACCCATTCGGCAGCATCGTCAGCAAAGAAGACGATCTTACCGGTAGCAGCGCCGGGTGAGGCGGGCAGACCCTTAGTAAGGATCTTAGCTTTTGTTAATTCTTTTTTGTCGAAGACGGGGTGAAGCAACTCGTCGAGTTTGTTGGGCTCAACCCGCATAATGGCTTCTTCCTCGCTGAGGCTTCCATCGCGCAGCATATCCATTGCGATCTTCACCATAGCTGGGCCGGTGCGTTTTCCGTTACGGGTTTGGAGCATCCAGAGTTTGCCATCCTGAATGGTGAACTCAAGGTCTTGCATGTCACGGTAATGCTCTTCCAGGTTGTTTTGAAGGGCATCGAGTTGCCTGTACAATTCGGGGAAGAGTTCCTCCAGTGAAGGGAAGTTAGCTTTTCTTTCTTCTTCGCTTACGCCTTGAAGTTTTGCCCAGCGCAGGGAGCCTTCTTTGGTTATCTGACGGGGGGTACGAATACCGGCCACCACGTCTTCACCCTGGGCATTTACCAGGTATTCGCCGTTGAAGATGTTTTCACCGGTGGCGGCGTCACGGGTAAAGGCCACGCCTGTAGCGGAGGTTTCACCCATATTGCCAAATACCATAGCCTGTACGTTGACAGCGGTGCCCCACTCAGCGGGAATGTTATGCATTTTACGATAATAATTGGCGCGTGGATTGTTCCACGACTCGAAAACAGCCATTACCGAGCCCCAAAGCTGTTCCCATGGGTCTTCGGGGAAGTCTTTCCCTGTTACATCCTTCACGGCCTTTTTGAAACGTTTCACCAGTTCTTTCAGGTTGTCAGTGGTGAGGTCCTGGTCGGTTTTGGCACCCTTTTCTTCCTTCAGTTGATCCATGATCTCATCAAAGGGGTCGTGGTCTTCTTTATTGGCAGGTTTCATTCCCATGACCACATCTCCATACATCTGGACAAAACGGCGGTAGGAGTCCCATACGAAGCGGTCGTTGCCGGTTTTTTTTGCAAGGCCTTCGAGTGTAGACTCATTTAAACCCAGATTAAGCACGGTATCCATCATACCGGGCATAGAAGCCCTGGCGCCCGAACGCACCGACATCAGCAGGGGGTTGTCCTTATCACCAAAACCTGCGCCCATTTGTTCTTCCACTTTGCGCATGTTTTCGCGTACTTCGGCTTTGATGGCCTCAACAACGGAATCACGGCCTTTGTAGTTATACAGGGTACATACTTCTGTTGTAATTGTAAACCCCGGAGGAACGGGTGCTCCAATGTTGACCATTTCGGCCAGGTTGGCACCTTTGCCTCCAAGCAGGTTACGCAGGGAGGAATCACCATCGGCCCGCTTGCCGCCGAAGAAATATACCTTCTTATTCTTCATGATGGCATCAACCAATTGTTCTGCCTGTTTTGTCTTGTCGTTCATTTTTATTGATTTTAAAAAATTGATATAATTGAACCTTTTGCTTCGCTAAATCGGTCTTATCTGATTGAAAATCTTTTAGTTAACATCAGATTGGAGTTCAAAAAAGAGTACAAATTTAAGGAAAATTTACGGATTTTTACATTTGTCATTCATACAACCCTAAATTCTTAACTTTGTTTAAATGAATGAACACGCTCCGTATATCGATATCCATACCCACGGGCCGGCAATGCAGGGGGTGAGGTCAGTGCGCCATGTTTCTTTGTCAGAAATAGATAGCTTTAACACCACTGATGGGCAATTGCTCTCTGTAGGTCTCCATCCCTGGAACCTCAGGGGTAATGAGGATTTGAAATTGGTGAGGGAGCACCTTACTTTTGCCCTGGGGTACCCTTATGTGGCAGCCCTGGGCGAAACGGGACTGGATAAAGCCATTGATATGCCACTCGGGCACCAGGAAGTGGTCTTCAGGATCCACGCTGAGCTTTCTGAATCCTCAGGGAAACCCCTGGTGATTCATTGTGTGCGCGCTTTTCAGGAAATCCTGGGGATTCGGAAACAGATGAAAGCCTCCCGGCCCTGGATTTTTCATGGGTTCAGCGGCTCAGCCCAGCTTGCCAGGCAGTGTCTGGATGCAGGGTGCCTGCTGTCCTTTGGATCTGCCATTCTAAAGGAAAGCAACCGTGCCTTGCACAGTCTGCTCCACATTGGGATGGATGATTTCTTCCTCGAAACCGATGATGTCCGTGTACGCATTGAAGAAATTTATGAGCGGGCTGCCCGGGTAAAGCAAACCGAACCTGAGGTGCTGCGCGCAAGGATGTTCGAACGATTTACTAATCTTTTTGGGGTTTAAGACATGGCTGCATTGCACTGGCAGGAGCGCACCGAATTGTTGATCAAGACCGAAAACCTTGACAAGCTGCGCGCAGCTCATGTTTTTGTTGCAGGCTTAGGCGGGGTGGGTGCCTATGCTGCCGAAATGCTCTGCAGGGCAGGAGTGGGGCAGCTTACAATAGCCGATGGTGATCAGGTGACCCCCTCTAACCGCAACCGCCAGTTATTAGCCCTCGAATCCACTCATGGCAAACGAAAAGCCAGCCTGATGGCCGGAAGGCTTCTGGATATTAATCCAGACCTAAAACTCACGGTCATTGATGAGTTTCTCAGGGATGATCGAACCGATGAGGTGCTTGGGCGATCCTACGAATATGTGGTGGATGCCATTGACACCCTAAGCCCGAAGATATTCCTGATCAATAGTGCCGTCAGAATGGGTCTTCCCCTGGTGAGTTCCATGGGGGCAGGAGGGAAGCTGGATCCTTCAAAGGTGATGGTGGCTGACTTCTCCAATACATTTCACTGCAAGCTTGCGCGTATTCTGCGGAAACGGCTTCGCAGGCTTGGAGTAAACGGAGGTTTCAAGGCAGTATTCTCCACCGAACCGGTTGACGAGGACGCGGTTACCCCCGTGGATGATGAGCCCAATAAGAAAACAACCGTGGGCACAATCTCCTATATGCCTGCCATTTTCGGCTGTGTATGCGCTTCTGTTGTTATCCGCGAGTTGTTGGGGCATGAAATAGAACTGGCGATCAGCCCCGGCAATGGGAGTAAAATGCAGGGCAATTAAACCAAATACCTCCTTTTATTGTTAGCATGCTACTGAAATCTTAAACCCTTAAAGAAAGAACCTTGGAAGCCTCAGAAAAGAATAATTACCGGCCTTTGCAGAAGATGTTCATGTCGGTGCCACCCCGGTACGACCTGCTGAACCGCATCCTTACCCTGCGCTTTGATGAGCGCTGGCGCAAGAAAGCCACGCGTCAGCTGCTTGACAACAGGCCGAAGCGTTTGCTTGACCTGTGTACCGGAACTGGCGACCTGGCCCTGAGGCTGCGTAAAAATGCACCTGTGGAAACGGAGGTCTATGCACTTGATTTCAGCCAGCCTATGTTGGAGATTGCCCGAGAGAAGGCTGCCCGCCGCAATATCAGTGGGGTGGACTTCCGTTTTGGTGATGCGGCCGATATGCCTTATGAGGATGGCTTTTTTGATGGCTTGGGTATTGCCTATGCTTTTCGCAACCGGACCTATAAAGACCCTGATGCCCATAAATTCTTTGCTGAGATTCGCAGGGTGTTGCGAAAGGGTGGGCAGTTTGTTGCTGTAGAAACCAGTCAACCTGACAACCCTTTGATTCGCAAGCTTTACCACGCCCAGATGCGCTATATCACAGCCCCTGTCGGAGGCCTGCTCACCGGTGAAAAGGAAGCTTACAAATACCTTGCATACTCTGCATCTGATTTTTACACTCCTGAAGAAATGAAAAAGATCCTGCTGACGGCAGGGTTCGCCAAGGTCGATTACCAGCAACTCCTGGGTGGAGTTGCTGTACTTTGGACCTGCACCAAATGATCGGGGTCTGAAAAAAAAAGCCTGAAATTTCAGGCTTTTTTTGTACGGTTGAAATCCTTATTTCTTGATTTCATAGAAGCATCGTTTCGGGGAATGCAAAGTTCCTGAAACAGTCAGTTTCTTGATCTCCTTGTCTACTTCCTTTTTTTCCAATCCGGCCATTTCAGCAACCTCACCTGCTTTCAGGGGCTTGTTAGCCTCTTCAAATGCCTTGATAATTTTTTCCTGAGTACTCATGTCAATGGTTTTAATTTTTATAAAAATGAAATATTGAGCGAATTTCCTGCTTATGAATTTTTGCAAAATTCTATGTTTTTTTGGAAATATTCAAGGAAAAACCCCAGCTTAAGGGAAAAACCCTCAGGTTTTGATGGCCCTTGATTAACTCATTGGAAATAAAGGTCGAGGGAGCCTGTCATCTTTTTCGGATATTTAGAATGGTTTTAAGTTATATTATAAAATATTCATATTCAGGACTCTGTAAAGATGATGCTTTAAAAATATAATTCTTACTGCCCTGTTATTTTGATAATAAATTATAGCTTTGCCAAAGGAAAGAGTTGAGACTTATTTAACAATACATTTCAAAATTTTTAAAATTCACTACAATGGCAAAAAGAGGTGATATTGTCATCGACATTGAACGCTGCAAAGGCTGCGGAGTTTGTGTGCCTTTTTGTCCCACGGAGACGATAGCCCTGGGGCCGGAGGTGAACAGTAAGGGATACAATTACCTGGTAAAGGTGAACGACACCTGTACGGGATGTACAAACTGTGCGGTAGTATGCCCTGATGCGGTAATAACCGTATACCGCGAGAAGTAATCAAACAATAGCCGTAACGGAAAAAATATCTTTATCAAGATGAAAGAACTAAGATTAATGAAAGGCAATGAAGCATTGGCCGAAGCCGCCATCAGGGCGGGCGCTGATGCGTATTTTGGTTATCCCATCACGCCGCAGTCAGAGGTCATTGAATATCTTATGGCCGAGAACCCTGCCGAGCGCACCGGGATGGTGGTTCTGCAGGCCGAAAGTGAGCTGGCAGCCATCAATATGGTATATGGGGCAGCAGGCTGCGGTAAGAAAGCCATGACCTCTTCCTCAAGTCCTGGCATCAGCCTGAAAATGGAAGGAATTTCCTATATTGCAGGGGCCGAGTTGCCCTGCCTGATTGTTAATGTCGTTAGGGGAGGTCCCGGGCTGGGAACTATTCAGCCCTCTCAATCCGACTATTTCCAGGCTGTAAAGGGTGGCGGCCACGGTGACTATAAGCTTATCGTTCTGGCACCTGCTACGGTTCAGGAAACTGTTGACTATGTGAAACTTGGTTTCGACCTGGCCTTTAAGTACCGCAATCCGGTGATGATCCTTTCCGATGGCATCATCGGGCAGATGATGGAAAAGGTTGAGCTTTTCGAGCAGCAAGCCCGATCGACAGAGGAACCCGAATGGGCTACGGTAGGCAAGAAACCCGGCCGCGACCATGTAATTGTGACTTCTCTTCAGCTTCAGTCGGAAGAACAGGAGAAGGTGAACCTTCGCCTGCAGGCCAAGTACCGCGAGATCGAGAAAAATGAGGTTCGCTATGAAACCATAATGACCGAAGATGCTGAATATTTATTCGTGGCATTCGGCTCTGCTGCCCGTATTACCCGTAAGGCCATGGAGATGGCCAGGGCCAAGGGCATCAAGGTGGGCCTGCTCCGTCCACAAACGCTTTTCCCTTATCCCTATGAGGCCATCAACAAACTGGCCGACCAGGTGAAAGGTATTCTTACGGTAGAGATGAACGCCGGACAAATGGTGGAGGACGTTCGACTTGCAGTGAACGGAAAGGTTAAGGTAGAACATTTTGGCCGCTTTGGCGGAATGATCCCTAACCCCGATGAAATTCTCAATGCACTGGAACAAAAAATTATTGGAGGATAATCATGGCTGAAAACTTAATAAAACCTGAAAACCTGGTATACAAGAAAACCAGTGTGATGACCGACAAGGTTATGCACTACTGCCCCGGATGCGGTCATGGCACAGCCCATCGTATTCTGGCCGAAGTTATTGACGAGATGGGCATTCAGAATGAGACCATCGGGGTGGCCCCTGTGGGATGTTCTGTGCTGGCCTACAATTATTTTGATGTGGATATGACAGAAGCCGCCCACGGGCGTGCACCCGCTGTGGCCACGGGCATCAGGCGCGTTTTTCCCGAGAAGTATGTGTTTACTTATCAGGGCGACGGTGACCTTGCTGCCATCGGAACCGCGGAGACCATCCACGCCTGCAACCGCGGCGAGAATATCCTCATCGTATTCATCAACAATGGTATTTATGGGATGACGGGCGGCCAGATGGCTCCCACAACCCTCGAAGGGATGAAGAGCTCAACCTCACCCCGTGGCCGTGACATCAAAACCATGGGCAATCCCTTGAAAATTACTGAACTTGTTGCCCAGTTGCCCGGCTCTTACTTCGTAACCCGCCAGTCGGTACACACCCCTGGCAGTGTGCGCAAGGCCAAGCGTGCCATCAAGAAGGCCATGGAATACCAGAAACTGAACAAGGGAACCTGCCTGGTCGAGATCGTCTCCAACTGCAACTCAGGGTGGAAAATGACACCCGTACAGGCCAACAAATGGATGGAAGAGAACATGTTCCCTTTCTTCCCCCTGGGTGATATTAAAGTACCACAAGAATAATTTGAAAGGAATCATATCATGACAGAAGAAATTATTATTGCTGGATTTGGCGGACAAGGGGTGCTTTCAATGGGTCAGATCCTCTGCTACAGCGGGGTGATGCAAGGCAAGGAAGTCAGCTGGATGCCGTCCTATGGTCCTGAAATGCGCGGGGGTACCGCCAACTGTACTGCCATCATCAGTGACAATTCCATCAGTTCACCCGTGCTCAACGCATTCGATACCGCTATTGTGCTCAACCAACCCTCGATGGATAAATTCGAAGACTCAGTGAAGCCGGGCGGATTGCTGATATATGAACACAACGGGATGACCCGTAAACCCCGCCGCAAGGACATCAATGTTTGGGCAATCGGGGCTTACGACGAATCGCTCAAGATGAACAACGTGAAGGTGTTTAATATGATTGTTTTGGGCGGCTTCCTGAAGATTAAGCCCATTATTGAGATGGGAAACGTCATCAAGGGGCTTGAGAAAGTGTTACCCGAACGTTACCATCACCTGATTCCCCTCAACGAGGAAGCGATCAATCGCGGAATGAGCATTATTTCACAGGAAAATAAAGTATAATATTGCCAAGGTTGATTAATTTTGAGGAGTCCGGCTTGCCGGGCTCCTTTTTTAATTTTATGGAAATACCCCTCAAAATTCTCGAAATCGATCAGATGGGCTACCATGTCATCATCGAAGGCATGATCAATAAGCTTAAGGCCAATGTCCTGATTGACAGCGGAGCTTCACGAACAGTGATAGACCTGAACCGTCTGAATTATTTTCTGGATAATCCTTTGACCCACGCCTATGACAAATCTGTGGCAGGGGTGGGTTCGGGGCAAATCACCTCCTATCTGACGCGCATACCCAGGCTGCAATTGGGGCTGAGCATCCTGGAAGATCTCGAAGTGGTGGCCATAGACCTGAACGCCATCAACCGCAATTATGCCTTGTACGATCTGCCCCATATAGATATGGTGCTGGGCAGTGACCTTTTGCTTCAGTTGGGAGCCTGTATCGACTATGGAGAAAGGAAATTGACCTTCAAAAACTGAAGCTTTTGCAGGCGGTGAATTAGGAAAGGTTTTTTTTCGATAAACAAAAAATTAACATAACTTTGCGGTCGGTTTTATAACAGGCCCGTTATGAGCGAATTATGCTGAATTATACAGGTTTAGCTCCCTTGCGGGAATATTTTTTTTTATGCCTCTGCCTGAGTGCATTGGTAAAAAGCATTACTTATTCTATATTTGCACCCTCAAAAAAACAATTAAAGTCTTAAAACATGCAAAATAAAGGTTTGATACGGTTTTTTGCCATTGCCTTGGCTTTGGTATGTCTTTACCAGCTGTCGTTTAGCTTTATTACCAGGAAGGTGGAGCGTGATGCCCGTAACTATGCACAGGGTGAGCATTTTGTTTCCCAGGCACAGGAACTGGCCGCCGGTGACGAGATCATGTTTGGTTACCTGCGCGACTCAATTACCCGTTCAAAGGAGCGCTTTTTCCTGGACTCAATGATGAACGTTACAGTATACAACATTGGTGTTGCGAAATATAATTACCGCGAGGTAAAAGAACGTGAACTGAACCTGGGTCTTGACCTGAAAGGGGGTATGAACGTGACCCTCGAAATTTCAGTTTCCGATATTGTAAAGGCCTTGTCTGGTTATAGTGGTGATGCCACCTTCCAGATGGCCATGGAGCGTGCTATTGAAGCTCAACGCACCAGCCGTGACGATTTTGTCACCCTTTTTGGAAGGGCATTCAATGAAGTGGATCCCAACGCCAGTCTGACAGCCATTTTCAGTACCGTGGAAATGCGCGACAAAATCAGTTTCAACTCCTCCAACGATGAGGTGTTGCGCGTGCTCCGCAGCGAGGTGGATGCGGCTGTCGACCGTTCCTTCCAGATCCTCCGTACCCGTATCGACCGTTTTGGGGTAGCCCAGCCGAATATCCAGAAGCTGCAAACTTCCGGGCGTATCCTGGTAGAACTGCCCGGTATCAAAGAGCCCGAGCGGGTTCGTCGCCTGTTGCAGGGGACAGCCCGCCTTGAGTTCTGGGAAACCTATGAATTCGCTGAAGTGTACCAGTATTTTATGGATGCCAACGAGCGTCTGAAGGGTACTGTTTCTGAAGATACCACCCAAACTGAACTTGCCCAAGCAGAACCCCTTGCTCAAGAGCAGCCTGCAACAGGTCTTGAAAGCGAACTGGACGCCATGCTCGACACCCTTGGTATTGATTCTATCGATTCGGGCGATCTTGCCGACCTGCTGGCTGGTGAAGAAGCTGTTCCGGGCTCGGAGTCCTTTGAGGAGTTTGCCCGCGAGAACCCCCTCTTTGCCTATCTGAATCCTGCTTTTATGCAGGATGAGTCAGGACAGATGTTCCCCGGTCAGGGTCCCGTGGTAGGTTATGCCGCCATCCAGGACACTGCAAGGGTAAATAACCTGATCAAGCAAGCCCGCGACAGGGGTATCATCCCCCGCAACATGATGTTGCTCTGGAATGTGAAGCCCGTCCGCGGCAATGAAAACGTCCATGAACTGGTAGCCATCAGGCAATCTTCACGCGACGGAGCGGCTCCCCTTACAGGTGACGTAATTGTCGATGCCCGCCAGGATTACAGCGCCACAGGACAGATTGAGATTTCTATGACCATGAACAGCGATGGTGCCCGTACCTGGCGCAGGCTTACTGCTGATAATATTGGCCGTGCAATCGCCATTGTCCTGGATGATTATGCTTATAGCTTCCCGGTGGTTCAAAACGAAATTTCAGGGGGACGCTCCTCCATCACGGGTCAGTTTTCAATTGCTGAGGCTCAAGACCTTGCCAACATCCTCAGGGCCGGTTCTATGCCTGCTCCTGCACACATCGTAGAAGAAGCCATCGTGGGTCCCTCACTCGGCCGTGAAGCCATCAATAGAGGTATGATCAGTTTCATCCTTGCTTTTGTTGTTGTTCTTATTTATATGGGCGTCTATTACAGCCGCGCAGGTATTGTTGCCGACCTGGCGCTGGTAGCCAACATATTCTTTATCTTCGGGGTGCTTGCTTCTCTGGGCGCCGTGCTCACCCTGCCCGGTATCGCAGGTATCGTGCTTACACTGGGTATGGCCGTGGACGCCAACGTGATCATCTACGAACGTATCCTTGAAGAACTCAGGGCAGGAAAGGGACAAAAACTGGCCATTTCCGATGGTTATAAAAACGCCTATTCCGCCATTATCGACGGTAACGTGACCACCCTGCTTACCGGTATCGTACTGTATATTTTTGGGTCAGGACCCGTTCAGGGTTTTGCCACCACGTTGATTATCGGTATTATTTCTTCCTTGTTTACCGCTATTTTCATTTCCCGCCTGGTTTTCAGCTACTGGATTGACAAGAATGTCACAATCCATTTTGACACCAAACTTTCGAAGGACAACCTTACCAAGGTTAACTTCGACTTTATTGGGGTGCGTAAGAAATTCTATATTCTGTCGGCAGTCATTATCATCATTGGCCTTGGCTCGATTGCCCTGCGTGGTTTCAGCTATGGCGTTGACTTCAGCGGGGGCCGCAGCTATGTAGTTCGTTTTGACCAGGACGTCAATACCCTCGACATTCGTGCTTCCCTCCAAAATGCCCTGGGTGAGACCCCCGAGGTGAAAACCTTTGGCCCCAACACACAGGTAAAAATCACTACCCGTTACCTCATTGATGACGATAGCGCACAAGCTGACTCCCTTGCCGAAAGGAAGATTTATGAAGCCGTTGCTGACTTTTTCACCAGCCCTGTCACGTATTCTGAATTTACAAGTGATGACGATGCCAAGGTAATCGGACGACTCAGTTCGCAGAAGGTGGGTCCCACCGTTGCCCGCGACATCAAGATTGGCGCCGTGATCAGTGTGATCATAGCCCTTATCATTATCTTTATTTATATTGCAATCCGTTTTAACAAATGGCAGTTTGGTGTTGGTGGCCTTATTTCGTTGGCACACGACCCTATCATTGTGATCTCTCTTTATTCACTCCTGCACAATATTGTGCCGTGGACCATGGAAATTGACCAGATCTTTATTGCGGCAATCCTGACCATAATCGGCTACTCGATCAACGATACGGTGGTGATCTTTGACAGGTTGCGTGAGAATATGACTCTGTTCCCCAAGCGTGATGTGAAGACCAATATGAACCTTGCTCTGAATTCCACGCTTTCGCGAACGTTCAACACCTCTGCTACCACCCTGGTTGTGTTGCTCATCATCTTCCTCTTTGGCGGTGAAGTGATCAGAGGCTTTTCCTTTGCCCTTCTGATAGGTATTGCTGTGGGTACTTACTCTTCCCTGTTTACAGCAACCCCCATTGCTTATGATTTCCTGATGAGGAAAAAGAACAAAAAGACGCACTAAGCTGATCTGAAAATAATAAGGACCGCCAGGGCAACAGCTCTCTGGCGGTCTTTTTTATATTCCCCGGAAGGGAGTTCCTAAACAAGCACGGCTAAAGGTAAGTCGGGCTGCTTTTTATAAAGTTTTTTCTTGGCAAACAGGAATCAGGGAGGGGGTTGGGCGGTGTTTATTCGGTTTAAACCGAGTAAACACCGTCTAAGCCCCCCCCTTAATCACCCCTGTTTTTTTTGGGAAGAGGAGGCTTGAAAGGCAGTAAAAAAGCAAAAGGATTTTCCAATACCATGGCTGGGGGGATGTCATTTGAATAATAAAAAACAAAGCCCGAATATTGACCAGAAACCATTAAATTTGTTCCTCTTAACCTATGGGAATTCTGCCGTCACATATCTTATTGTTTGGCATCAGCGGAGGGGAGATCCTGATCATCCTGCTGGCGGTGCTGGTTCTTTTTGGTCCGAAGAAGATCCCCGAGATCGCGCGTATGCTTGGCCGGGGTATCAATGAGGTTAAGAAGGTGCAGCGCGAGATCAATACAGAGATTCACCGTTATTCGGCCGATATGGAGCAGGAGGCACGCAAGATTCAGGACAGTATTGACGAAATGAAGCAGGGGATGAAGGTGCCGGTGGAAGGGCTTGCTGAAGGTTCTCCTTCAGGTCAGGCGCCCATTACAGATTCCGGAACATCCCAGCAAGGAGAATCAAAAGGGGATGCTGCCAGAGGGCAGGCTGAGCAGGAGGAAGACCTTCCTTATCCCTATAACCAGAAAACAGGTGAGGGGCCCTGATGATTTGACCTTATGGCATGTTGCATGACAATTAAAGCAATTATTTTTCGTTTTTAAAGATTGAGAAACCAATTATTTTCAAACAGCCTTTGACAAAAGCATGGTGTCGATAAAAAGAACTTTATTCCTTTCCTTTTTCCTATTCTTCGTGGCCTTCGTTCCTGAGGCGGAGGGTCAGGAGCGCCGTGTAGCGCGCGCTGATCAGGCATTCGAGCAGCATCAGTATGTCGATGCCATCAAGCTTTATCGCAGGTCCTACAACAAGGTAAGGCGTAAGAACCGCGCGGAGGCAGGGCGGATCAGCTTCAATACAGGGGTGGCCTATATGCGTACTAACGATCCGCGGCGTGCCGAGATGCAGTTTAAGCGGGCCATTCGTATGAACTACCAGGAACCCGATGCGTATCTGTATCTGGCCGATGCCCTGGTGAGCAATGAGAAATTTGATGAGGCTGCTGCCAATTACTATAAGTTTATGGAAATGCTGCCTGACGACTGGCGCGGGCCACGGGGGCTGGAGACCATTGAAATCTCAAAACAATATGCTGAGGAGCTGACTCCTTTTGAGGTGGAAGCTGTCAGGGTTTTCAATTCAAGGGAGGACGATTTTACCTCTGCCTGGGGCGACCACCTGGGCAATGTGCTCGTTTTTGCCTCGAGCCGAAGTGAGGCGGTAGGCAAGGACAATGACCCCTGGTACGGGCGAAAGCATACTTCCCTGTTTGTATCCTACCTTGACAGGGCAGGGAAATGGAGTGCGCCTGAACTCCTTGATGAAGGTCCTGTAAATACGGAATACAACGAAGGCGCCCCCTCTACCAACAGCAGTGGGACGGAGTTGTTTTTTACGCGCTGCCTGGCCAGCGAGAATATTGAAATGGGCTGCAGGATCTTTGTTTCCCAGCGCCAGGGCGCCAACTGGGGTGAGCCCAGTGAAGTAAAACTGGTTACCGACAGCACGGTTACGGTGGGCCATCCGGCCATCAGCAATGATGAGTTGACTCTGTATTTTGTTTCGGATATGCCTGGCGGAATGGGCGGAAAGGATATCTGGTTTGCCCGTCGCAGAGCCCCCGGTGATGAATTTGGCCCTCCGCAAAATATGGGAGCACCCATAAATACGCCAGGAAACGAGATGTTCCCTTTTATTCACGAAGACGGCAGCCTGTATTTTGCATCCGATGGTCATGCAGGGATGGGCGGACTCGATATCTTTCACTCAGAGCAGACTCCTGAAGGGTGGTCAAAGCCTGAGAACTTAGGAGCCCCCGTGAACAGCCCCATGGATGATTTCGGGATGCTGTTCAAACCTGGCCTGAAACAGGGCTTTTTCAGCAGCAACCGCAGGGGCTCAAGAGGTTACGATATTCATTCTTTCTACCTGGCCCCTGTTGAATTTACAATTGCGGGTACGGTTAAAGATGACAGCACCCAGGCTGTGCTGCAAGGGGTCACCATTCAGCTGGTTGGCTCTGACGGGACCTTGCTTCAAACGGAAACCAACGATCAGGGGATGTTCCGCTTCGGGAAAGAACACCTGAAGGAGTTTACTTCCTATGAGATCCTGGCCAATAAAAACAAGTATTTTTCCTTTAGGGCACAACGCAGCACAGAGGAATATACCCGCAGCCATGATTTCGTGGTAGATATCAACCTTGAGCCTTTGCCTGTGACGCCCATTGCGCTGCCTGAAATTTTGTACGATTTTGGCCGCTGGGAGTTGCTGCCTCAATTCCGCGATTCACTTAACGGCCTGGTGCAGACCCTTAACGACAACCCCCAGCTTGTCATCGAGCTTGCCTCGCATACCGACAGCCGCGGTACGGAAGCCAGCAACGATACCCTGTCTCAGCGTCGTGCCCAGTCGGTGGTTGAATACCTTGTTGAGCAGGGAATAGACCCTGCCAGGCTGGAAGCCCGCGGGTATGGGGAGCGCAGGCCAAGAAACCTGAACCGCTCCATCACCCGTGATGGCACCACCTTCAGGGCAGGGGTAACCCTTACTGAGGATTACATCAACAGGCTTTCCACCGAACGGATGCGCGAAGCGGCCCATGCACTGAACCGCCGTACTGAATTCCGCATCCTGCGTGATGACTTTAAACCTCCTGAAAATCCTGAACAGCGGCAGCCCGTGCGGATTGACATTATGAATGAACCAGACGAGGATCCGCCCGACCAGGATTAGGTTGTTTTTATTCGTTGTGGAATGGTTTGCTGTAGCCGGGGGCTGCAGAGCCAAAAGATTTTATTCAGATAGCAGGGACTTATGAGCGGACAGGATAAATACAATAAGCGGGGCGTTTCCGCATCGAAGGAGGATGTCCATAAGGCCATCCGCGGGCTTGACAAGGGCCTTTTCCCGAAAGCCTTTTGCAAGGTAGTGCCAGACTACCTTGGAGGCGATCCGCTTTACTGTAATATTATGCATGCCGATGGAGCGGGGACCAAGTCTTCACTGGCATACCTGTACTGGAAAGAGACAGGCGATCTATCTGTTTGGGCTGGCATTGCCCAAGATGCAGTGGTGATGAACCTTGATGACCTGCTTTGTGTAGGTGCCACCGACAACATGCTGGTTTCATCCACTATTGGCCGCAACAAGAAACTGATACCCGGGGAAGTGATTGCAGCCATTATCAATGGCACCGAGGCTTTCCTTGAGAACATGCGTGCCCACGGCATTCACATGGTGCTCACCGGGGGTGAAACAGCCGATGTAGGCGACCTGGTTCGGACTGTAATCGTCGACTCAACGGTCATTGCGCGCATGCCCCGAAATGAAGTGATCAGCAACGAAAGGATTGCAGCAGGGGATGTTATCGTGGGCCTGGCAAGTTTTGGACAGACCACATACGAAAACACCTATAATGGCGGAATGGGCAGCAACGGCCTTTCCTCGGCCAGGCACGATGTTTTCAGCCATGCATACGCCAGACAATATCCTGAAAGTTTTGACCCCTCACTCGATAAGGATGTAGTATATACAGGCGCCTGCAAGCTCACCGATAGGGTGGAAGGTTCACCCCTTAACGCAGGGCAACTGGTGCTTTCGCCAACGCGGACCTATGCCCCTGTGATCAAGGCCATTTTCGGCCAATTAAAGGACGAGGTTCACGGTATGGTACACTGCAGCGGGGGCGGGCAAACCAAAGTATTGCACTTTATTGATCAACTGCACGTGGTGAAGAACGATCTGTTTCCTATGCCGACCCTGTTCAGATTGCTCCGTGAGCAGTCGGGAACTTCCCTGAGAGAGATGTACCAGGTGTTTAATATGGGCCATCGCATGGAGTTGTATGTAAAGCAAGAAAGGGCTGGAGAGATCATAGCCATAGCCGGAGCATTCAATATGGATGCACGGATAGTTGGCCACTGCGAAGCCGCCCCGCAAAAGAAGCTTACAATAACAACTCCTGAAGGCTCATTTGTTTATCCCTGATTTTTATTGCAGGTGTTTTTTCGTAACTTTGCATGCTAAAATTTTAACCCTGCATGCTGTTAGAAAAATTACATGCCATACATCAGCGCTATGAGGAAGTCAGCCGTCTGATCACTGACCCTGACATCGTTTCCGACATGAAGCGCTATATTGCCCTCAATAAGGAATATAAAGACCTTGGGCCCATCATTGAGGCTTACAGGGAGTACAAAAATATCCTGGACAATATTGATTCGACCAAAGAAATCCTCAACAAGGAAAAGGATCCTGAATTTAGGGAAATGGCCAAACTAGAATTGGATGAGCTGCTTGAGCGCGAAGAAAAGCTTGAGGAGGAGATTCGATTTCTGCTGATTCCTGCTGATCCCCAGGACGAAAAAAATGCCATTGTGGAGATTCGCGCAGGGACCGGTGGGGATGAAGCGGCCATTTTTGCAGGCGACCTGTATCGTATGTACCAGAAGTTTAGTGAGTCGAAAGGCTGGAAGATAGAGCTTGTGGATATGAACGAAGGCACCTCGGGCGGATTTAAGGAGGTGATCTTCAACGTGATGGGCGAAGGGGTGTATGGTATACTGAAATACGAGTCGGGGGTACATCGCGTGCAGCGGGTTCCCCAGACCGAGACCCAGGGCAGGGTGCATACCTCAGCCGCAACGGTCGCGGTATTGCCCGAAGCCGATGAGTTTGATGTGGAGCTGAAGCAAAGCGACATTCGCAAGGATACCTTCTGTTCATCCGGGCCGGGGGGGCAATCGGTCAATACCACCTATTCCGCGGTGAGGCTAACCCATGTTCCTACAGGCATAGTAGTTTCCATCCAGGATCAGAAGTCGCAGATCAAAAACCTGGAAAAAGCCATGAGCGTGCTGCGCACGAGGCTTTACGACCTGGAGTACAAAAAATACCTTGACGAGATCTCGTCGAAGCGCAAGACTATGGTTTCGACAGGCGACCGTTCGGCCAAGATCCGCACCTACAATTACCCGCAAGGGAGAATGACAGATCACCGCATCGGGATGACCCTGTACAACCTTTCGGCCATTATGGATGGCGATATCCAGGAGATCATTGATGCCCTGCAGGTGGCAGAAAACGCAGAGAAACTAAAGGAAGGCGTGGTTTCTTAAAAACTACAGATATGACCCGACAGGAACTTGTACATCTTATCCGTCAGAAGAGGTCCTACCTATGTGTAGGCCTTGACAGCGATCTGGAAAAGATTCCCGGGTGGCTTCGGGAGGAAAGTGATGACCCCGTATTTGAATTTAACAAAGGAATAATAAACGCTACCATAGACTTTGCGGTGGCCTATAAGCCCAATCTGGCGTTTTATGAGAGCCGGGGAAGCCAGGGCTGGCAGAGCCTTGAAAAAACTATGGCGTATCTTGCCGCCCACCCCTCAGGGCCGGTATTTTCTATTGCCGACGCCAAGCGCGGAGACATCGGCAACTCGGCCACACAATATGCCAGGGCATTCCTTGAGCGGCTCGACTTTGATTCCATTACCGTTAATCCTTATATGGGTCAGGATACCCTGCAGCCTTTTTTGAACATAAAGGGGAAATGGGCCATTGTGCTGGCTCTTACCTCCAATCCCGGGGCAAATGATTTCCAGTTGTGGCAGCCCCAGTTGCCCATGCTCCTGGAAAGACTGGGTATCAAGACTGAGCAATGGAAGCGCTTTTTTGAGCTGATCATTGAGCAAAGTCAGCAATGGGGAACGCCTGATAATCTGATGTTTGTCGTAGGTGCTACGCGGCCTGAGATGCTGCAAAACATAAGGCAAATTGCTCCTGTACACTTTTTTCTGATACCCGGCGTAGGTGCACAGGGCGGCAGCCTGGAGGATGTTTCGCGCCTGGCCATGACCAAGGACTGTGGAATATTAGTCAATGTATCGAGAAATATTATTTTTGCCTCCAGTGGCAGGGATTTCGCGCAAAAGGCAGGGGAAGCAGCTCTTTCTTACCAGCAGCAGATGGAAAAACTTTTGGCTGAAAAGAAAGTGGTTTGATTGAACACATTGGGCTGATGATTGATTGCGGAAATAAATGGTGCCAGGCCATTTAGCGCCCAAGGTTGTTAAAGGGTCCCATCTTAGGGATCAGGGATAAGAAAAATAGCTTTAAGACTCTGAAGCTAAAGAAATTTTTCCAATTGCTTTTCCTGGCTTGAATTTGGAAATAAATCTCCTGTAATGAACTTCAGACAAGCATTGAATAACTATATTAGCAATCCATTTTTCCAATAAAACCATAATCATCAATCAAAAATTTTTAATACTGAAGCATGATGCAATTAAAAAGAGTTTTTTCCCTTTTAGTCTTTTTTAGCCTTTCCCTGCAGGTATCGGCCACCGAGGGCATGTGGTTGCCTGTATTGATTGGCAACAACATTGAAGAGATGCAGCGAATGGGCTTGCAGTTAACAGCCAGGGACCTGTACAACGAAGATGGTCCAAGCCTGAAGGATGCCATTGTTCGCTTTGGCCGTGGTTGTACGGGGGCGTTTATTTCTCCTGAGGGTCTGCTGATCACCAATCATCATTGCGGGCTGGGGCAAATTCAGCGTCACAGCAGCGTTGAAAATGATTATCTGACGCACGGATTCTGGGCAAAGAATAAGCAGGAGGAGTTGCCCAACCCCGGGTTAAGCATCACCCTTTTGGTGCGTATGGAAGATGTCACCGAGCAGGTTGTTCCAAAGCTTAGGGATGGGATGACCGAGCAAGAGCGTGCCTCTGCAATAAACCAGCTGACCAGGGAAATTGCACAGGCAGCCACCGAAGATGGGAAATACGAGACCCAGGTGGCACCTTTCTATTATGGCAACGAATATTTCCTCTTTGTTTACCAGGTTTATCGCGACGTCCGCCTTGTGGGTGCCCCTCCGGAGTCGATGGGCAGCTTCGGTGGCGACGAGGATAACTGGATGTGGCCACGCCATACGGGCGACTTTTCCTTATTCAGAGTGTATGCCAACGCTGATAATGAGCCGGCCGACTATAGCCCGGAGAACATGCCTTATCGCCCGGCACATTTCTTCCCTGTATCGAACAGGGGGGTCAGAGAAAACGATTTTACCCTGGTGTATGGTTTCCCCGGAAGGACTTCACAATACCTGACCTCGGATGCTGTAAGCTTTGTTTTGGAAAAGCAGAACCCCGTTTCCATTGACCTAAGGTCACGCACCCTGGATATTTATAACCAGGAGATGGGCGCAAGCGACCGGGTAAGGATTCAATACACTGCCAAACATTCGGGCGTTTCCAATTCGTGGAAGCGCTGGCAGGGAGAGATCCGTGGACTGGAACGCTTGGATGCTGTTGAACTGAAAAAGGAACTGGAGCAAGAATTTTCTCGCTGGGCTGCCTTGCCCGAAAATGCAGGCCGTTATGCCGGGCTGTTGGGCGCTTTTGAAAATTTGTATGAGGAAATCAACCCTTATCGCTATGCAACCACGCTTTATAATGAAGCAGGCAGACGGGTGGAGTTAATCCGTTTTGCCCAGAGCTTTGAAGCTCTGGTGAAGAAAAGCAAGGAGCGCAATGCCGACCCTGAGGAGATCAGCAAAATTGCTGAGCGCCTGAGCTTATCGGCATCGACATTCTTTAAGGATTATCACCTGCCCACTGATCAGCGTATACTGGTGGCTATGCTCGACCGTTATGTGACGCTTGCCGAACAGCCTTTGGTACCCCCGGTGCTGATGGAAATACGCCGCCAGTATGGCAGCGACTTGCAAAAATATGCTGACAGGCTCTTCTCGCGGTCCATCCTGGCTTCCGAAAGCAAGACAATGGATCTGCTGAATAACTATAAAGCATCAGATTACCGCAAGCTGGAAAAAGACCCCGCCTTTTCTTTGGCTATGAGCCTGGCAAACCATCACTCAGAACAAGTCAGGCCGGTAGAATCTAATCTGGACAGTAAACTGGATAGCCTTTACCGCCTGTACACTGCAGGTCTCAGGGAAATGCGCCCTGAGCAAAATTTCTTCCCCGATGCCAACAGCACCCTAAGGATTACTTATGGGAATGTGGAAGGCTCCTACCCGCGTGATGCAGTTAAATACCTGTACCGTTCGACGGCTGATGGAATTCTGGAAAAGGCTGCCAATACGCAAATACCCGACTACCGGATTCCCGCAAGGCTGAATCAGTTGATAAACAATAAAGATTTTGCACCTTATGACAGAGATGGCGATTTAATCATAAACTTCCTGGCCAGCAACCATACAACGGGCGGCAATTCAGGAAGCCCCGTCATCGATGGGAGGGGAGCCTTTATTGGCATCAACTTTGACCGTACCTGGGAGAGCACCATGAGCGATATCATGTTCGACCCTGAGCAATGCCGCAATATCACGGCCAACAGCCAGTACATCCTGTGGGTCATCGACCGCTATGCAGGGATGAAATACCTGCTGGATGAAATGGAGATCATCACAGAGTAGTTAAAGAATTAATTCAACCCCGGCAAAACGGCAGAAGTCGCTGAGTTCAGGAATGATATTCCCGTAAACCAGCGCCTGGTGGTTTCCCGGGGTTTTTTGCATCCACTCCATCAGGCTGGTATCCGTTTTGATGATGGCCTGTGTGCGGCAGAGGGCTTGATCACCCATATTGGTTTCGATGATCTGCCCGGTGATGGCATTAAGGCTTCTGAAGTCCTTCCCCGTCCGGAAGATGGTAACAGGCTCCTTCCTGAGCGATCCGCCAATGCCCACACTCAGGTCCGATTCCATATGGGTTGTCAGGGTGGTGTCTTCGGCTCCCGCCAGCATTTTGAAGGGAACTGTACAATGCGCAAGGGTAAGCAGGTTTTCCCCTGCATCAATGGAGGAAGGGTTGGCCATCCATGCAGGTTCACCGGTAAGCAAGCGGGCAACCAGCATGCTGAATGAGGCGTGGAGGTCGCCCTCACAAGAGGCCACAATGCCCTGGTCGTTGGTCAGTCCCATTCCCAGGCAGGCAGTGAACCGATGCTCTAGCAGGTCGAAGCACCGGATGGTGATGCCGTCCAGGCGGTAACGCCCAATGATTTGCTGCATAGCCAGGTAAACCCTTGAGGCATCGCCAAGGGCTTCGTCTTTGATCAGCACTTTTGCAGCCTTTTGCCTGACGGCCTCTTTTATTTCATCGGCGCTGGCTTCTTCAAGTATTTCATATTCCTCAACCAATTCCTGGATGGGGATTTTCACCAACTGTGTGCCAAAGGGGCCAAAGTCGCTGACCCCATCAGATGAAAGCAGCCAATGGGAGGGCTCTCCAACAGCACCAAGCCGGGCGCTATGAATGCGGCTAAAGGCCAGAGCCGCCCGTAGGAAGGCCTTAATTTGCTCGTGGATACTTGCTCCAGCGGGGGCATAAACCAGCTTAACAGGCCTTGTTTGGCTCACTACGGCATTGATTTCAATGGCTGCTGCCAGCGAGTTATTGCGGTTGTTGGCAAGCAGCATCACAGGGCAGGGGAGAAGCTCAATCGCTTGCTTCGCCAGCCGTTCCGTGCCTCCGGATCCTATTACCAGGATCAGGGCTTCAGGCTTTCCCGAAAGGGATTTTATTTGTTTTTCGAGCTGATTAGGATCGTTGAAATAACCCAGGAGTTGGATGCTGCTTCCGTATTCAGAAAATAGACCATTAAGGGGCTTTCCCCAGCGCGAAATAAGCTGGGCTTCCTTTTCAAAGGGCGAATACAATACTAGCTGAAAGATCATAGCTTTTCTTTTCTGTAAAAATAGGGGATTAAGTTGAATGGTGGAAAAGTTGAAGAGTTGAATGGTTGAACCCTTATTTTTAAAATCACAACAACGATAAGTCTGGCAACGATAACCACCACAGAAAAAATTCCTATCTTTGCCCGTTTTATATTTCATTCATACAAGGGGTTTTAACCCTGTTATCCTAATCTTTTTATTTTGGACTTTCTTGCTTTCAATTTTGATGAACGCATCATGGAGGGGATTGACGCCATGAATTATAAGGCGCCGACCCCCATCCAGCAAGAGGTGATCCCTGAGATCCTTCAGGGCAGCGACCTGATTGCCTGTGCCCAGACCGGCACCGGCAAAACGGCGGCCTTCCTCCTTCCGATGCTTCATAAGATTATTACCCGCCCCGTAGGTGACCACATTAAGGGGCTTATCATTGTGCCCACCCGTGAACTGGCCATTCAAATTTCCCAGCAACTGGAAGGGTTCTCCTATTTCTCGAATGTCAGTTCACTGGCTGTCTTTGGAGGTGGCGATGGCGCGACCTATTCCAATGAGAAGCGCGCCATGAGCCAGGGCGTTGACATCGTAGTATGCACCCCCGGCCGTATGATCAGCCATCTCAATATGGGCTACGTGAAAATGGACAAGCTGCAGTTCCTGGTGCTCGATGAAGCCGACCGCATGCTCGACATGGGCTTCTTCGACGACATCATGAAAATCATTTCCTATATCCCCAATAAAAGGCAGAGCCTGTTGTTTTCGGCTACGATGCCCCCCAAGATCCGGGATATGGCCAGGAAGATTCTTCAGAAACCCAAAGAGATCAACATCGCTGCGGCTACCCCGCCCGAGAAAATCAGGCAGGAGGCTTATGTGGTGTACGAAACCCAAAAGGTTCCCCTGGTCCGGGAACTGGTCCATAAAGATAAAGATCTGAAAACCATCGTCATTTTCTGCGACACCAAATCGATGGTGAAGCAGCTGAGCCGCGACCTGAAGAAAACCATCCGTTTGGTGGAAGAGATCCATTCCGATCTTGAGCAGGCCGAGCGCGAAGCGGTGATGAATCGCTTTAAGAGTAGGCAGACCAGGGTTTTGGTGGCTACCGACATTATCTCGCGCGGCATTGACGTGGAAGACATTGACCTGGTAATCAACTTCAACGTGCCACAGGATGCCGAGGATTATGTGCATCGCATCGGGCGCACAGCCCGTGCACAGGCTGATGGGAAAGCCTGCACCCTGATCGGTGAGAAGGAGCAGCGGCGTTTCGCTGCCATCGAACGTTTTTTAGGCAGGGAGGTGGAGAAGGTGACACTTCCTGAAAAACTGGGCAAGGGCCCGGAATATCAGCCCGAAAAACAGCCCCCTTTTCGGGGGCATAAACCCCATCACAACCAAAAATTTAATCAAAAACGACAGCAAGGCCGGGGCCAGCGACCAGCAGGGAAAGGCCAGCGGTCATCCAATAAACCTGTTTCCTAATTTAAACTGAAAACTATGCTACCCTTTCAGAAAATATTGAGCAACTTTTTCTATGCGATCCTGAGCTTGCCGGCCACCGCCATGGGGTTTGGCCTTTCTGTTCAGATCGCCGCCCTGAGCTGGATCCTGCGCACCCAGTACGGGCTCGATATCCATGAAATAGGAATCGTATGGGCGGCGGGACCCATTGCCGGGATCCTGGGGCAGCCCATTGTGGGATTGATCAGCGATAAGGCATGGTTTTGGGGAGGACGGCGCAGGCCCTTCATCTTGATTGGTGGCTTGCTGGCCGGTCTGGCCATCTTTGCCCTGCCTCACATCGGAGCCATTGACTCTTTCCTGGGCATAGGCAGCATCATGGCCGTGGCCATCACCATTGCCCTGACGCTCGACCTGGCCATTAACATCAGTTTCAATCCTACCCGTTCAATCATCGCCGATGTTACGCCCGACGGCCCGCCACGCACCAAGGGTTATACCTGGATGCAGTCCATCTCCAACCTTTTCGGAAGCCTTGCCTATCTTGTTGGCGCCTTGTTTGGGAATTTTATTCTGATCTATGTGGGGGTAGCTGTTATCCTGCTGTTCTCCATCATCCCGGTTTTCTTTATCGAGGAGCCCCGCCACCTGGAAGAGGAAGCCAAAGAAGGGGATGAGCCTGTGAAGGAGACCAAAACCCAGTGGGGCGAACTCTGGAAGATCTATATTGCCCACGGCTTTAGCTGGCTGGGCATCCAGACGATGTTCATTTATGCCATCATCTTTATTGAAAAGAGAATCAATCCCTATTCTCCTGGTGCAGACGTAGCCACCACTGACCTGGTTACCGGGCAGATCATCGGCTGGTCGTTCTTTTTGCTGAATGCCGTGGGTGCCATCTGGCCCATTTTTGTGCTGGAGCCCATCTCCCGAAAAATTGGAAGGGTAAAGACCCACGTGATGGCTGTGGCCATGATGGCACTCGGCTATTTTGCCATTGTCTTCTTTGCAAAAAACCAGATCAGCCTTTACGTGCTGATGGCTTTCCTGAGCTTTGGGTGGGCGGCAGTGGTCTCCTTGCCTTTCGCCATCATGTCCGAAAAAGTTAACCGGGCACGGATGGGCTTCTTCATGGGCATCTTCAACCTATCCGTGGTACTTCCCCAGCTGGTGGCCAGCTTTGTGATGGGATTTGTGATCAAGGCCCTTGCTGACCCCCGCACCGTGTTCATCATCAGCGGCATCAGCCTGTCCATTTCGGCATTCCTCTGGATATTCGTTTCCGAAGGAAAGAAAAAGTCAGTACCTGAGGTTGAAATCCAGCCCCAGGGAATCAAGCATTGATAGAGCTATCATCCTTTTAGGAAATTAAGAAAAAGGCTGCCTCCAAACCATGGGGCAGCCTTTTTCTTTCCCTTGACGGGCACGGATTTTACTGCCACCGCCATCCAGACATAGTCTTTAGTTCAAAAAATCAGGGGCCTGGCTTCAATCAAATTCCTTTGCGGAATTATTGTGAGACTTTTTTAACGCTGCTAAACGATTTTTACTGGTTTCATCGCCATTCATTCCATCACTGCGACTTCATTTTTTCTGAAAGCCAAAACAAGCAATATGACTTGGCAATTTAATATTTCACCTAAGAACTTTCCTAAGGCTACAAGCCATCCTGCTCCTCTTCTGAGTCATTTCAGAGTCGTAGTTCAAACGTAGTTAACACGTAGTTAACACGTAGTTAAGACGTAGTTTAACCGTTTTCACACGTTTGAACTACGTTTAAAATACGTTTTATCTACGTTTTATCTTAGGATTTGAAACAGTTCAAAGGCTGCCTGTTTACCTGCCTGGGAATGTTAAATACTGCCTTGAAGGTTTGGAGGAAAGCCGAAAAGTTCGATTATTTCAGTGAACCAATAAAAAAAAGAGACCGCCTCGACTGTAGAGACGGCCTCTTTTTATTGGCGGTAAGTTTTATTAATCCAGGATGGTGACCCAACCGTGGGTATCTGGTTCTTCTCCGTATTGAATATTCAGCAACTTCTGGTAAAGTTTTGTGGAGATGGGGCCTGCATTGCCGTCTTTCGAGAAATGGTATTCCTTGCCGGTCTCACGAACTACGATCTTTCCAATGGGTGAGATGATGGCTGCGGTGCCGCAAGCGCCGGCTTCCTCGAAGCCTTCCAGTTCATCCACGGCCACTTGGCGGCGTTCCACCTTTAAGCCCATTTCTTCAGCCAGCTGCATCAGGCTCATATTGGTGATGGAAGGCAGGATGGACTGGGATTTAGGGGTTACATAGGTATTGTCCTTAATGGCGAAGAAGTTAGCCGGGCCTGCTTCGTCAATGTATTTCTTTTCTTTTGCTTCCAGGAAGATTACGGAAGCATAGCCTTCTTTTTTGGCCCGCTCGGAAGCGGCGAGGCTGCCGGCATAGTTTCCGCCAACCTTGATATGCCCAGTGCCAAGCGGGGCAGCCCGGTCGTAATCGTGAACGATCTGCATGGTTACCGGGTTGAAGCCTTCCTTGAAGTATGGTCCAACGGGGCCTACAAACACCATAAACAGGTACTCCTTAGCGGGGCTAACGCCAACCTGCACGCCCGTTCCGATAAGCAGGGGGCGGATATAAAGCGATGCACCATGGCCATAGGGGGGGACAAAGCGTTCGTTCATTTTTACGGCTTTGCTGACCATCTCGAAAAAGAGTTCTTCAGGAACCTGTGCCATCAGAACGCCTTCTGCTGATTTGCGGATCCTTTTGGCATTTTCCTGCCAGCGGAACAAGCGAATCTTGCCATCCTTTCCACGATAGGCTTTCATGCCTTCAAAGGCTTCCTGTCCATAATGCAAACAAGTGGCTGCCATATGGATGTTAATGATCTCGGATGAGGAGACTTCCACTTCACCCCATTTGCCGTCACGGTAATAGCAACGCACATTGTAGTCCGTCTTAAAATACCCGAAAGGGAGTTTTCCCCAGTCTATGTCTTGCATGTCAATATATAATTTAAAAAGTTAGGAATAATTACTCTTTGCTTGCTAAATTATAACAAATTTTTCTTCTTTCCTTGGTTTCTGATTAAATTTTTTCGCAAAAAGGGCTATTATTGGTTATACCTTGTAATGGCGTCCATCAGGCTTGTCATTTTTTCACGCATGGAGGCCGGGCTGCCCTCATAATTGTTCACAATCAGGGCAAAAGCAAGTGTTTTTCCATCCCTGCTGCGGGTATATCCTGCATAGGATCTGGCATTAGCCAGGTAGCCACTCTTGGCCCTCAGTACGTTTTCTGAAGGGGTCCCTTTGAAGCTTCCCGCAATGGATCCTGTACGTCCGGCCAGGGGCAGGCCTGAGATGAATGTTTCGCCCACAGAGCTTTGGGCTGTTATACGGAGTGTTGTAGTCAACTGCTTGGCTGTCAGGCGGTTTGAGGGTGAAAGGCCACTGCCGTCATAAAGAAACATACCCCTCGTGTCCAACCCTCTTTCATCCCAGTATTCCTTCATGGCCTTGATCCCGGCATCGGTGCTGCCTTCTCCTTTTAGGATGCGGCCAATTGTTTTCAGCAGGTTCTCGGCATAGGTGTTCACGCTGTTGAGGTTGGTATGCCCTGCAAGGCTTGCAAGGGGAGGGGAGGTCCAGGTGCTGAGTAATTGTACCGATTTAAGCCTTGTGATTTCTTCAGCCTTCAGGTCTCTGACGGAAACAGCTAGTATTTCTGAATCAGGAATAATTTTCGAGAGGAACTCGCTGAAGCTGGCAGCTACGAAAAAAGGGGGATCGGGAATGCTGCCTTTTACAGGGAAATTATTGCTTCCCAATGGAACGGTACCTTTCAGGGTGCGCTGCATCTGGTAAGGCCCCCCAAAAATGTACACTTGGTCGCCTGAGCCCCTTTTGCCTGTTGTCACCTGGTTAATCAACTCCATGCCGGGGACAGCGGGTTCGGTAAACAGCACTGCGGCCGGCAATCCTTCGGTTTGGGCAGGCTTAAAGTAGACTGTGTAGAGATTATCATTGGCTGTAAGGCCGCTGGCTCCGGCGCCATAATAGTTGCCCATATCCTCCCATATCCATTTTCGGGGAATCAGTTCATCATCAAATACATTGGCATCTGCAATGACACGGCCCGAAATTCTTTTGATCCCTGCAGCCTGCATATCTTTTAACCAGCGAGCATATACCCTGTTCAGACTCAGTGAATCATGCAGGTTAGAAGAGCCAAAGGCAGGATCACCGCTGCCCCTGATCACCAGGTCGCCATGCAGGGTTCCATCGGCATCCAGTTTGCCCGAATACCCCAGGCTTGTTTCATAACGATATTCAGGCCCCAGCATCAGCAGTGCGGAAGCTGTGGTCAGGATTTTTTGGGTGGAGGCAGGAACAAGGCCCAAATCCTCTTGATGAGAGACCAGGGTTTGCCCGCTGGCCACATCCACCACGCAAACACCCCAGGAAGCATGTTTTAGTGCTGGATCTCTGGAAAACTGCTCAACTGCAGTTTTAAGGGAAGTGGCTGTCCGGGAAGATTCTGACGAAGTGAACGAAAACAGGAAGGCCGCGAAAAAAAGAAGGACAGGCAGTGGTTTTCCGTTATTCATCAGCAGACTATTTTTTTGTTCGCTCAGGAAATGGTTTCCTGAGCCTTGTTAATTCTTTCCAAATACCGAGACGTTGATGTAACGGCGTGGGTTCTTCCTGATATCTTCAAGCAACAGGTCCAGGTTCCTTGAGGTGGTTTCGAGGTTACGGTAAAGTTCTTCGTCGTTTACCAATAAGCCCATACTTCCTTCTCCCCGCTGGATCTTTCCTATGGTCAGGGATAAGGCTTCCATAGTGGAATTGACCTCAGCCATGGTGCGTCCGAGTTCAAGGGCGGCAAGGGTATCGCTGATGGTTGAGAAGTTTTGGAGGATGTTGGTAATGGTTTGGTTATTATCCTTCAGGTTGGCGGTGATGGATTCGGCATTGGCCATAATGGCGGCAAGGCGGTTTGACTGCTGATCTACGGTCACCATGGTATTCTTCATGCTTTCAATGCTCAGGCTAAGGTTCTTACGGGTGTCCTCGTTGAAAACAAAATTTATGGCAGTCAAAACCGAGTCAATACTAAGCAGGAGTCCTTCAGCTTGCTGTTTGAGAGGGCCGAACTGCTGCCCCACATCTTCCATAAGGGAAGAGGAGGTTTTGGAGATAAGGGTGTCGCCATTTGAAACCCTTTCGGGCGCATCGCCCAGAAGGAGTTCAATTTCGCGAAACCCCATAAAATCACCTCCTTTCAGGTGGGCCACTGAGTTTTTTGGAATGGCAATATCTTTGTTCAGGATCAAACTGACCATAATTCTGCCCGAGCCATCGGGGTGAAAGGTGATTTTCTGTACTTGCCCGATCTTAACCCCGGAGACAACAACGGGGTTGGTCTCCACCAGTCCTGAAACATTATCATATTCAGTAATCAGGGTGATCTGTCGGGAAAAGAGATCTTTTCCTTTAAGGTAGGATAAGCCCCAAATAAACAGGAACAGGGTCAGTGTTCCCAGAAGGCCGAGTTTAGCTTCTCTTGAAAATTTCAAAATGGGAGAATTAAGGGTTAGTTTTAAACTGGTTCAACAAGCGGAGTGCTTCAGCGGGGCTTATCCGCTGGTTGTTGTGAAAGGCCACCACAAAGGCATCCTTAAAGCCTGCCATCTGCACCTGGTCCTGGATCACTGCAGCATCCTCGAGGGTCATCACATTGCCTACAGTATATTTGTACAGGCCATCCTGGAAATAGTAATCAACCTGCTCCAGGTCTTTAAATTCCGGGGCATCCAATGGTTTTTTTTCGCGCGTGGAGGCAAACTGCACCTTGAAAATGATCTGGGGGCTGTTTTCTGTGGTTTCCCGGGCGGGGCCGGTAGCGGCAACAGCAGGTTTGGGGCTGACAGGCCCGGATTCTTCAGGGGTTTCAGTATGTTGTGCCAGGAGTTGCTGATCCCAGGAGGCAGCAATCTGGTCTTGCTGGGTTTTATAATCGCGAAATGCCCTGAAAATGGCCGATGCGATATGATCCTGGCCCTCTGCCGAAGCAAGGTAGGCCTCTTCACGTGCATTGCTCAGGAAGCCTGCCTCCACCAGGATAGCAGGCATGGTGGCGCGGTAGAGCACAATAAACCCTTCCTGTTTTACGCCGCGGTCTACTCGTTTGGCCCTTTCCCTGAACTGGTCCTGCACCAGGGAGGCCAGGTCGAGGCTACGGTTGAGGTATTCATTCTGAAAAAGGGTAAAGATAATATTCGATTCGGGAGAATTGGGATCATAGCCATCGTAAGTCTCCAGGTAATCCTCCTCATAGAGGATGGCAGCGTTTTCTTTTTTGGCCACCTCGAGGTTGGCACGGCTGCGGTCAATTCCCATCACGAATGTTTCGGAGCCATAAGCAGAGGAATTGCGCGCGCTGTTACAATGGATGGAAATGAAAAGGTCGGCATGGTTCTCGTTGGCAATCTGTGCTCTGCGGTGCAATTCCACAAAAACATCCGTATCGCGCGTGTAAATGACCTTTACGTCTGAAAAGTTTTGCTTGATGTAATCGCCAAGCTTTAATGCGATGGAAAGGGTGATGTTCTTCTCCTGTGTCCTGCTTCCAACAGCACCAGGGTCCTTGCCCCCGTGGCCTGCATCAATGACCACCGTGCGAACAAAACCCCGGCGGTCAGCAAAAAGCTCTGCCGGCAAGGAGACCAGCAGCAATGAGATACCAAAAATTATTAAGAAACGTTTCACCTTTATTAAGCAATTTTTTAGTTAGTTTTGCCCATGCTAACCATTGGTAATAATACGCAACAGGCCCATTCTTATTATACAAAAGTAACATTAAATAAAATTGGGTACAAACCTGGGATTTAAGTTTTTTGCCTTACTGCTCTTCCTCATTGTTTTGGTAGGGCAAATGAAGGCGGCAACAGCAGGCGGGCTCAGTGCTCAGCCCCTGCAGCTTCCCGATACTGTACCTGCCCGTACCCGCTCAAGTGCTCCTGTTGATTTGCCCGATAGCCTGGCCAGGTCAGGCTATCCTGCAAACCCTTTGTTGGTATCCGATACCATTCCCGGTACAAATACCCTGCCAGACTCACTGCTTGGGCAGGAAGCCCCCAGGCACAGGGGATCGGGAACCATCCTGGATGCACGCGTCGATTATTCCTCTGTCGACAGTATGTTTTTCAACGTGCGTGAACGTAAGGTTTATTTGTACGGCACAGCTGACCTGGTATATGGAGAGATACACCTGGAGGCAGGTTATGTGGAGATCGATTTTAGGCGCAATGAACTGTATGCCAGTGGAATAAATGACTCAACAGGGGTGCTGCACCAGTTTCCCGTCTTTACAGAAGGTGACCAGTCTTTTCAGTCAAAAGAGATGTGGTATAATTTTGAATCCAAACGCGGAAGGACCTTTCAGGTGTTCACTGAAGAAGCCGACGGCTTCCTCCACGGGGAAGTGGTGAAGATTCAACCCTCGAAAGTGATCCATGTCCAGGACGGGAAATTTACCACCTGTGATGACCCCGATCCCCACTTTCACATTGGCTTCCGAAAAGCCAAGATTATTCCTGAAGACAAAATCATTACCAGTCTTGCCTTTTTAGTCATTGAAGGGGTGCCTACCCCCCTGGTCGTTCCTTTTGGTTTTTTCCCCAACAAGCGTGGGCAAGCTTCGGGAGTACTGATGCCTTCTTATGGTGAGACCACCAATAGGGGATTTTTCCTTGAGAACGGTGGTTTCTATTGGGGTATCAATGATTATGTCGATCTCTCGCTGCGGGGCGACATTTATACCCGCGGAAGCTGGGCCGCAAAAATAGGGTCTAATTACCGGGTGCGCTACCGCTATTCGGGCTCGTTGAACCTTACCTATGCCATCAACATCCTTGGGGAGGAAGGTCTGCCCGATTATTCGCGCAACCGCGATTTTCGTGTGGTATGGAATCATAGCCAGGACCCCAAGGCAAGACCCAACAGTGTTTTCAGGGCCAACGTCAATGCCGGGAGCTCACAGGCCAGCAGGTTTAACCCTACCTCCGAACAAGACTACCTGTCCAATACTTTCTCATCCAACGTTTCCTATACTGCCAACTGGGCTGGGCGTTATAACTTCTCGGCCAACTTCAGGCACAGTCAGAACACCATCAATAAATCCGTCGATTTGAGCCTTCCTGAAATCGCTTTCAGCGTAAACCGCCTGCATCCCTTCAGAAGGAAGGACTCAAGGGGTGAGCCGAAGTGGTATGAGAACATCACCATGAATTATACTATGAACGCCCGCAACGAGATTCATACGGTCGATTCCCTGCTTTTTCAAAAGGAAACCTGGTCGCGCTTCCGCAATGGGGTCAGCCATGCCATTCCCATCAGCCATTCCACCAGGGTCCTGAAACACTTCAACCTGAGCAACAGTTTCAATTACAATGAGCGCTGGTATTTTTCCACCATTGAACGCGACTGGGACCCTGAGGCGATGTATGTGCAAGGGGGCGATACCCTCTTTGGCAGGGTGGTGACCGATACGGTGCCGGGCTTCAGGGCTGCCCGCGATTTTAACTACAGTGCCAGTCTGAACACCCGCCTTTACGGGATGGTGCAGTTTCGCCGCGGGCCCATCCTGGCCGTGCGCCACGTGCTCTCTCCCAACTTGAGCTTTAATTACAGGCCTGATTTTGGGAGCCCATTCTGGGGCTATTACAAGAATTATTATAATCCCCTGGAGGACCGTGATGTTCAATACTCCATCTTCGAACAGGGGATTTACCAGGGACCCCAGGCCAACCGCTCGGGCACCCTGAACTTTTCCCTGGGAAATAACCTGGAAATGAAAGTCAGGAACCGCCGTGACACCACAGAACGCGGAGAACGAAAGATCGCCCTGCTCGACAATTTCTCCATCAACGGGGGTTACGACATTGCACGCGATTCCCTTAATTTCTCCGATATCAGGGTTTCTGCCCGCACCAGGCTGTTCAATAATTTTGACATTACCTATTCCAGCGGCTGGACTGTTTATGATACCGACTCGTTGGGGCGAGCCATCGACCGTTTCCTGTGGGAGTCACAGAACAAGCTGCTTAAACTGAACAACACAAACTGGAGCCTGAGCTTTAATTATTCGTTGAGTTCAAAGGCTCAGCCCAGCAGCACCGGGGGCAGCCAGCTAAGGGGACCTGCAGGCCAAATGCCCGGGGGACAGGAAGGCCTGGACAGCGGCGGGGTCGAACCAGGGGCTGAGTTTCAGGGCGAAGATGTTTTGTTGCCAGGTCCCCCCGCTGTCGATTATACCGTGCCCTGGTCGCTTCAGTTTGGCTATACCTTTAATTACAACTCACGCTATAATTACCGTGATGAGCGTTTCGACCGAAACCTGGTTCAGTCGCTGAATGTCAATGGGACAATTAACCTTACGCCCAAATGGAGGCTGGGCTTCCGCTCAGGATACGATTTTGAACGAAAGGAAATTACCTATACCTCGGTTGACCTCTACCGCGACCTCCATTGCTGGGAGATGACCCTTAACTGGATTCCCTTCGGCTTCCGAAAAAGCTATAACCTGACCATTCGGGTAAAATCACAAATGCTGCAAGACCTGAAAGTCACCAAGCGGACCCACCACCTCGACAATGCATTCCAGACTTTCTGACCATGAAAAAAGCCTCTGAAACGGGCGATCCCTGTGCTCAGCCGCGTTCCTGCCCGGGGCCCTTTGGGTAAATAATGCCAATATTGAAATGTTTTTCAGAAATTCTTGCGGGTGATTAAAAAAAAATTAGAATATTTGCATGTTGATTAGGAAGGGAGGCCCTGAGGTATAAAAACCTGGATCTCTTTCCTCTTCTTTCATTCCGATTTTTATTTTACATTTGCATAATCATTAAAAAAACCATCAACTCGTATGAAAACAGTTATTCAGATTGTTTTAGCCCTTGCCATTTTGGTGCTTGGATACCTGATTTATGACAGCATCATGGAACCGGTACGCTTCAAAAAAGAAGCAACGCGCCGTGAAGCTCGTATTATTGATCGGTTGAAAGATATCCGCACGGCGCAAACGGCCCATCGCACCCGATATGGTACTTTCCTTGGCGATCTCGATTCGTTGGTTCAGTTTGTCAAACATGACTCCATTGTGATCCTTAGGGCTACCGGTACTGTACCCGATTCCCTTACAGAAGCCGAAGCCGTTCGCCTGGGCATCGTGCAAAGGGACACCATCTGGATGCCTGCCAGGGATACCCTCCTGGCTCATGCCAGGTACCCTGTTGATTCATTGCCTTACGTCCCTTTCAGCGGCGGGAAAAAGTTTAACCTCTCGGCCAGCATGATTGAAAGAGGCATGGTGAAATTGCCCGTTTTTGAGGCTTACACCCTCCCCGAAGATTACATGAAGGACCTTCAATATCTTATTTACTATACCCGTTTGGATGGCCTGAAGGTAGGTTCTCTGGTAGAAGCTTCAACCGACGGAAACTGGGAGTAACATTAACAGTATGTCTGGCCCTTTTCGTAAGACAGTTAGTATTGTCGACAAACAATTTTTGCCAGGGTCGGAAAGAAATGAAATATTATCCATCGAGCTTTCGCTCGATGGATTTTCTTTTGCAATCCTCGATCCGCGGCACTTCCGGTATTTGATGCTCGAATCGTATCAATATGAGCCCGGCATACCTGCTGCTGATTTCCCCGGTCATCTCGAGCGATTCATCAGCGATTATCCCCTTCTGCTCGGCTCCTTCGAACGGATTAGCGTGGCTTGGTTTCAGCCTCAATTCACCCTGGTGCCTGCCGATCTCTTCCTGCATTCGGGCAGAGATTCCTATCATCATTTCACAGGCGACATCCCCCAAGGGTATGAACTGAAAACCGATAAGCTCAACAACCTTGGAGCTTATGGGCTGTATCCCTTTCCCGAGATGATCCGCAAGCGGATTGAGTTCCTGTATCCTTCCCACAGGGTCAGGCATACCGCCACGGTGCTAATCGAAAACCTCCTCTCTGCCTTGCGCCTGGGTGAGGATAAAACCGACCTGGTCCTTTATATCCATAAGGGGCACTTCGAGTTCCTGCTTTTTGAAGGCGACAGGCTTGTTTTTTATAACTCTTTTGCCTATAAGGCATTCGATGATTTATTGTATTTCTTGTTTTTTGTCCTCGAGCAGTTTCAGCTCGATCCCCACAAGCTCGAAGCCTTGCTTGCAGGGGAGATCAGCCTCGACGCCAAGGAGTATGATTATCTTGCCCAGTATTTTAAGAAGACGGGCTTTGTGGGCAGGAGTGATGTCTATAAATACGGGCCTGAATTTGATGACATCCCGCATCACACCTTTTTCAACCTCCTTCACCTGAACACATGCGGATAATTGCAGGAAAATACCAGCGCAGGATCATTCACCCACCGGCCAACCTCCCGGTCAGGCCTACTACTGATCTGGCAAAGGAAGCTTTGTTCAATGTGCTGAATCACCATTTTGATTTTGAAGGACTCAATGTCATCGATTTGTTTTCAGGAACGGGAAGCATGGCTTACGAATTTGCTTCCCGTGGCGCCAACGAAGTTATCGCGGTGGATGCCAACTTCAAGTGCTATGAGTTCATCAGCAAAACCATCAGGCAATTTGAATTCGAAAATATGAAAGCCGTTCGTGCCGACGTGTTCCGATTCCTTTCTTACTGCCGCCCGGGCTTTGATATCTTCTTTGCCGACCCGCCCTACGATATGGAAGGCATTGAACGCATCCCCGAAGCCGTTTTTTCGCGTGACCTGCTGAAGCCGGGCGGATGGCTCATCCTGGAACATCCTGCAGGGGCGGATTTCACTCTTTTCCCACAGTTCAAGGAAGAAAGAAAATACGGGAAAGTGCATTTCTCCTTTTTTGTAAAACCAGCCACCGAATAAAAATCCCAAGCCATGAAACCCATAGCCTTATTCCCCGGAAGCTTTGATCCCATCACACGAGGACACGAATCCATCGTGGTGAGGGCCATCCCCCTGTTCGAGAAGATCATCATTGCCATTGGGCATAACTCCGAAAAACAGGGCTTGTTCCCCGTCGAAAAGCGTATGGAGTGGATCCGCCTGGTCTTTAAGGATCATCCTTCGGTGGAAGTCATTGAATACCAGGGGCTCACCGTTGATCTTTGCCGTAAGCTTGGGGTCAGGTTTATCCTGCGTGGTCTCAGGACCAGCGCCGACTTTGAGTTTGAGCGCAGCATCGGCCAGATGAACAAGAAAATGCATCCCGATATCGAAACGGTATTTATGCTCACCGTGCCCGAACACACCGCCATCACCTCTTCCATCGTCCGCGACATCATCCGAAACGGAGGCGACGCCTCCCAGTTTGTCCCCGATCAGGTGAAATTTTGACCCAGCATCCCCGGGCATTGCCGCTTTTTTTCTTTCTAAACGCTAAACGCTCATTTGTAGCGTGTTGTGTAATTTTATCCTTATCCTGGGATGATTCAAGGTCGTTTATGGGCAAATTCATATTTGAATATTAACCGTAGTTAAACCGTACTTTAACCAATTATAATTGGTTAAAGTACGGTTTAACTACGGTTTAACTAAAAACAATGTCCCTACTGATAACGGCCAAGGAATGGTTGCATGACCCGGGTGGGTCCACTTTCGGGAAAAAGAAAATGCATCCTTAGGGAAAAATGCTAAGGCCAGCGGGCTGGGATGGGCAGGCGGGTTTAAAGCATTTTTTCATGAAAGGCAGTAAGGACCAACTCCCTTACAGAGCCGAATACATTGGTGAAGATCCCGGGGAGCTTGTCCTTATCTACCCACTCAGCCCTCGTTATGTTTTCCTGAATTTGTGGGGTGGGTGTTTTGGTGGAGGTTGTGGTCATAAGAAACCAGCCGGATTTCTTCAAGGCCCAGGTATTTTCTTTCAAGGGGAATGCGTGGAATGTGCAGGGCAGGGGGGCAATGATGCTGAGCCGGTCTATTCCGCATTCTTCCTCCACTTCGCGCAAGGCGGTTTCTTCAGGCGTTTCTCCGTGATCGGGATGGCCTTTGGGGAGGTCCCACTTGCCCTGGCGGAAGATAAAAAGGAGCTGCCCTTTTTGATTGGTGACCAAGCCGCCCATAGCTTCCCGTGGGACAAAAAAAGAAGCCACGTGGCTGAGGAGCCAAAGGGGGTCAGATGATTTTAAGACCATTCTTGTCCCTGCTGGTCCTGTCACAAAACGGCTGAAATGTTCCCGGAAAGGAAGTGGCTGATGGGGTTCAGCGCTTATTTCAAGGCTTCCTTTAACCGAGTCATTTAAGTGCGTGATCCTGATTTCTTTATCAAGGAGGTATATGGTGTTCATATGGAGTTTTTTTTCAGGATGTTCAGGATTTTTTCAAATTTGAATGGGCAATTGGAAAGTTACTAAAATTTGGTGTAGGTTTGTAATATGAAATGTGACAGTGAAGTTGCCCGTATCATTGCCAGTTTATTGCTTCAGAGTAAGGCCGTAAAACTGGATGCCCAAACGCCGTTTACCTGGGCTTCGGGGATCAAATCTCCTATATATTGCGACAATCGTCAGACCTTGTCCTTTCCGCAGGTCAGGCGGCAGATCGCCCTGCAGTTCAGCAGGCTCATCCGCGAGCACTATCCGGATGCGGCAGTGATAGCTGGTGTTGCAACGGGTGCCATCGCCCACGGCATCCTGGTAGCTGAAGAGATGGGCTTGCCCTTTGTTTATGTGCGCAGCGCTGCCAAAGGCCATGGTATGGGAAACCAGGTGGAAGGCAGGCTACTGAAGGGGGAGAAGGTTGTGGTGATTGAAGACCTTGTTTCGACGGGCATGAGCAGCCTTGCGGCAGTGAAGGCTTTGCGCGAGGCAGGTTTTGTAGTGAATGGCATGCTGGCCATTTTTTCGTATGAATTGCCTGAGGCTGCCGGAGCGATGCAGGAGCATGGCATTGATTTAATGACTTTGAGCAATTACACCTGCCTGCTCGATACTGCCCTGCAGGAGGGCAGGATCAGCAGAGAGGAGCTTGAGCTGCTTTCGAAATGGCGCGAAGACCCCTATGCCTGGGGTAAATAGGTTATACCAATTTTTCTGTGAAACATTATGACAAAATTCCAAAGTAAGCGCGTGCTTGTTCATGCAGCCCATCAGGAAGTATATCATTTTTTGAGTGATTTTCGTAACTTCAAAGATTTGATGCCGCCCCAAATCGTTGACTGGCAGGCCGATGAAGACAGCTGTTCGTTTACCATACAGGGAATGGCCAGCCTGGCGATGCGCATAAGGGAAAAAGTCCCTTTTCAAAATATCCACATTGCTGCTGAGGGCGATAACCCCATCGACTATACCCTTGACTGTAGCGTGGAGCCCGGGCAGGAGAACAGCAGTCTGGTGGAAATAGTGTTTGTTGCTGAGCTGAACCCTTTCCTTAAAATGGTCGCATCGGCGCCTTTACAGAACCTGGTCGATATGCTGGCTGATAAGCTGGAGGAGATTTTCTCGGCCGGGTCAAAATAGAAAGCTTATTTCCTTGATATCATACCTCATCTGCCGACCATCGCTAAGTTGGATAAGGATACGTCCAAATTCGTCAATCCCTTTTATCACCCCGGAAAAGATCCCGTTTTTGTCTGAGAAGCGCCTGGTTTCTTCAAGTCCAAGCAGGTGGGCAAGGTAGGTTTCCCTGATCAGGGCGTTGTTTTTTTCGCGAAGAACCCTGTACCATTTCATGATGGAGTCATAAACAAGCTGGAAAGCGGTATTCAGTTCATAAGGCTTTCCAGCAATGGTTTTCAGTGAGATGGCCAGGGGAGCTTCAGGCGAGAAGCGCTCCTGGTTGATATTGATGCCTATGCCTGCCACGCTAACTTTAAGCTGGCTGCCCATGATCTGGTTTTCAATCAGGGTTCCTGAAACTTTTCGGTTTTTACAGAAGATGTCGTTGGGCCATTTGATGAGGACGGGCTCGCCAGGTGGCAGCAATAGTGCGATGCCATCCCTGACTGCGAGGGCGAGGGCTTGGTTGAGGAGGAACTGGCTTGCTGGAGGCAGGAAAACAGGGCGTAGAATGACCGAGAAAGTCAGGTTCTCGCCCGGCTTGCTTTCCCAGCTTGATTGTCCCTGGCCACGTCCTGCCGTTTGGTCCTTTGCCAGGATTACAGTTCCCTCGGCAGCAGGCAATTGCTTCAGCAACCGAAAGGCTTCACGATTGGTTGAATCGGTAGCCTCCATGTGGATGATCAGGGGTTCAGGAGCTGCCATTTTTCAAAAGAAAGGACAAAATTAGTCAATTATGGGCTCTTAACAATTATTCGCAAAAATGTTAAAACATTATGTGCGTAAATAATGTTAAATTTGCAGGTAATATTAACATCCCCGGAATGGTAAAACCCAAAAAGAAAGACGAAGCACAAACCCTTGTTGATTCGATAGTTAAAGGAATTCAGGAAAAAAAAGGACTTGAAATTGTAATACTGGATTTGGCTAAGCTGAATTCAACCGTATGCGATTATTTTGTTATTTGCCATGGCAGTTCAAGGCCTCATGTGGGGGCCATCGCCGATTCGGTAGAAGCTGAGGCCAGGAAGGCAACAGGGTATGGTCCCCGCCGCCGCGAAGGCTTTTCCAATGCCGAATGGATTTTACTTGATTACCTGGACGTTGTAGTGCATGTCTTCCAGGAGCCGGTTCGACAATTTTACAAGCTGGAAGCCCTCTGGGCCGACGCACCCCGCACCCTGGTAGAGGGAGAATAAATTACAATTGCTTAAAATTTCATCTGCAACTGAATGAGTACGGATAATAACAACAATACGAGCAAAAAACCCAATGATCCCAAAACCGGTGCGCCAAAGGGGGGCAAAGGCCAAAAAAAGCCCGGATTCAACTTTTATTGGATTTACGGGATTCTTGCGGTTTTGCTGATCGCCTTGAACTTCTTCAATTGGGGCACTTCCACCGTTGAGATTTCGCAGCAGCGTTTTGAAGTTGAAATGCTGCCCACCCGGGATGTGGAAAAACTGGTGGTAGTGAACAACGAGATGGTAGAGGTTTTTCTGAAGCAGGACAAGCTTGACCAGGAGAAATATGAGGATTTGGAAGGCCGGGGCACGAGCACTGTGGATGCCCTGCGCCCTCATTATTTTTTTAAGATCGGGTCGGTAGATAATTTTGAAATGATGGTTCGTGAGGGCCAGCAGGACCTTGCCGTGGAAGAGCGGGTACCTGTTTTCTATGAGCAGCGCAGAAACTGGGGTACTGACATCCTGGGCTGGCTGCTTCCCATAGGATTGCTGATTGTGTTCTGGCTGTTTATTATGCGCAGGATGGCGGGTGCCTCAGGAGGCGGACAGATCTTCAACATAGGCAAATCGAAGGCCACGCTTTTCGACAAGGATACCCACGTCAGTGTAACTTTTAAGGACGTAGCGGGCCTGGAGGAAGCCAAGATTGAGCTGATGGAGATTGTTGACTTTCTGAAGAATCCAAAGAAATATACCAATCTGGGTGGGCAAATCCCCAAAGGAGCGTTACTGGTAGGCCCTCCGGGAACAGGGAAGACCCTGCTTGCCAAGGCTGTTGCCGGCCAGGCCCAGGTACCCTTTTTCTCGCTGAGTGGTTCTGATTTTGTTGAGATGTTTGTTGGGGTAGGGGCCTCCCGGGTTCGCGACCTGTTTAAGCAGGCCAAGGAGAAAGCGCCCTGTATCATTTTTATTGACGAGATTGATGCCATAGGCCGTGCCAGGGGCAAGAATCCCATGACGGGTGCCAACGATGAACGTGAGAACACCCTGAACCAGTTGCTTACCGAGATGGATGGCTTTGGCACAAATCAGGGAGTCATCATTCTGGCCGCCACCAACCGTGCCGACATCCTCGACCGTGCCCTGATGCGCGCAGGACGTTTCGATCGTCAGATTCACGTGGAAATGCCCGACCTGGTAGAGCGCAAGGCCATTTTCAAGGTCCATATGAAGCCTCTGAAACTGGCGAAAGATGTAGATTCTGATTTCCTTGCACGCCAAACCCCCGGATTTTCAGGGGCTGATATTGCCAACGTATGTAATGAGGCTGCCCTGATTGCGGCCAGAAGGAATAAGGAAATGGTCGAGCGCCAGGACTTCCTCGATGCGGTGGACCGCATTATCGGGGGACTTGAAAAGCGCAATAAGATCATTTCGCCATCGGAGAAAAAAGTGATTGCCTATCACGAAGCTGGTCACGCCTCGGTGAGCTGGCTGCTTGAGCATGCCCATCCGCTGGTGAAGGTGACCATCGTTCCAAGGGGGAAAGCCCTGGGTGCAGCCTGGTATCTGCCAGAGGAAAGGCAAATCACTACTTATGATCAGATGTTTGATGAGATCACCGCCACCCTTGGCGGAAGGGCTTCAGAAGACGTCATCTTTAACAGGATCTCCACAGGCGCGCTGAACGATCTGGAGAAAGTGACCAAACAGGCTTATGCAATGGTGGTGTACTTTGGCCTTAACAAACGGATCGGAAACGTGAGTTTCTACGACAGTACAGGACAGAGTGAATATTCGTTTACCAAGCCTTACTCCGAGCAAACGGCCCAGGTTATTGACGAGGAAGTGAGCAAACTGGTGGAATTGGCCTACGAGCGTGCGAAAAAAATCATCCTCGAGAACAAGGACAAGCTCGTTCAGTTAGGTGACTTATTGCTGGAAAAGGAAGTGATCTTCAAGGAAGACCTGGAGCATGTCTTTGGAAAGCGCCCATATGAGCCTGAAGCTGAGACCCTGGCCGAGCAGAATATAGAGACTGCCAGTCCAGCCCCTGAAGAGCCTCAGGCCGGAGAAAACGCCCCCCCTGATGAGGTTTTACCCCCAGTGGTTTCACCTGACGGTAATGACCCTGCTCATACAAGCCCGGAATAATGAAAGAAAGCACCACCAAGGAAAAAATACTGAAGAAGGTCAGGGATGCACTGGTGAATCAAATGCTTCCTCCCTATGAAAGCGTTGACCTGGAAAGCCCGGTTCATGCTGCCCCCGATTCGGAATTCCTTGATGTTTCTTTTGCCGAGGCTTTCTCAAAGGTCAACGGAAAGTTTGTGTATTGCGCGGATTACGAAGAATTTGGTGATAACCTCAGGGCTCTTTTGGAAGATAAGGGGATAGACAAGCTATTTTGTGGGGAAGAGTTTTTTAGAGGATTCCTGGGCGAAAAAGGCATAGCCTGCATCAGGGACTGCAAAATGATGGAGGAGTGCCAGGCATCGCTCACCAGTTGTGAAGTATTGGTCAGCCGCCTGGGAACTATTGTTATGAGCAGCATACAGGGCGGGGGACGTCGCAGCTTTATTTATCCTCCCGTGCATATTGTGGTTGCTTCAACGCGTCAATTGGTTTGGGATATAAAGGATGCATTTCAGTTTTTGAACAAGAAATATGACGGTGTTTTGCCTTCTATGATCACTTTTGTGACGGGTCCCAGCCGTACCGCAGATATTGAGAAAACCCTTGTCCATGGCGCGCACGGGCCCAAAGAGGTGTATTTGTTTCTGGTGGACAACCGTTAAATTTCAGTTTTGCCTGGAGGTATATGGAAGATAATTGGCAATTGGTCTATAGCTCGCCTTATATTTATCAGGTTGAAATGGTTCAGGCTGTGTTGATTGATTTTGAGATTAAGAGTGTGGTAATAAATAAACAGGATTCTTCCTACCATTTCGGAGAGGTTGAGTTGTATGTTGAACAAGATAATGTATTAAGAGCCAGGCAAATCATTAACAGGGAGGGACTGTGAATAATTTGATACTCCGGACGCTTACGGGCATTGTTTTTGTTGTGTTGGTGGTGGTGTCCATTATTTCCCATTTTTATTTCTTTGCAGGACTTTTTCTTATTATAACAGTGCTGGGATTGTGGGAATTTTACCGCCTGGTGGAAACGGCAGGCATTTATCCCAATAAATTAGCAGGGATTGCCTCAGGCTCGTTTATGTTTCTGTCCAATGCTTTTATTGCCTGTGGACATACTGACAGGGGAATCCTGATGCTGAACTTTGCCTTTGTATTTCTGATTTTTCTTATTGAACTATATCGAAAGTTACCTAACCCCTTTACCAACATTGCGTTTACCTTTTTCGGTCTCATGTATATTGCTATTCCTTTTTCGCTGCTGAATTACTTTCCCAATCCTAACCTGATGCCGGAGACCTATCATCCTGAACTGTTGCTGGGTTTCTTTTTCCTGGTATGGATGAATGAAACAGGAGCATACCTGGTCGGTTCAGCCATTGGGAAGCACCGGTTGTTTGAGCGTATTTCACCCAAGAAGACCTGGGAAGGGACCCTGGGGGGCGGGGTATTGTCTATGCTGACAGGATTGCTGATTTCGCGTTACTTTATTCAGATCGGCACCCTCGACTGGTTGGTCATTTCACTGATTGTAGTCATATTCACTTCCTATGGTGATCTTTTTGAGTCGATGTTTAAGCGTAGCATCAATGCTAAGGATAGCGGCAGATTATTGCCCGGGCATGGTGGGATACTGGATCGGTTTGACGGTGTGATCATGGCTGCCCCGTTTGTATTTGTTTATTTAATCATTGTATTCTGACCCCTAATATGAAGATTCACAAGGAAGGTTATTCCACCATTTGCCTTTTCGCATTTTTCCCCATTGCCTTCTGGGTTTTGCATCGACTGTTTTTTCCTGATGCAGGGAATTGGGTACTTTGGATCTATATCCCATTGTTGCTCCTGTTGCTTTTTTCGCTTCAGTTCTTCCGCTCACCCAGCCGCAAGATCACGGTTAACCCTAACATAGTGCTTAGCCCTGCGGATGGACGTGTAGTTGTAGTTGAGAAAACCATAGAAAAGGAGTACTTCAAGAAAGAAATGTTGCAGGTATCCATATTTATGTCTCCTTCCAATGTGCACCAGAACCGCTACCCCGTGGGTGGCAAGGTGTTGTATAAAAAGCATCATCACGGTAAATTCCTTTTGGCGTGGAATCCCAAGTCCAGTACCCTGAACGAGCGTACCTCCATTGTCTTCGAAACCAAGGAAGGGCAGAAAATCCTTATGCATCAGGTGGCGGGATTTGTGGCCAGGCGGATTGTTTGCTATAGCAAGGAAGACATACAGGTACAACAAGGAGAAGAGCTTGGCTTCATAAAGTTTGGCTCGCGTGTGGATCTTTATTTACCCCTGGATGTAAAGCCTGAAGTAAAGATTGGAGATACCGTAAAGGGCGGAATTCACCCCATTGCCCGTTTCTAGGCCTTTCTAAAGAATATCCTTTAACTCCAGCAAATGGTTGATCCTGAAAGTGGGCACGTATTCTGATGCCTCGCCTGGTTGTGCCAGCCAAATTTGGTCCATTCCAGCCATTTTTGCACCATTGACATCCGATTGTGGATCATCGCCAATTAATATGGATTGATTTGGATGTGCACCGGTTTTTTCAAAGGCGAAATCAAAGATCTTGCGGTCAGGCTTTTGGGCGCCTGCATCCTCGCTGACGATGATGTGGTGGAAGAAAGGATTTAAGCCACAGCGCTCAATCTTTAGAAACTGGATCTCATCGAAGCCATTGGTGATAATATGCAGGGGATACCTGGGCTTGAGGTACCGAAGGATCTCCATGGTGCCCGGAACGAGATGAGTCTTCAGGGGGCTCAGGCGAATGTATTCGTAGGCAAACCGGCTTGCCAGTCCGTGGTTCAGGCCGAAGGCCTTTAATGTCTCCGAGAAACGGGTGATATTGAGGTATTCCTTGGTGATTTCCTGTTTTTTGTAACGTTCCCAAAGGGCGAGGTTGATGCCTTTATAGGTCAGAAGAAATTCATCGAAGTTGCTGATGCCTTTTTCCTGAAGTTCGAAGTTCTGAAATAGCTGAAATAAGGTTTCTCGGTTGTTGCGGTCGAAATCATACAGGGTTCTGTCGAGATCAAAGAAAATGTGCCTGTATTTCTGCATATGGGGATGGTTTTCTTTTTGGATTCAAACATACAAAGTTAGCGAAAAGAGAGGGAGAATAAGCTTGTTCCTTAGATTTGGCCCTGATGGCCATGGCTTTTTATTCAGCCCATTTCATGCTTATGCCATCTTCAAGAAGTCTGACTTTCTCATTCTCAATTAGCCACTGTACTACCCTGATCACTTTTTCTTCAGACATCGAGGGAGGGATTCCTCCCAGTAGTCCCTTAAGAGGAATGGGGCTTTGCTGGAGAACGGGTTTTATTTCCTTCAGGATCAGGTCGAATTCGTAGTTGGAAACCTCCGCTTTGTTCCGTTCGATGCATACATCGCACTGGCCACAACGTTGCCTGATGTTTTCCCCGAAGTAGTTCAGCAGGGTGATACTTCTGCAATTGTTTTTGCGCTTAGCATAATGAATTATTGCGTCAAGCCTTTTCTTAGCGAATTTTCGTCTTTCGTGGTACACTTCAGGGGAAATACGCAACTGGTCTTCCTGTAGCCTGCCTTCCAGGAAGGTCAGGCCCGGCATCTCGTTTTGAGGTTCGTACTGCAGGATGTTGACCTGTTGCAGCCATTGGAGGCGTTTTACCACATCTTCTCTGCTGATCTTCAATCGTTTAGCCAGGTCTGTTTCGTTGATCTTGACAAATTCGGTAAAGATTCCCGAATAGGATCGCAGGAGTATCTTGACAAAGGAATCGTAAGAAGGGGTTGAGAGCTGGAAGCGGTACAGTTCTTCCTTGTCGATAGAGCAAAAAACTCTTGAAGGGCTTGAAAGGGCATCCGAAAGGGCAATATAACCTTCGCGTTCGAGGAATTTCAGGGCATTGAATGTAAGAATGGGATTCAGTGCATAGTTTTCGGAGAAATCATTCAGGTTGAACTGCATGGTCTGATCTTTTCCCGTTCCGATTGCGAGTTGGAAATAGTTACCCAGTCCGAAATATACCCTTTTAATAAAGTCAATTGGGGGGAAGGACTGTTCGTGGTGTTGCTGCAGGTCGGTAATGTCCGCCTTGTTAAAAAGCAGCACGGCAAAGGCTTTCTTTCCATCCCTGCCAGCACGTCCTGCTTCCTGGAAATAGGCTTCAGGGCAATCGGGTGGGTCCATATGAACCACGAAGCGCACATTGGCTTTGTCGATGCCCATTCCGAAGGCGTTGGTGGCGACCATTACCCTTGCCTTTTCAGTCATCCAGGCCTTTTGCTTCTTGTCGCGATCGGGGGTGGTCAGACCTGCGTGATAAAAATCGGCTGACACCTTGTACCTTTGCAGGAACTGTGCGATCTCACGGGTCTTCTTTCGGTTGCGGGCATAAACGATCCCGGGTCCACTGACTTTTCTGCAGATATTCAGCAAGCGGTTGAGTTTGTCTTCTTCCTCCAGGACCATATAGGCCAGGTTTTTGCGCTCAAAGCTTTTACGGAACACCTGGGGCTTGCGAAATTCAAGCTTTTCCTGGATGTCCTTAATCACATCAGGGGTAGCAGTAGCCGTCAGTGCAAGGACAGGGGTTTTGGGCATCAGCTCGCGTACCTCGGCAATCCTGAGGTAAGGCGGGCGGAAATCATAGCCCCACTGCGAGATGCAATGCGCCTCATCAACGGCCAGAAGGCTGACGTTCATTTTGGGAATCCTTACCCGCAACAAGTCGGTGGTTAGCCTTTCGGGTGAAAGATAAAGAAACTTGACATCGCCATACACACAATTGTCGATGGCAATGTCCATTTCGAGACGGCTCATGCCATGGTGGACAGCTATAGCCTTGATACCGCGATTTTTAAGGTTTTGCACCTGGTCCTTCATCAGGGCGATAAGGGGGGTGACCACAATGCACAATCCTTCCCCGGCCATTGTAGGTACCTGGTAACACAGCGATTTTCCACCCCCTGTAGGCATCAGGGCAAGGGTGTCCTGGCCGTCAAGCACCGAGCGGATGACCTCCTCCTGGAGGGGCCTGAAGGTGCTGAAGCCCCAGTACTTCAATAATACCGGCTGAAGGTTCAAGTTAATGGCTTTAGGATTGAATTGAATGTTCAACCGAAAATAATAAAAAAAGCCCTTTGCTAACTCTTTTCTTCCAGATTATTGGGAAAATTCACCCTGGAAAGGAAAGGGCAGGACGCACAATCGCTTGAACAGGAACCACAAGGAGAGGTGCTTTCCCCTTTGGGCCGACGAAAGGCTCTGACCAGTTTAAGGATTGTAAAAATAAATACCAGGATTAAGATTCCGATGGTTATGATCCACTGTGTCATGGTTCGCAATTTTTTTAAACAAACAGACCGCTTGCCTGATAAAAAATAAAGGAAAAAGCCCAGGCTATCAGGGTGGTATAAACAATGGTGAACACGCCCCATTTCCAGTGCCCGGCTTCTTTGCTGATGGCTGCAATTACCCCAATACAAGGGAAATAAAGCAGTACAAACAGCATAAAGCTGAACGCCACCCTTTTGTTGAACACATTCTGCCCAATCAAAGGCCCGTTGGTATATGTTTGGGTCTTTAGTTTTTCGATAAGTGATGGGCTTTGTGTTTGCACATTCTCATCGGCCTGGTAAAGTACTCCAAGGGTGCTCACTACGATTTCCTTTGCTGCCACCCCTGAGATAATGCTGATCGTCATTTTCCAATCGAATCCCAGGGGATTCATCAAGGGCTGAACGGCTTTTCCAATTCTTCCGATGTAACTGTTTTCCAGTCTTGTTGTATATCCGGCTGCAGTGGTGTATTGCAGTTGTTCATCGAGTTTTTCCTCAAGCACCTTCTTTTCCTCCTCACTAAGGGCTGGGTTTGCATTAACCTTTTTCTCAAACTCGCTGATCAACACTTCTTGCTGGGTGCTAATCTTTTGCTGGTAATGATATCCATTGGGGAAGTAGCCCAGTGCCCAGATGATGATGGATGCCACCAAGATGATTCCCCCGATCTTCTTAAGGTATTGGATGGCACGGCTCCACATATGGGTGGTTGTGGCTTTCATGGTGGGCATGCGGTAGGGTGGGAGCTCCATTACAAAGGGCACTTCCTGGGTACGGAAGAGGGTTTTCTTGAACAACAGGGCCACCCCAACGGCTACCATAACCCCGATAAGGTAAATCAGGAAAAGCATACTGCCCTGGTTTTCTGGGAAGAAAGCGCTGATGAGCAGGACATAAATGGGCAAACGGGCGCTGCAGCTCATGAAAGGATTGATGAGCATGGTGAGCAGACGGTCGTTGCGGTTTGAGAGGGTTCGCGTGGCAAGGATAGCCGGCACATTGCAGCCAAAGCCCATCAGAAGGGGAATAAAGGATTTCCCGTGGAGCCCGATCTTATGCATCACCTTATCCATGATAAATACTGCCCGCGACATATAGCCCGTGTCTTCCATCAGGCTGATAAAGAAAAACAGCAGCATGATATTGGGAAGGAAAACAATGACCCCGCCCACACCGCTGATGATCCCGTTGATGATCAAATCCTTCAGGGGACCGTCAGCCATTTGCCCGCTCATGAAATCAGACAGGGCAGTAACGCCTGACTCTATCCATTCCATGGGGTAATTGCCCAGGGTAAATGTAGCCCAGAACATAACCCACATCAAAAAGAGGAATATCGGGATGCCAAATAATTTATGGGTGATCAGGGTGTCGATCAACTCACTGGTCTTTCGTGCCTCAGTGACTGCGGGCTTCAGTGTTTCTTTCAGGGCGCCGGAGATAAACCCATATTTCAGGTCGGTAAGGACGGTCTCAGGATGCTCCCCGTATTCTTTCTCCAGCTTTGTCATTTCCTGCCCCGCATAATACAAAATCTCTTCGTGGTTGTGGCAGTTCTCCATGATCCGTTTCACCGCCTCCTTATCATTCTCCAGGAGCTTGATGGCAAGGAACCGGGTGGAAATACGGTCCGTCAGGTCCTGGTTCCCGGGGGCATTGATCAGGTCCTGGATGTCTTTGATGGAGCGCTCCATCGTATTGCCGTAGTTGATGTGGATGTGCCTCACCACGGGGTTGCGGTCTTCATATACCTCGATCACCTTTTCGAAGGTCTCGCGAACTCCCTTGCCTTTTGAGCTTACTGCAGGCACAATGGGAATACCGATCATTTTCCCCAGGCAATCGTAATCGAGCTGATCGCCCTTGGATTCCAGCTCATCGTACATATTCAGCACCATGATGACCCGGATATCCATGTCAATAAGCTGGGTGGTAAGGTATAGATTACGCTCCAGGCTGGAGGCATCCACAATATTTATCACCACATCAGGGAGCTTTTCCTGGATGAAGTTCCTGACAAACACCTCCTCGGGGGTGAAGGCCGAAATGGAATAAGTCCCCGGAAGGTCTGTGATCTTGAACTGATACCCGCCCATGCGAAAACGCGACTCCTTGGCATCAACGGTCACCCCACTGTAGTTCCCAACACGCTCGCGGGAACCGGAGGCAAAGTTAAAGAAGGTGGTCTTTCCGCTGTTGGGATTTCCCACAAGCGCTACATTGATGGTCTTTCCGTAGCGCCTGAGGTGGTTGATGCGGTCACGGGTAATGGTCCCGTCAAAGGCCTTCTCCTCGCTGGTCTGGTAATCCTTTTCGCGTACAACCTCAATCAGCTGGGCTTCACTTCCCCGCAACGACACGTTGTATCCCATGATGGAATACTCGATGGGGTCGCGTAAGGGGGCCTTTTTGATTACCTCAACGGTTTTCCCCACCACAAATCCCATTTCAATGATCCGTTTGCGGAATGCACCCCGTCCTTTGACTTTCAGGATGATGCCTCGTTCCCCGTTCTTGAGATCATTTAAGGTCATGGTGCACGAAAGGATATTAACTTTATTTAGATTGAATTAAAATTACGCAAAGGTATGTATTTTTGCCGCACTGGCAATGAGAAAAAGGGGGGTGGGGAAGTGAAAAAATACAACTTTCATTGAAAAAAGCCTGAGATAAAATTCCTTAGGTTGAATAAAAAAGTTTATGTTTGATAAAGATTTTTTAGGCGATTACCTGATTTCAAACCAATAACCCTCCCTGCTATGCTGACGCCTGATTTTGTAAAAAAAGACCCTTTTCTGGAGCCCTACAACCACAAGATCATAAACCGCCTGCGCAAAGCATATGAAAAGGAAAAGGAGTTGACAGGCGAAAGCAGTTTGGGTGATTTTGCCAACGGACATCATTATTTTGGGCTTCAACGCACAGGGGATGGATGGGTGTTGCGCGAATGGGCGCCCAATGCAAACTCTATTTTCCTGATCGGCGATTTTTCCCAATGGAAACTGGATGACTCCTATAAACTTCAGCCTATTGGCAATGGCAACTGGGAGCTTGTCCTTCCAGCCGGTTCCATTAAGCATCTTGACCATTACAAACTATTTATATGCTGGGAAGGCGGATCGGGCGACCGTATCCCAGCCTGGGCCAGGCGGGTGGTGCAAGATCCTGTCACCCACCTCTGGAATGCCCAGGTGTGGGCTCCTGAGGAGGAATATCAGTGGAAAAATTCCCTGAAGAACGATAAGAACTTCTTCCCCCTGATTTATGAGACCCATACAGGCATGGCTACGGAAGAATACAAGGTAGGCTCCTGGGAGGAATTCAGGGTCAATGTGTTGCCTCATATTAAAGACTTAGGTTACAATACAATTCAATTGATGGCAGTCCAGGAGCATCCGTTTTATGGCTCTTTTGGATACCACGTCAATGCTTTTTTTGCGGCCTCAAGCCGGTTTGGAACACCTGAGGACCTGAAAGCGCTGATTGATGAAGCACACGGGATGGGCTTAAAAGTCATTATGGACATTGTCCATTCGCATGCCGTTAAAAATGAAGTGGAAGGCATCAGCCGCTATGACGGGACTTATTACCAGTTCTTTCACGATGGCCCGCGGGGCAATCACCCTGCCTGGGACAGCCGTTGCTTTGATTATGGCAAGAACCAGGTGCTGCATTTTCTGCTTTCCAATTGCAAGTTCTGGCTCGAAGAATATGGCTTTGACGGGTTCCGCTTCGATGGGGTGACCAGCATGCTTTACCTGGACCATGGCCTTGGAACAGCCTTTATGGGCTATGACCAGTATTTTAACGACAACCAGGATGAAGATGCCATCACCTATCTTTACCTGGCCAATAAGCTTATCCACGAAGTAAAACCCGGGGCCCTCAGCATTGCCGAGGAAATGAGCGGGATGCCCGGATTGGCCACCCCCCAGGGCCTGGGGGGCCTTGGTTTTGACTATAGGCTTGCAATGGGCGTGCCCGACTATTGGATCAGGACCATTAAAGAGGAAAGAATCCAGTTCTGGCATGTGGGCGATATGTTCCATCAGCTTTCTAACAAGCGCTGGGACGAAAAAACGATTCACTATGCCGAATCTCACGATCAGGCCCTGGTAGGGGATAAGACCATTATTTTCTGGCTTATGGATCAGGATATGTATTTTAATATGCGGGTGGATCAGCCAAATCTTACAATCGACAACGGGATGGCCCTGCATAAAATGATCCGCCTGATTACCATTGCCACGGCAGGAAACGGCTATCTGAACTTTATGGGCAATGAATTTGGCCATCCCGAATGGATTGATTTCCCCAACAGGCACAACAACTGGTCGTATCATCACGCGCGCAGGCAATGGAGCCTGATGAAGGATCACCAGCTCAGGTATCATTTCCTGAAAGCCTTTGACCGTGAGATGATTGGCCTGGTGAGCAAGGAGAAACTTTTGTTGCACTCCTCCGTAAACCGCCTGATGGAGCATGTTTCCGATCAGGTATTGGTGATTGGCCGCAAAGACCTGGTGTTTGTATTCAACTTCAATCCCTTTGATTCCTATACAGATTACCCTGTCGATGTCCCTTCCGGGGATTACAGCGTGGTGCTGAACACCGACAACCTCAAGTTTGGAGGCTTTGGTCGCCTCGACGAAAAACCTGAATATTCAACCCACACAGAACAAGGCCAACAGCGACTGATGTTGTATATCCCTGCCCTTACCTCATTTGTTTTGAAAAAGAAAAAATAAATCATGTCGAAAAGCCTGAAATTGTACCGAAAGATCAAAGCGACCCCCGAAGAAGTATACCGGGCGCTGACAAACCCCTTTACAATTGAACTCTGGAGTGGAGAACCGGCCACCATGAGTGAAGAACCCGATTCAGAATTCAGCATGCTCAACGGCGAAATCACAGGTCGAAACATAGCCTTTGAAACCGCAAAAATGCTGAAACAGGAATGGTATTTTGAAGGAGAAGCGGAACCTTCGGTGGTAACCATCAAGCTCTTTCCTGAGAAAGGGGGAACGCAAATGATGGTAGAACACCTTGGCATCCCTGAGGATGCATACGAGAATATGGTGGAAGGCTGGAAAGGCTTTTACCTTGATGCCTTACAGGATTTTTTCGAAGCCTGAGGCTTTGCAATCTCCTGCCCTTTGATCTGTTGGCAGGAGTCATAAGACAAACAGGCCGTCTTAAATGATTAAGACGACCTGTTTTTTTTTGCAATACCTGACTGCTTCACCCGGAATAAGCTGTGCCATTCTTCTTTAAGGTTATATCAGTGAGGTTCACTTCTCTGTACTGGGTCCTTTTTAAAAACAAGATTCATTCGAAACCTTTAATGGATCAGTTGTGAGTCATAGTTCAGACGTAGTTCAGACGTAGTTAACACGTAGTTAAGACGTAGTTTAAACGTGCGTGCACGTCTTAACTACGTTTAAAACACGTTTTAACTTCGTTTGATCATTGAATCTGAAACAGCCTGAGCATATTCTGAATAGTGTGTCAGGTCCTGGTTTTAACAGTTACCCTGAGTAAGGCAAAAAAGGCTGCCCCGATTTAAGGAGGCAGCCTTTTCGAAAAATGACCCGGATTATTTTTCTTAAACGTTAAACCTGACGTGAAAGATATCGCCGTCCTTCACAAGGTAGTGTTTGCCTTCGATGTGAAATTTCCCTGCTTGTTTGCAAGCGTGTTCTGATCCCAGTTCCACAAAGTCTTCCCATCGTTTGACCTCAGCCCGGATGAATCCGCGTTCCAGGTCGGAATGAATGACCCCTGCGGCTTTTGGAGCCAGGGTACCTGCGTGGATGGTCCATGCCCTAACTTCTTTGGGGCCTTCAGTAAAGAAGGTGTGGAGGTTGAGGGTATGATAGGCGGCGCGGATCAGTTTGTTTACTCCCGGTTCCTTAAGCCCCATATCCTCAAGGAAAGCCATGCGGTCGTCTTCACTGTCGAGCTGTGCAATCTCAGCTTCAGCTTTTGCTGCGATAATAAGCATTTCAGCGCCTTCGGCTCCAATGGAGGGCTTGACCATTTCCGTATACTTGTTTCCATTTACAGCGGAGCCTTCATCCACATTGCACACATAAATCACGGGCTTGATGGTTAGGAAAAAGCAGTCGTCAATCAATGCCATTTCATCATCGCTGAATGGGAAAGTCCTGGCAGGTTCACCGTTTTCGAAGTGTTCCTGCACCTTGGTGAGCACATCCAGGTTTTTCTTAGCATCTTTTTCGCCCACCCTGGCCAGTTTATCTATGCGCTGTATTTTTTTCTCCAGGGTTTCGAGGTCCTTGGCAATCAGCTCCAGGTCAATGGTTTCCTTGTCGCGCAAGGGGTTTACGGAGCCTTCTATATGGGGCACCAAGGGATCATCGAAACAGCGCAACACATGGATGATGGCGTCGGTCTGCCTGATCTCAGCCAGGAATTGCCCCGCGCCCTTCTGGGTGGCCCCCCCTTTGGTAAGCCCGGGGATGTCGATGATTTCTACGGTGGTGCGTACCACTTTTGCGGGTTTCACAAGGGCAGCAATGGCATCTAGCCTTGGGTCGGGGACTTCAATTTGCCCGAGGTTTGCCTTTCCTGCTATCTGGGTATCGGCTTCGCGGCCTTTTGATAATGAATTGAAAAGGGTGGTCTTGCCACTTCCGGCCATCCCCACCATTCCACAGTTTAATGCCATGTTTTTTCTGAATTGTTTATTCGTTGCAAAGGTAGTAATAAAGGTTCTTGCATTGCAGCAAAGCCTGCTGATTCTGCCTTTGTGCCGGGATTTTTTAAGGAAAATAATTACCTTCATCCTCCTTAAGCCCGGCAAAAGATGATCCGTGAAATTAAAGATGAGCCCCTGCCCATAAAGATGTGGCTGAACGACATTAAGCCCGGCGCCCTGATGCAGGCCCGAAACCTGGCGCGTCTTCCTTTTGCCTTCAGCCATATTGCCCTGATGCCCGATTGCCACGAGGGGTTTGGGATGCCCATCGGAGGGGTGCTCGCCACCAGAGACGTGATTATCCCCAATGCCGTGGGCGTAGACATAGGCTGTGGGATGTGCGCCGTGCAGACTTCCCTCAGCGAAATTGATCCCAAAACCCTGAAAGGCCTGATGGCCGAGATCAGGGAATTGGTGCCGCTTGGATTTAAACATCACGGCAAGCCCCAGGATGAAAAGCGGATGCCTTCCAGGGAAAGCCGTATTGAAATGCCTGTTGTGAATAGGGAATATGAAAGCGCAACCTATCAGATAGGCACCTTGGGTGGAGGAAATCATTTTATAGAAGTTCAAAAAGGATCAGACGGGCAGTTCTGGATTATGGTGCATTCGGGAAGCCGAAATATTGGCAAGCAGGTGGCAGACTATTATAACCGCCTGGCCATACGGCTTAATGAGCAGTGGAAAAGCAATGTCCCGCGTTCGGCCCAGCTTGCCTGGCTGCCTGTGGACAGTAAGGAAGGCCGCCAGTATCTTTCGGAAATGAATTATTGCATTGAATTTGCCCTTGCCAATCGCCGCCTGATGATGGATAACATTCTGTCGGTTTTCGGGGATCAGTTCAAGGGGGCCTTCAGGGCGGCCCCTTTGATCAATATCGCCCATAACTTTGCGGCCCTGGAAAGCCATTTCGGTCAAGAAGTCATGGTTCATCGCAAGGGCGCCACCCGGGCAGGTAAGGATACCACGGGGATTATTCCCGGCAGCCAGGGCGCCAACAGTTATATTGTAAAAGGCAAGGGTAACCCACAGAGTTTTGAGAGTTGTTCCCACGGGGCTGGCCGCAAAATGGGCCGCAAGGAAGCCATACGGTCGCTTGACCTGAAAAAGGAAATCAAAAAACTGGATGACCAGGGCATTTTTCATGCACTTAGAAGTGCAGGAGACTTGGAGGAAGCCCCGGGGGCATACAAAGATATTCAGGTGGTTATGAAAAACCAGGATGACCTTGTGGACATCCTGGTTGAACTGAAACCCCTTGCAGTGATCAAGGGTTGATTTAGTTGATCTTTCTTACGTTTTTGGCCACATCCTGGCCATTGTATTTCCTTTCCACGGTAAACTCCACTTCATCTCCCGTAAGGAGTTCATTGAAGTCAACATTCAGCACATCGGTATAGTGGAAGAACAGGTTGTTGTTGGGATACTTGATAAACCCATAGCCGTTTTTCAAACTGAGGACTTCACTGGTCTTAACGTCTTCCTGATCAATGCGGTTAAATTTATCTTCATCTTCTTCAGAAGTCGTTGCGTTGTAATCTTCCTGAACAAAGAGTGAACTTACCATTGGATCATTCTTTTTCAAACGGCTGTCAATGAGCTCGTGCATCTGTACGGGATATGACACCTCTTCCAGGAGGTGCTGGGAGGTTCGGGTCACCATTTTCTGGCCTTCGTCGTTAGTGAACTCAAAATCCCAGCACAGAACCATCACCCTGACGCCCAATGCATTGAGTTTGCGGATCAGGGGAACAAAGTCGCCATCAGAACTAATCAGCACCAGGACATCTATTTTTCCTGCAATAGCGGCTTCATAGGCCTCCAGGGCAAGGTACACGTCCACGCTTTTTTCTTCGCGTTTTCCGTAAAAGGACTTCAGGGGAAAGTAATGCGTCACCACCCCTTCCGACATCAGGATGTCATCAAAGACCCGTTCGTAATACAACTGGTTTCCGCGCTGAGAGGCCTCCTGGGCACTGATACGCCCGCGAAAGTAATGGGCATCAACAATGTGGCAAAGGTTAAACTCTCCTCCGTCTTCGGCAGCCACCTGCTGACATATGAATTCGTGCAGGCCTGCTATGCTTAACCTGCGCTTTCGCGGATGAACGTAATTGTAATAGTTGCTAACGTGTAAGAAATAATTTCCATCATAGAATACCCCGATACGAGTCAGGGGACTTTTGGAATTGTTCATGAAAAGATAATTTTACGATGAATAATAATTAAAATAATGAAAGGGATAATTTTACAAAACAAAATCTGATACGAGAATAAGAATCAGAAATAGCTAAAAAAGACTATAATCTTAAACAAATTTAGAAAAATTTGTTCAAATCATTTTACAGCTCTGCATTTATTTTTTTTGCCTGCCCTTTTTGGAAAAAGGGCTTAATTTTGTGGCAGCAATAAAAATGGTATAGATGGCAATACAAAAACCAGGCATTCCCAAAGGAACCCGTGATTTTCTTCCCCTGGAAATTGCAGGCAGGGAATTGATATTTAATACCGTCCGCAGGATTTTTCAACTTCATGGATTTAAGCCGATTGAGACCCCCGCTATGGAAAATTTATCCACCTTGCTGGGCAAATACGGGGAAGAAGGCGACCGACTGATCTTCAGGATACTCAATTCGGGTGATTTCGCTTCGAAAGTTGAGGAGGAAATCTGGCAGGGACGTGATACTGGTCGACTCACTCCGCAGATCACCGAGAAAGGTCTTCGCTATGATTTGACGGTGCCTTTTGCCCGTTTTGTAGTTCAGTATCAGAACGAAATCACTTTTCCCTTCAAGCGGTACCAGATTCAGCCTGTTTGGCGCGCCGACAGGCCGCAGAAAGGACGTTACCGGGAATTTTTCCAATGTGATGTTGATGTGGTGGGCAGCGATTCACTGGTCAATGAGGCTGAATTTCTGCAGATCATTGATGAGGTCTTTGCAAGCCTGGGCATCAAGGTGATCATTAAGGTCAACAACAGGAAGATCCTGGCAGGCATTGCTCAATATATTGGCTTTGAGGAAAAACTGACAGATATTACAGTAGCCATTGATAAAATGGAAAAGATTGGTCTGGAAAAGGTAAACGGGGAATTGCTTGAACGGGGGCTGAGCCTTGAAGCCATAGAGAAATTGAAGCCGGTGTTGTTGCTCCGGGGTTCCGATAAGGAAAAACTGGGGGTCCTGTCTGAATTGTTGAAAAGTTCAGAGGTGGGCCTGAAGGGTATTGAAGAAATAAGAGAAGTCTTTGATATCATTTCCAATACTCCATTGGGATGTGCACTTGAACTTGATCTTACCCTTGCGCGTGGATTGAATTACTATACGGGGGCCATCATTGAGGTGAAAGCATGCGAAGTTTCAATGGGAAGCATATGCGGGGGCGGGAGGTATGACGACCTGACCGGGATCTTTGGCTTGCCCGGGACTTCGGGAGTGGGCATCTCTTTTGGCGCTGACCGCATCTACGATGTAATGAAGGAGCTGGATCTGTTTCCTGAAGGAATGGGTTCCTTTTCAAAGGTGCTGGCAGTGAATTTCGGGGAGCGTGAAAGAAATTATTGCCTTCCCCTCCTCCAGAAACTCCGCCTGCATGGCATCAGTTGCGAGATGTATCCCGAGCCTGCAAAGATGAAAAAGCAAATGCAGTATGCCGATAAGAACAGAATCCCCTTTGTGGTGCTTGCAGGCGACAGCGAGATAAGCCAAGGGCTGTATTCCCTGAAAAACATGAAGTCAGGCGAGCAACAGCAGCTTCCGGCAGAATCACTTATTAAAATTATTACTCATCATCCGTAAACTATTCATAATGGAAGTTCATTATATCAGTCCTGAAAGGATAACCCTCGACACCCTGATTAGCATCCTCAAAGAAAAAAAGAAATTAGCCTTATCTGAGCATTCACGTGAAAGGATCATTGCCTGCCGTAAATACCTGGATGAAAAGATCAGTAATCAGGATGACCCAATTTATGGGGTTACCACCGGATTCGGGTCTTTATGCAACCACAGTATCTCGCGTCAGGAGTTGGGTGTCCTGCAAAAGAACCTGGTGATGTCGCATGCCTGTGGTATGGGAGAGGAGTTATCCCCCGAACTGATTCGGCTGATGTTGATCCTGAAGATCCAGTCGCTTTCTTACGGCCATTCGGGAATAAGGCTGGAAACAGTGGAGCGGCTGACAGACTTCTATAATCACGATATCTTGCCTGTAGTTTACAACCAGGGTTCCCTTGGTGCCTCAGGCGATCTGGCACCTCTTGCCCACCTGAGCCTTCCCTTGCTGGGGCTGGGTGAGGTAACCTTTGCGGGGCAGCGCATGACGGCTGCTGAAGCACTGCAACGAAAAGGCTGGAAGGCCTTTGAACTGGCTTCCAAGGAAGGCCTGGCCTTGTTGAATGGCACCCAGTTTATGGCTGCCATTGGAAGCTATTCCCTGATCAAGGCCAAAGAGTTGAGCCTCTGGGCTGATCTGGTTGGGGCGCTTTCCCTGGAAGGTTTTGACGGCCGTATTGAGCCTTTCTTTGACCAGGTGCACCAGGTAAGGCACCACAGCGGACAAATAGAAACCGCAAAAAATTTCAGGAAGATTCTGGAGGGCAGCCTGCTGATCAGCCAGAAAAAAGACCATGTTCAGGACCCATACTCTTTCCGCTGTATCCCCCAGGTTCACGGGGCAAGCAAGGATGCCATCCGTTATGTGTGCAGCGTTTTTGAGGACGAGATCAATGCGGTTACCGATAACCCGACTCTCTTTCCTGAAGATGACCTGATCATCTCTGCCGGTAACTTCCATGGGCAGCCCCTGGCCATAACCCTCGACTTCCTGGGGATTGCACTGGCTGAGCTGGGCAATATCTCTGAGCGCAGGGTGTATCGCCTCATCTCGGGAGCCCGCAACCTGCCCCCGTTCCTGGTGGCCCACCCGGGACTTAATTCAGGCTTTATGATCCCCCAGTATTCTGCAGCGTCCATTGTTAGCCAGAATAAGCAATTCTGCACCCCCGCTTCGGTCGATTCCATTGAATCGAGCCAGGGGCAGGAAGACCATGTAAGTATGGGTGCCAATGCTGCCGTTAAGACTTTGCGCATTGCTGAAAACCTCGAGAAGCTTCTTGGAATTGAATTGATGAACGCCAGCCAGGCCATGGGTTTCAGGGATAGCGGAAGGACTTCTGACTTTTTGAAAAAACTGCTTGGCGATTTTCGTGAAATGGTTCCTTTTGTTGAAGATGACATTGTCATGTATCCTCAAATGGAGAAAGCAAGGCAATTTATCAGTGAACGAAATCCTTGGAATTACCTGGTTTAGTCTAAATAATTTATTTTTTAATAAATACTAAGCTTTATTTGGTAAGGTTTCAATAAATCCTTATTTTTGATACAACAAATTCTGTTGTATCATGACGCCCGAATATATCCAGTCTTATCAGGAGCGGCCACTTCAATATAAGGTTTTGTGTGTCATGGCCTTCATATTTGGAGGATTTAACCTTGTCTTCTCTCTTTTTTTTCTGATCCTTGGGGGTATTCAGAATGATCTGATGGAGTTTATGCGCCCCGGTATTTTGCCCCAAAGCCTTGTCTCTGTGGCTGGGCTGATTTATTCCATAGTGGCTTTTATCCTTTCGGTGACTGCTTTTGTTGGCCTGATTCAAATGTGGAACAGGGTGGAAGTGGGCTACTGGATGTTTTCATTGTCGATGTTGCTGTTCCTGATACTTCCCTTTGTTTTTCTCAAGGTTCCTTTTCTGTGGCTGTTTAAGACGCTTTCTCCCTTTTTGGTCATTACCGGCATTTTTGTGATGCTGTTCTACTTCAACCGTAGGTTTATGGAATAGCATCCCCCAAAGAAAATGCTCATTCAGGATTGGGCCTGCCAACAGCTTCCGTTGCTTTTTCCCATTCTTTCTGTTCTGGTTTCAGCAACCTATCCAGCCGGCGGCTGATTCTTGTACTCTCCAGCGCTTGCAGATCGGGTTGCCCTGCATTGACCCAGGCAGTGTACCAAAAATCCCCTACGCATTTTACCGCCCTGCGCACCTGCCGCTCCAACATTTGATTCATGCCCTGGTTCAACCCCAGTGCAAACTCCCGGGAATATACCTGCGACAGGGCTTGCCCCCTGACCTCAAAGGAATATACCTTGTCTGGAAGATACTTTTCAAGTTCCTGCTCATATGCTAAAAATATGGAATCAACCATTTGGTGGCTCATCTCCACCAGCTCCCAGGCCTTTTCAAGAGGATCTTCAATATATTCAGCCCTGCCTACCAGGTAATTGAACTCCTCAGAAAGAATCTCGGGTAGCCTGCTTTCCCACAGGGCGTGGATACCCTTGTGTTCAGGCTTGATACCATCGTAATGCATGCTTGTATGCAGTGGCGTACAGGCATCGGCAATATAATGCCCCAATTGGGCCGAATGATAAAGAATCATTGCCCCGTCACGTTCTCCAAAGGCATTGGTTAGCCTGATCATCATCAGGTTGATGTGCCAGGGAAGCACCCCATTGGCTTGCAAGGTGTCCTCGGTGAATTTCTCCACGGCTTGGGTCCAGCGCCTTGGGATAGAGTCAAAAGGGGAGGCCCCATATCTTTCCAGGTCAATATAATGCCTTTCAGCTTCGCCCCGGATGGCAAAAGCCCTGCGATCGGGATCAACAGCATGTTCAGAAAGGTATTCAATATGCTTTTTGAAAAACCCCAGCATCTCGGGCGGAAGGGTAAAGACGGCCATGCGGTTGATCTTGCGGTGAGCCACAAACCCAAATCCCTGGCTACCCATTGGAGGGGTCAGGCTGAACAATACAAAGAAAAGCACAGGAAGGATATTTCTTCCCTGTTTCATTTCAGCGGCTCTTTTCTTCAGCCTTTAAATTTAAGGAATTATGAAATCGAAGGCAAGTATTTTTCCCTAGTTATTCCAATCGATGGGCGTCAACAAGCTCTTTTCCACTGAGCACGGGTATGGCCTGGGTATAATCGGCCGTAAGCGAGAATTCAATGATGTCGTCTAGGCCCATCTTGCGCAGGCGATGGCGATGGGCCGCCTTTTCAATATACCCAAGGGGATTTCCTTTGGCCAGCAGCCATAGATCAGCGCTGGCAATGGCCGCATCGCAGATTGTATGATAATCGCCACGACCGTCATTCAAAAGCCTTTCTGCCAAAGCTCCTGCAAAAAGGGTGTCTTCCATGCTAAAGCGGTTTTTCCATCCTGCACAAAAAACCACCACGGGCCGTTTCAGGGCCATGATGTATTGGACCACGGCACTAAGGTTGATGAATGCTCCAATGACCACTTCATTATTGCCGTGGGCAACTTTTTTGATGGCCTGCGTGCCGTTGGTAGTGTTCATTACAATGGTTTGGCCCCTGAGGGACGGCTCCAGGAAATTGAAGGGCGAATTACCGAAGTCAGCACAGTCCAGTTTCTGTCCATCCCGCTCTCCTGCAACAATATACCCCTTCTCTTTGTATGCTTCGCTTTCGCTGATTTCAGCAACAGGGATGATGCTTTTAACACCGTTATGAAAGGCTGCACACATAGCAGTACTTGCCCTGAAAATATCAGTGATTACTACTACGGCATCGTCACGGTCATAAAGTGACCATGACAGGGGCGAGAAGCATACTTCTACACTGTATTTACCCTCTTCGTTGAACATTTTTCGGATCTTATGAAAAAACGGCTCCCCCTGATTCTGTCCAACAGGAGCCGTTTTTGAGTGATTTGGACCTTATCCTTTATAGAAAGGCAGTTTAACCACTTCAGCTTTCAGGGCTTTCCCGCGAACGTCAATAAAGATCTCGGTACCCGCTTTGGCAAAAGCAGTTTTAACATAACCCATTCCAATGCCTACCTTCAGGGATGGGGCCATTGTTCCTGAGGTAACCTCTCCAATGGTGTTGCCGTCAGTATCCTTGATGGGATAGTGTTGCCTTGGAATTCCCTTGTCAACCATCTGGAAGCCAGCCAATTTTTGCGTCACCCCTTCAGTCTTTTGCTTCAGCAGGTTCTCACGGTTGATAAAATCCTTCCCTTCAGCAAATTTGGTGATCCAGCCCAGGCCTGCTTCTATTGGGGAAGTGGTGTCGTTGATGTCGTTGCCATAAAGACAGAACCCCATCTCCAGGCGAAGGGTGTCGCGGGCTGCAAGGCCTATGGGCTTGATGCCGAATTCTTTCCCCGCTTCCAGAACAGCCTGATAGACCTTCAGACCGTCCTGATTGGCAAAATAAAGCTCACAGCCACCCGAACCTGTATATCCCGTGGTGGAAAGAATCACGTCGCCAACCCCTGCAAACTCCAGCACTTTGAAGGTGTAAAAGGGCATGTCTTCAATGGGTTCACCGGTAAGCTTCTGCATGGCTTTCATGGCAAGAGGGCCCTGAACTGCAAGTTGCGAGATGCCATCTGAACCGTTGGAAATTTTTGCTCCAATACTTGCGTTCTGCTTGCTGACCCAGGCCCAGTCCTTGTCGATGTTGGCAGCGTTAACCACCAGCAGGTACTTCTCTTCATTGAAACGGTAAACCAGGAAATCATCCACAATACCCCCCTGATCATTCGGGAAACAGGCATACTGAACCTTGCCATTGGTAAGCACCGATGCATCGTTTGAACTCACCCGCTGAATCAGTGCCAGGGCTTTTGGACCTTCAATCCAAAACTCGCCCATGTGAGAAACATCGAAAACCCCTATGGCTTTCCTCACGGTTTCGTGTTCTGCGTTCACGCCTTCAAATTGAACGGGCATGTAAAAGCCTGCGAAGGGAACCATCTTGGCGCCCATGGCTTCATGCGTTTCTTTAAATACTGTCGTCTTCATGAATATGGATTTATTGAAATAAAGAATGTTCCGGGACAATTGCCCCAAAATTAGTAAATAACATTCAAAGCGATCTATTATTTCAAGAGTAAAAACACCTTGAATGTTCAAAACAAAGGAAAAGGGAAACCCGCATGTATTTCATTCAGGCTGGTTTCCCTATATGCTATTGAGTCCGTGGCTTTTTCTCTTCCGGAGGATTACCTTGAAAAGAAAACCTGGATGTCGGCAAACTATTCTTTCAAGACAGTTCTGATCAGGTCTGCTGCTTCTTTCAACAGGATGGCTGAATGCACCTTCAGTCCTGAATGGTCGATGATTTCCTTGGCTTCCTCTGCGTTGGTGCCCTGCAGGCGTACAATGATGGGAAGATCGATTTCGCCAATATTCTTATATGCATCTACAATACCCGTTGCAACCCTGTCGCAGCGCACTATACCGCCAAAAATATTTACCAGGATGGCTTTAACATTGGGATCCTTAAGGATGATCCTGAAGGCCTCTTCCACGCGCTTTGCGTTGGCTGAGCCGCCCACATCGAGGAAGTTGGCAGGCTCGCCGCCACTCAGTTTGATAATGTCCATGGTAGCCATGGCCAGCCCGGCGCCATTTACCATACAGCCTACATTGCCGTTGAGCTTCACGTAACTCAGGTTGTGCTGCCCGGCTTCCACTTCCATGGGATCTTCCTCGTGGATGTCGCGCATGGCTTCGATATCAGGATGCCTGAACAGCGCATTGTTGTCAATGACCATTTTGGTATCCACTACTAGAATCTTATCGTCCGATGTCTTAAACAGGGGATTGATTTCAAGCAGGGTGGCATCGCTCTCTATGTAAGCCTGGTAAATTTTTGGGACAAACTTCACCATATTCCTGTATGCCTGCCCATTAAGCCCCAGGTTAAAGGCAATATGGCGGCACTGGAAGGGCAGTATACCCACTCTGGGGTCTATTTCTTCGGTGAAGATCTGGTCTGGAGTTTCTTCGGCAACCTCTTCAATGTTCATGCCCCCCCTGGGCGAATACAGAATCATATTGCGCAAACTAGCCCGGTTGAGCAAAATGCTGAAGTAAAATTCCTTGGGTTCAGCAGGCCCCGGGTAGTAAATGCCTTGCTCAACCAAAACCTTTCTTACTTTTTTCCCCTCAGGACCTGTTTGAGGGGTCACCAATTGCATGCCGATGATCTGATGGGCAAACTGCTCTACTTCTTCCAGCGAATGGGCGATTTTTACCCCGCCTCCCTTGCCGCGACCCCCTGCATGGATCTGGGCCTTCACCGCCCATATCTTCAATCCTGTACGTTGTTCCAGCTCCTCCGCGGCAGCACGTGCCAGGGATGGGTCTTCCACAAGAATGCCCTCTGCAACCGGGACATCGTATTTCTTCAAAAGGCTCTTTCCCTGGTATTCGTGAAGGTTCATAAGTTATGGTTTTGGTTTTTCTCGTTTTTGTACAAAAAGTCTCCAAGCCCTTGATCAGGCTTCTTTTTTTACTTTTGAAGCCTTATCTGTTGGCTCATAACAAAAACAAAAATACAAATTTACCTTTACCGTGCTCCTGATTTTTTTTGCGAAAATAATTTAATGCAGGCTTTACCGTTTACCTCTTAATACAATGAAAATTTTATTCTTTTTTTGATGATTAAAAATAAACCATCACAAGGCAACGTTTAAATTTTGAAAACCAGCCCGAAAGCTATTTTTCAACGGGTCAGACAGGGGAAGCCCTCCTGGCCTGGAATAAAAATCAGTTATTCACCAAATCCTACTGCATGAAGCAATTTTTTACAAAAGAAAACGAGTTATCGATGTTTGTTCACGCGTTTCCAGGGTGCAGTATTCCGGCCCCGTTTGCAGACGAGCCTACCTCAAGGGTAGACCAGCATTCTGCCAGCCGGAAAGAGGCTATGGCCGATCTCCCGGACCCGCAGATTATTAATAACATCCTTAACTACGCAAGATCATTGGAAGTATTGAAGCCGGCCACAGGCGCTGCCATGTTCCTAATTAACAATTAAACTGGCGAGTATGTGGTAAACCTTTCCGATGTTGCCTCCCCGGAAAGGTTTTTTTGTTTACAGGTATAAAAATTATTTATATTTGCCTGTTTCAAAGGGATATTAATGTGTTGAATCAATAAATCGTGCCTTATGAAAAGAAAAATTGGCCTGTTTGTCTTTGCCCTTGCCCTGCTTTCAATGGGAATGTCAGGTTGTCGGAGCCGCGAGCTTTGTCCGGCCTATACCTCCGATAACTTGCCCGGGGTGGAAGAATCCATACAGGAAACTACCTGAGTTATTAACCAGGTTAACGCTTTGTTGGGGAATCGCTGATTCCCCTTTTTTGTTTCCTGCGGCTCAATAAATTTTTGTAAAATTGTATAATACATTCCTTAAATAAGCCTGCTCAATGAAAATAGATCGCTCAATTACCCGAATAATAGCCCTGGGCCTGTTGTTGTTTTTTCCCTTGTTTTCTTCCTGCAGAAATCAAACCCGGTCTGCAGGCGAAGAAATGATTGCTTCAGAAACTCCCAAAATCCTTGTCGGGGCTGAGCGTACCGACCAATATTTTCCGCTGCTTGCGGGCAAGCGCCTGGCTGTGGCCGCCAATCACACAAGTATGATTGGGGAGGTGCACCTGGTCGATACCCTGCGCTCGGCAGGCTTCAATGTGGTGAAGGTTTTCAGCCCTGAACACGGCTTCAGGGGAACTGCGGCTGCAGGCGAATTGGTCGACAGCGGCCTGGATGAACGGACCGGGATTCCCGTTGTGAGCTTGTATGGCGCTAACCGTCGCCCCAGGCCTGAACAGCTTGCCGATGTCGACCTGATCCTTATCGACCTCCAGGATGTAGGCATGCGCTTTTACACCTATATCTCCACCATGTCCATGATCATGCAAACCGCAGCCCGCGTAGGCAAGGCGGTCATGGTGCTCGACAGACCCAATCCCCACGGCCATTACATCGATGGGCCATTACTCGATCCAAAATATGGTTCTTTCGTAGGCTTGCACCCGGTTCCCGTGGTGCATGGAATGACGATGGGCGAATATGCCCTTATGGTCAAGGGCGAAGGCTGGCTCGGATACCAGGCGGAATGTGACCTCACCGTTATCCCTGTGGAGAATTACACCCACAACGACCTCTACCAGCTGCCCGTGGCCCCTTCACCCAATTTGCCCAACATGCAGGCAGTATATCTTTATCCCTCCCTGTGTTTTTTTGAAGGGACTGTGATAAGCATCGGCAGGGGTACTCCAATGCCGTTCCAGGTCTTTGGAAACCCCTGGCTTCCCGCCCAAAAATTTCCCTTCACTTTTGTCCCACAAAGCCTCGCAGCAGCTCCAAATCCCCCTGCCCTGGGTGAGACCTGTAACGGGAAAGACTTGCGCAACCTGCCTTTGGAAGATTTAATGGCCGGGCGCCAAATCGACCTAAGCTACCTCCTGGAGGCCTTCCGCAACTACCCCGAAAAGGATAAGTTTTTCAACAATTATTTTGATCGCCTGGCAGGCAACAATTTGTTGCGCAACCAGGTGCTGGCAGGGCAGACCGAAGCCCAGATCAGGGAGTCATGGAAACCCGGCTTGGAAGAATTTAAAAAAATCAGGGTAAAATATCTGTTGTATCCCGATTTTGACAACATTCAATAGATATTGAATGAAAACAATAAGGGACACCTGGCAGTGGTTTCTTTCAAGCCTTCAGGGTGTTTATCCCGAAAAGGAATTGCAGGCCATGGCCAAAGTGATATTCTGTCATTTCTTTTCGCTTGGACCAGCCGAAAGGGTATTGAACGCCCGGCTTACGGTTCAGCCTGAATCAATTGAAATTCTCGAAAAGGTGATTGCTCAGCTCCGGCAGCGCGTCCCCCTGCAATACATTACTGGCCTTGCCCACTTCCTTGACCTGGAACTGGAAGTGGACCACAGGGTCCTGATCCCCCGCCCCGAGACCGAAGAACTTGTGCAATGGGTCATAGATACCCTGCAAAAGGAGCGGGGCAGCCTGGAGGCGCCATGGTCGGTGCTCGATATAGGTTCGGGCAGCGGCTGCATCCCCATTGCCCTGGCCGGCAAAATGCCCAAAGCAACAATCCAGGCCTGCGATGTGTCTGCAGAGGCCCTTGAACTCGCCAGCCACAATGCCCGCAAAAACCAGGTTAGCGTTGGCTTCTTTCTCCTTGATATCCTGAAGGATAACCCACCCTTACTTGATCTGGATGTGGTGATCAGCAACCCCCCTTACGTGATGGAAAAGGAGAAACGGCTCATGCAGCCCAACGTGCTGGACCACGAACCACACTCCGCCCTTTTTGTCCCCGATGACGATCCCCTTATTTTCTACCGCACAATCGCCTCCAAAGCATTCCAATGGCTCAACCCCGGGGGATTTCTCTTCTTTGAGATCAATGAAAACCTGGGCCGGGAAACCAAACAATGCATTGAAAAAGAAGGCTTTGTAAGTATTGAGCTGAAGAAAGACTTGAATGGCAGGGTCCGGATGCTCAGGGGCAGGAAACCAGGGAAGAAAGCTTAAGGTTAGGGGTTTGGGGTTCAAGGTATAAGGTTCAAGGTTTAAGGTTCTGTCAATGCCTAAATGACGTTGACCGGTTTTGGGTTAACTTCTTAAATCAAAAATCCCTGCCAGCCGGTTTACCCGCTGAAGGAGGGCAGGCCGGGTTAATCGATATTCGTAAATCAAAGAATCTTTCTCAACCTCAACCTCAACCTTAACCTTAACCTTAACCTTAACCTTAACCTTAACCTTAACCTTAACCTTAACCTTAACC